>JAXDQF010000425.1:0-3202 GCA_034668025.1 Gammaproteobacteria bacterium | reverse complement strand
ATCCGACGCGAGCGCGAGTCCCACCGGGCCGCCGCCGACAATCAAGATGGGGGTTTCCAATATTGGGCTGGATGACGCCATCGGCTTATATCCGCCGAGTCTACCGTGTTGCTCCCTCTATGAATCTATTGGTCCAGGTCTCGCCCTCGACCAGCTTCGCCTTAGTGGCCGCATTCTCGCCGACTGCTTGGCGAAAAATATCCTGCACGTACTGCCAGTCGCGTGCCGTGTCTTGGCGGGGACGAAACGTATATCCGGTGCTTTTCAGAGTCTCCTCGAGGTCCTGAAGCTCGAATTGCGAATACGCTCCCTTTTTGAGGAGTTGCGCAACTTCCGCGGGATGATCGACAAGGTAGTTGCTCGCCTCGATCACTGCTTTCACCACACGGCCGACCACCGGCGCATTTGACTGGATGTAGTCGCGGCGCGTTTGGAGACCGGTGAACAACGTCCCTTCCAGTTCCGGCACTTCCCGGAAATCGACTAGCACCTGTCCGACGCCGAGCCGCTTCACGGTGTAACCGCCAGGTGGCGACTGTACATAACCGTCTATCTGGCCTGCTCGCATCGCGCCGATCAGTTGCGCGGTACCCCCCAGGGTGGCGCTTTCAAGGTCGCGACTGGGGTCCAATCCGCCATATTTCATGTACCAGCGCGCAAAGGCTTCGTTGGTCCCGCCGACGGCGCTATTTCCGATCTTCATTCCCTTGAGCTTGGCGAGGCGGGCTTTGGGCGGCGCCTTGAGATCAATATTGCGTTCCTTGAGGAAGGCGTCAGATGCGACGAAATCGAACGTCAGCGAATGCACGAGCGTCAAGACGCGGATCTCGCGTCCGCTGTCCGCGACTTTGAGAAACTCGTAAGGGTCGGCGGCCAGAAACTGGGCGTCACCAGACAAGAGTGCAGCGTTAGCGGGCGGGCCGCCACGAAATACCGGCAGGTCCACGTCGAGCCCATACTTCTTGAAGATTCCAGCATCGCGCGCGTAGTGCAGCGGCATCACCACAGATGCGAGAACCGGCAAGGCAATGGTCACCTTTGTTAGCTCCTGGGCCTCGGTCCGAAGCGGCCCGGCGAACACGGCGGCAAGTGCTGCGATAATAGCGCACGTGTCGCGCACGAGTGGTTGGAGTCTTTGCAGTTTCACTAAGCCCCCCTTGTGATTCGCCAAGCGTGCGCCTCGATAACACGATCCATACCCACGTCCTCAGATTCCGCCTCGCCCGGAGCCCAGATCTGGCAGCCAGCGCAGCACGCGCCGTTCAGCGATGCCGATCGCCGTGGTCAGGACAAATACAAGCGAGACGATCAGGATGACCCCGACCCAGATTCCGCTGATATTGAAGGCGCCGGATGCATTGAGGATGTAGAATCCAAGTCCCGCCTTGGCGGCGATGAACTCACCAATAAGCGCGCCGATCACGGCGAAGATGATGCTGGTCTTCAACCCGTCGAATATGTTCGGGGCGATCGCCGGAATGACGATGTAGGCGATGATCTCGCCGCGGTTCGCTCCCATGATGCGAGCTTGGTGGATGAAGTCAGGCTCGATCTGCTTGACTCCCGAAAATACCGCGTAGAACATCAGAAAAAAGACCATCGAGACGACGATGGCGACTTTCGACTGGATGCCGATGCCGAGTGCGATGATGATGATCGGGGCGATCGCAATCTTGGGGATGGCACTAAAGATCAGGATGTAAGGCTCCACGATCCGCGCCAGGCACGGGCGAAAACCGAGCGCAAAGCCGAGCGCACCGCCAGCAACCGCGCCAATGACATATCCGAGCATGATCTCCCAGAAGGTGATCGCGGCATCGGCCCATATCTCGCCCCGGGTTACTTCAGCGAGAAGATGGCTGAAAATCTGGCTTGGCTGTCCGACGAACCGCGGGTCGAACGCAAAATATGCTCCGAGCTCCCAGGCGCCGATGATGACGATCGCGGGAAGAAAGGCCTGAACCACGCGCATCCATTCGTCTCCCGCTCAGCCCTGCTCGCGGAACAGGAGCTGCTGCAGGCGCGCATGCAGCTCGGCAAAACCGTCACAGTCGGGCACCGACAATACGTTGCGCGGCCGCGGTAGCGTGACGGTAACGACGTCCAGGATACGTCCCGGGCGCGAGGACAGGACAACAACGAGATCGGACAGTGCGATGGCCTCGATGACGTCATGGGTCACGAAGACGACCGTGTTTTTCACGTCCTCCCAAAGCTGCGTCAATTGCTGCTGCAGGCTAAGGCGCGTCTGCGCATCCAGCGGCCCGAATGGTTCGTCCATCAGCAGGATCGGCTTGTCGGTAATGAGTGCGCGCGCCAATGACCCTCGCTTTTCCATCCCGCCGGATAGCTGGCGCGGAAACTTATTCTCGAAGCCGCCAAGCTTCACCCGTTCGATCCATTGCAATGCCTTGCGGCGGCGCTCGGCGGGAGCAACACCGGCTATCTTCAGCGGAAACTCGATATTGCCGAGCAGCGTCATCCAGGGGAACAGACCCCGCCCCTGCGGCACGTAAGCCACGCCGGTGTTGACGCCGTCGACCACCTCTGCGTGGCAACGAATGACGCCGTTTGAGGGCCTTTCGATTCCGGCGATGAGCTTGAGCAGCGTGGACTTTCCAGAACCGCTCGGCCCAAGTAGGCTGACAAATGAATTCGCCGGAAGGTTGAGATTGATCTCCTCCAGCGCCACGACCGAACTCCCGGCATTCTCCTGGTAGGTCTTGCTCAGATTCTCGATTCGGATTGATGCTGTCCGGGCAGGCGCCTCGGTGTTCCTCTCATGCACGGGCGAGGCGACGATTTGCATTAGGCTTGCTCGAGTCTCTACATCGGCTGGCGGGATCGCGATCAGGCCCAGGCATTATAGGCTCACGAGACTAAACAGGCCGGGCACCCGCGCCAAGGAGGTCCAATGGCGAATCTGAAGCTTACTCTTGCTTGCTGGGATTACGACCGCACGCGCGCACTGTTCGACGGTCGGGTCCGGCCGGAAGGGATCGACCTGGAGCTGTGGAGTTCGCACAATGTTGGTGAGATCATGGAGCGCATGCTCCGGAACCGGCAGTTCGAGGTTTCCGAGCTTGGGCTCACCTACTATTTACGCAGCCTCGAGCTAGCGGGCGCGCCGTTTATCGCCATTCCCGTATTTCCTAACCGCTTCTTTCGCCATTCCTCGATCTTCGTGAATGCGACCAAGGGG
>JAXDQF010000424.1:0-5284 GCA_034668025.1 Gammaproteobacteria bacterium | reverse complement strand
ACTCCGTCACGGGGTGCGCAGGCCTCCGGGCGGGCGCAGCGGCAGGGCCGCGGTCTCGTTTTGAGTTCTTCATGGAGCCAATGCGCCTCGAGCTGCAACGGTTCGGACAACGCGCACCTCGATACTAACATTTCAGATGGTTGCTTGACTGCGCAAGCGCGGCCGGTCTAATGTCATCCGGTAACGTACACGATCGCTCATGCGGAATGGTCGAATGTATTCGCAGGTGCTAAACGATCTGGCCAAAGCCTCGATCCCAGTCAGGCAGCTGCACGGCAGAGGGGTCGTGGCGGTGACTCTTGCCGCCGGCAGGATTGTCGCGCTGGCGTTTTCTCCAGATGGCCCCAATCTGCTCTGGACCCACCCCGAGCTTGCCGACACACAGAAAGTCAAAGCAGCGCCCGACGAGCTGGCGGGCGGACTAGGGGGCGACAGACTCTGGTTTTCGCCAGAGTTGCGGTATCACTGGGCGGGTAAGCCGGACTGGCGCGGCCTGAGTAACTACCACGTCCCGTCAGTCACCGACCCGGGCCGGTACGCCTATATCGATGAAGCGCCCGACACGGTGGCTTTGGCCGCAAAGGGACGGCTGCCGGTGCAAGGCAGAAGTGATGAATACCTGGATTTCGCGGTTGAACGCAAAATTCGCATGGCCGATCCCCCTCTTCCCCTGAATCACCCGCTCATGCACGGCGTCGACTACGTGGGAGTGCAGACCGTGCACGAGCTGACCGTCGAAGGAAACAACGGGGCCGGTGAAATAGATCTGTGGCATGTACTGCAGACGCCCGTCGGTTCTATTTTGATTGTGCCGCTACGTCACGGGCATGAGACCGACCTTTTGTCCTATGGGCTGCCCGGGGGATGGCAGAAGACACCCGACAGCGTCATTTGGCGGATTGAAGGCAAAGCGAATGCGAAACTCGGAATTGCGGCTGAAGCGCTCACGGGTCGCGCGGCGATCTTGCGCGGGCTCTCCCCCGATCGGTGGTGTTTGATCGTGCGGCAATTTCCGGTAGACACGTCGGCTCGTTACGGAGACCATCCGGAAGGAGTCCCCCGCGACGATCAGGTCTTTCAAGCGTGGGATGGTCTCGGCTTTGGCGAAATGGAATACCACAGCCCCGTGCTGAACACCGCGCAGGGTCCTCGAACATTGCGCGACGAGGACCAGCTGTGGGCATTCGGTGGAACCGCACAGACTATTGCGGCGCTCGCAAAGAATTTGCTGGAAGTCGATATCCGTCCGTTACTGCCTCGGGAATAATAGCGTCGATGGACAGACGCGACTTCCTGAAGACGACAGGCTCACTCGTCAGTGCAACCGCGTTCCGCGGCGCCGAGGCGGAAACAACACCGCCCGAGGACACTGGAGCCGCGGCAGCGGTGACGTCCCCAGCGGGGACCGGCCGGTGGGTCCTGCCCTTGAACCGCAACTGGCTTTACAGCCGCACGCGGGTGGACGGCGCGCACGGGAAGGACTGGAGCCGCGGCACTGGAGCCGCGGTAGCGGTGACGTCCCCAGCGGGGAGCGGTGACGTCCCCAGCGGGGAATTCGATGATTCCGGTTTCGAGCGTGTTGTCCTTCCCCACGCCAATATCCGCCTCCCCTGGCATAGTTTTGATGACAAGGCATACCAGTTCGTATCGGTGTATCGAAGGCACTTCAGACTCCCGCCCGCGGCGCGCGGCCGGCGAGTCCTCGTCGACTTCGAAGGCGTGATGACCGCTTCGACCGTGTGGCTGAACGGAATTCGCCTGGGTGAGTATCGCGGAGGCTTCACGCCATTCGGGTTCGACCTCACCGAGCACGTTGATCTCGCAGGTGAGAACGTCCTGGCAGTCGAAGTTGATTCGACCGAGCGGCCGGACATCCCGCCTTTTGGGAACCTGGTGGATTACCTGACCTTCGGCGGTATGTACCGCGAAGTGTCCCTGAAACTCGTCGACCCATGCTTCCTCGAGAACGTCTTCGTGAGACCGACGAACGTGTTGTCGAGCCATCCAGGGCTGGAGGTGGACTGTTTTATCCAACACCTCGATGCTGCCGCGCGGGGGCTCGTCCTAGAGTCCGAACTGGTCGATGGTGAGCGCGTGATTGCAAGGGCCTCAGAACCTCTGTCCGGATCACGGCGCGCCCGGCCATTGGAACAGGAGCCGGCGGCATCCGTGCAGGTCCCCGAATCCACTGGAGCCGCGGCAGCGGTGACGTCCCCAGCGGGGACTGGGCAAGCGGAACCTCACAGCCACACAATACGGTTCGCGAAGCTTCCGCCCGTGCGTCTGTGGGATATCGATCACCCGCATCTCTACAAAGTGCGCGTTCGGCTCGTGCGCGACGGGCGCGTCATCGATAACGACTCGTGCATCTTCGGGTTCCGCTCCGCCCGCTTCACCGAACGCGGCTTCGAGCTCAACGGCCGGATCGTGAAGCTGCGAGGACTCAACCGCCATCAGAACTTCCCGTTCGTGGGACCGGCGATGCCGCGTCGCGTACAGCGTCGGGATGCCGAAATCCTCCGCAAGGAGCTCAAGTGCAACATCGTGCGCACGTCGCACTATCCGCAGTCGCGGCATTTTCTGGAGGCCTGCGATGAGCTGGGCCTGCTCGTTCTGGAGGAAATACCCGGTTGGCAACACATAGGCGATGCCGCGTGGAAGGATCTGGCGGTCGACAACGTCCGGCGCATGATCCGCCGCGACTGGAATCATCCCTCGATCGTTCTGTGGGGCGTCCGGATCAATGAATCCCCGGACGATCATGAGCTCTACACCCGGACCAACCGCACTGCCCACGAGCTCGATCCGACGAGGCAGACGGGCGGCATCCGTGCTTTTCGGAATTCGGAGCTGCTCGAGGACGTCTTCACACTGAACGACTTCGGATTTCCGCTGCAGGAGCCGAATCATCCGCTCTATCTGAACACCGAATTCATCGGCCATACCTATAGTACAAAGACGACGGACAACGCCGACCGTCTGATCGAGCACGCTCTGCGCCACGCTCGCGTGCACGATCAGCTCGCGTCCGATTCCCGATACGCAGGCGGCATCGCCTGGTGCGCGTTCGATTACAACACCCACGCGAACTTCGGCTCGGGCGACCGGATCTGCTATCACGGTGTGGTGGACATCTTCCGCGAGCCCAAGCGGGCGGCCGGTTTCTATCGCTCTCAGTGCGAACCCGGCGAAGAGCTCGTCCTGGAACTTGCGCTGCATTGGGCGGCCGGGGATGCAGCCGGGTTACTGTCCCGGATCGTGGTGTGCTCGAACTGCGAGCATCTCAAACTGTTCCTCGGGGGGAAACTCCTCGTGGAAGGCGGTCCGGACCGCAAGCAGTTCCCACACCTCGCGCATCCGCCGTTCGTGTTCACGGACTGGGCACTCGACCTCCTCCAGAATTGGGGAGACTTGCGCATCGAGGGATACATCGGCGGCAAGCAGGTCATCGTTCGAAATTGGTCGGGCCAGGGTCTCGACCAACAATTCGTGCTCACGCCGGATGATTCCCAACTGCTGGCGGACGGCGCGGATTGCACTCGCCTGGTACTGCGGGTCACCGATGAGTTCGGCAACGTCCGCCCCTTTGCGGCCGATGCGATCCGACTGGCGCTCGAGGGTCCCGCAGAGCTCATTGGCGAAAACCCCTGCCTCCTGGTCGGCGGCGTCGCCGCCGTATGGATCCGCTCCACGGGAAGCTCCGGAACAGTCCGGATCACGGCGACTCATCCCCGGCTGGGCGAGCAGAGCACACGGATCGAGATCGTACCGGCGCCCGCGGAAACGGTGTGACCGGGCGCAGTGGCGCCGGCGCTTAGTGCTTTGGTGCGTCCGTCCTGAACGGAAGCGCTGGGAGGCCTTCTTTGTTGTACACGTTGCCGTCTGGCGTGTTGCTCCAGTCATACCGCACAGCGACCGGTTGGGAGACGGCATCGTTGAAAACAACGATATCGTGCCCTTCCTTCTGAGCCTGGGCCCAGCGGAACTTTCCATCGCCGGCCGCAATCTCGAAGCCGCGGGCATAGCCGTACTTATCCTTGATGAGCAGTCCGGAGCCGCTATTTGAGAATTTGATGCGGATGCGATTGCCTTCGATCTGCATCGATTGGTAGGTGGGGCCGGAGTAAACAACATTGTCACCGTAGGCCCCATTGGCGGCCGCCAGGACCAGCCGGTGCGCCACGTCCTGCTTATCTTTCGGGTGAATGTCGTTCTCATCGCCGATATCGATCGCGGTCGCCATGCCCGTGGCCGCAAGGGAGAGCGTCATGCTCTGCGCTTCGCGCAGGTCAGCCCAGGAGTATTCCGCCGGCTCGACCTCGTTGTGGCCATATCCCGCGAGCTGTACAAAGAAAAACGGCACGTCGTACCCCCAATGGCTTCGCCAGTCCTCGATCAAAGCTGGGAACAATCTGCGGTACTGAGCCGATCGATTGTCCATGGCGTTGGCTTCGCCCTGGTACCAGATCACTCCTTTGATTCTGAAGTGAATCAGTGGATCGATCATGCTGTTGAACAGAACAGTCGGCCTGTTCGGATCGCTGATCAGCTTCGAAATTGCGTCCGCAGCGGCGGCCTTCTCGTTTGCGCGAAACACACTGTCGATCGGTTCCCGAAACTCCGGGAATGCTTTTAGTCCCGCCTCGCTCACCCACGCTTCGGCTACCGTTCCACCCCAGTCCGTCTCGATCATTCCGACGGGTATCCGGTAGCGTTCGTGTAGCTCCCGGCCAAATAAATAGGCCACAGCCGAGAAATTCCCGACGGTCTCAGGAGTTACGGCCACCCAGCCATCAGCATCTACGTCTTTTGCCGGCCTGAAGGCTACTTTCTGATGCACTTTAAAGAGCCGCACTCGAGGATAGTTCGCCGCGGAGACCTCAGTTTCCGCGTGATAGACGCCCGTCTTCCATTCCCCGCTACCCTGGAGAGGGAATTCCATGTTGGATTGCCCAGACGCCAACCAGACATCGCCCACCAGAACATCGTGTAGCACGACGGTGTTTTTACCGCTCACTGTCATGTCGTACGGCCCTCCGGCCGTCAATGGACCCATCGAAGCAGACCATTGCCCTCGGGCGTCAGCTCGAGTAGTTACGTGTTGGCTGCGGACCCGAACCTGGATTTTCTCACCAGGCACCGCCCATCCCCAAACAGTGAGCTTCGCATCGCGCTGCAGAACCATGTGATCTGCGACGAGTCTCGGCAATCGCACGTCCGCCCAGGAGTGGGCCGTGAATAGCGCGGCTGTTGAAGCAGCAAACAGTACCAGGAGCTTGTTAGT
>JAXDQF010000423.1:0-6404 GCA_034668025.1 Gammaproteobacteria bacterium | reverse complement strand
TACCCGGCCTTCATCCGTGGTGCCCGTCACAGCCGCCAATTTTACGATCTCGCTGACACCCTGGCTTTGCAGCACTCGAAGGGCGAAGCCGCGCGGATCATAGGGCGGGGCTCCACGCCGGAGCAGCTCGCGCTGCACGGGGGTCTGGGCTCGATCAAAGATCGCAACTCGCGGCGCGAAACCTGTTTTTACGAGGTCCGCGGCCTCCAGCATGCCCGCGCCCAGACTGTCGGATGACACGACGATGATGTCAGCTTTCGCGAGGTCGTCCTGCGCGACCAGCGCCCAACCGATCGAGCGCAACAGTGCGTGTCGCCAGGCAGGAACGCTGGCAACACTGACAGTTGCCAACACGAAGATGCCCAACAGGAGGAGGGCCCACCGGCGGGCGGGTCTGAGCATGGGTGTAGCTGCCATCGAGTTCGAAACTACTTGCGCGATCCCCAGGTGAAGCGGGCGGTGGCGAGATAATTCCACAGCGTTCCCACCACGATACCGGCGAGGGCGGACAAGGCCCACTCGAGATTCTGGGAGAAGGCATAGGCCGCAATGCCGATGTTGGCCAGGGCACCCATGCCGCAGACCGCGTAGAAGCTCAGCAGGCCCCGCACCAGTTTCGTGCCGCGCAGGCGCTGATCCCGATAAGTGAACAGGTTGTTGAGAAAGAAGTTGGAAGTCATTGCAAGCACAGTGCCGACGAGTTGGGCGACCGTGAATGACACACCGAGGCCGAGGTAGAGGGTGCTGAGAGTGGCGTAGTGGAGCGCCACGCCGGAGCCGCCGACCAGGGCAAAGAACAACAGCCGGGGTGCAATGATGTGTCCGATGCGCTTGTCGACCAGCAGCATCAGGTATTCCCAGGCCACGAGCGAGTCGAGCTTGCTCTCGCCGTGCGTACGGGGCTTGAACGTGTAGGGAACCTCGGCGAACCGCAACGGCCGGCCTGCCGAGACAAACAGGTCGAGGAGGATCTTGTAGCCGTAGCCCGAAAGCCGGTGGGCTGCGTCCCGCAGGGCCTCGGACTTCATGACAAAGAAGCCGCTCATGGGATCGCGCAACTGCTCCGGTACGAGTCCCTTGGCGAGTCGACCCGCTATCCGGCTGATCTCCTTGCGGCCCTCATCCCAATCTCCCGTGCCGCCGCCGGCGATATAGCGGCTGCCGACCACGACATCCAGGTCGCGCGAGCGCAGCTCGTTGAGCATGGTCGGGAGGATCGTTTCGTCGTGTTGGAGGTCGGCGTCCATGACGGCCACGAAGGGCGCAGACGAGCTCAGAGCGCCTTCCACAACTGCTGTGGAGAGTCCCCTGCGGCCAATTCTTTGGATGCAGCGGACCCTGGGGTCCTTGGCTGCGAGCGCCCGCGCGAGATCCGCAGTGCCATCGGGCGAGTCATCATCGACGAAAATCAGCTCCCAGCTCTGCGCACCCATCGTGGCGCTGATGCGGGAATGCAGCTCGGTAATGTTTTCCGACTCGGAAAACGTAGGCACAACAATAGAGATCTCAGGCATCCGACCCTCCCCTGCAGCCGACTATTGTATTTGGGAGGAGACGGGCGACGCGCAGCTTTTATTCGACTTTCCGCGGATGCTCAGCCGGAGAGCGTCGCTTTGCGCAGGACCACCCGCGAGCGGCGCAGGTGCGCAAAAATTCGCGGGCCGCGCACGAGATAGCGGCGCGCGAGCCGCTTCGGATTCTGCAGCAGCCGGAACAGCCATTCGAGCGCCAGGCGCTGCATCCAGATGGGCGCGCGCTTCTCGTGGCCGGTAACGAAGTTGAGTGACGCGCCGATGCACAGAGCCAGGCCCTTGGCTACGCCGCGGGCGCGCAGCGCCTGGGCCAGTGTCTCCTGTTGGGGCGAGCCCACGGCCAGGAAGCAGAAGCGGAAGGGGCTGACGCTCTCAATGAATTTCAGACAATCCTCCACCGCGGCCGGCTCCTTGATGAACCCCATCGGTGGATTGTGATGCTGCAGGTCCGTGAGGCCGTACTTGCCGGCGATCTGCTGCGCCTGGGCGTCCGTCCCGCCGATCATGACGATCCGGTCGCTCGGTTGAATGACTTTCGCGAGCAGCTGCGCCGTAAGGTCGGAACCGGTGCACACGGGCAACCGGACACCTTTCAGGAGGCGTACCAGGCGGGCCGCGAACCGGCTGTCCATGAGGATGAAATCGGCGGCGCGATATTGCGCCCGGAACGTTGGATCCTCGTAGTAGCGGATGAGGTGGTCAACGTTCGGTGTTACGACGTAACCGAAGCGGTCCTGCCCATAGCTCGCAGCAACCGCTGTGAATTCGGGTAGCCCGAAGTCGTCGATCACGTGGACGACCTCGCGCAGTATCACGGTATCGGTGAGTCCGATGGATTGGGCATACGCACTGGGCGAAGGGCTCTTCACAGGTGGAAGGCGCAACGCGGGCGCGAGTGAGTAAGCACTTTGACTCCCAGGCACATTCTCAGACATGACTGACACTTCGGACTCCGGCCCCACATTCCAACTCGCAGTTTGCGGTTCCACTTTGGGGGCGACGACGCGCTGTTCAGACCTGCACGCCATGTCCAATTATTATCCTTCCCTTCGAAAAGGCATTCTACAGAAGTTTGTAGCGTCTGTGATCGGCGTCAGGTCGGTTCGGCCGCACAGATCGCAATTGTGACCAGCGTCGCCAAAGCACCGCAGTCGGCCGCCCTGACATAACACGCGCAACCATCGTTCGTTTCGATCCAACATATTCAGGCACTTGCTTCCGCAATCTCTAAACTCGAAGAATCGGCTCAATAGGCGTTCTGGTCGCGTGCGATGACCCACAATGTCTTGAAGATAATCTTGACATCCATCCACGGGGACCAATGGCTGAGGTATTCCAGGTCAAAGTGCACCCGCGCGCGCATCTTCTCGACAGTCTCGGTTTCGCCCCGCAGGCCGTTCACCTGCGCCCAGCCGGTGATTCCCGGCCGGACCTTGTGACGTATCATGTAGCCATTGATGAGCTTTCGGTAGAGCTCATTGTGCGCTACAGCGTGCGGCCGCGGGCCGACCACGCTCATTTTGCCTTCCAGCACGTTCAGCAGCTGCGGCAGCTCGTCCAGGGACGTGGATCGCAGGATCCGGCCCAAGGGCGTGACGCGCTTGTCCGACTTGGTCGCCTGTGTCACGACCGCACCGTCCTCAGTAACGGTCATGCTGCGGAATTTGTAGATGAGGATCTCTTCGCCGTTCAGTCCGTAACGGCGCTGGCGAAACAACACCGGCCCGGACGATGTCAATTTGACCGCCAGCGCGATCAAGACCAGCAGCGGTGCCAGCAGCAGCAGGGCGCAGCCGGCCAGTACGATGTCGGTCACCCGCTTCATGACCGCGTCCATGCCGTGGAAGGGTGTGTCGCAGACCGAGATGGCGGGCATCCCGTTGATCTCGACCAGGCGGCCCTGGATGAGATCGAATGCAAACACGTCGGGAACGAAATAAATGGACGCGGTGGTGTCGCGCAGCTCGCGCACCATCTCGCCGATCCGCGGCACGTTACTGAGCGGCAGGGCGATGTAGATCGATGTCACACCGTGCGTCCTGGCAAATTCGGCCACATCCTTGCAGTGGCCCATGAGGTGGGCCGGATCAATCGTATCAGGCAATCGGTCGGCGCTGCGGAAATCGAAGAACCCCAGAAAGCCCTTGCGGGGCAGGCGCCGGAACAGCTCGAAGCCGACACTGTTGGCGCCGATGATCAGGTAGCTGGGGGCAAGATCACTGTTCGAGATGAGCCACCGGACTCGCAGGCGGGCCACATGGACTGCATAAAGAGTCAGTGGTGTCACCGCGAACCACGTGAGCATCATGGCGCGGGAGAATTGCGCGGTGACCTTGAAGGCGAATCCCGCAAGCAGCAGGACGCACACGACGGCCGACCATTCGATGATGATGCGTCCGAAGACAGTAGCGTGTGACTTCCCGTGCAGCTCCTCGTCCCGTTGCACACGGCCAAACACACGTCCGGAAATTACAAAGGTCAGTACAGCCACCGCACCGACGGCGGCCGTGAAAGGTACTCGAAAGGCGAGTGCACACAGTGCCAATGTGGCAGTTGCAGCCAGGGGTTCGAGGTGTTTGAGAACCGCCAGCAGCGCCGGCTCCACACTGCCGAAGCCAACGCGTTTCTGTGAGCCTGAACCCGGGACCGAACCGCCGACTGAACCGACGACCGCAGCCACTTGTATTCCTCCCCAAAAAAATCGAGACCCGAACGAACTAAAATCGAACGTTAGTATTGAAACTGTTTAGTTGGTTCCGCATGTCGCACCAGTTCTTATTGAGTACGGCGACAAAAAAGTACCCTGTATCATAACATCACCATCGCTCCCTGACCGTTGTGATTATGCAATTCGCGTGCCGCGTCACGGAAATCCGCGACTGACCGGCAGCATGCACCGCAGAGAGCGTGGCTGATCAGATGCTTATACAGGACTTTGGTCGAGGCGCGTTACATCCGTTTGACAGCTGGATGAGGTTTCCTCGACATTTCTTTGGTCCGGTATCGGGCAGCCGAACCCGGTTCTGCGCCGTTGGGGCGCAAAACCGGTTCGCCACGGACCCACGGTGAGTCCCTTATGTATAGTGCGCGAGGGGGGCCGAGCGTTACAGCCGGCAGGGCGCGGCGATTTGAGCTTTCACCTGAAAAAAATGCGCTGGATTGTTGTAATCGCAGCCGAAGGCTTAAGTCTCAGTAGGCGTTCTGGTCGCGAGCGATGACCCACAGCGTCTTGAAAATGATCTTCACATCGAGCCATGGCGTCCAGTGGCTGAGGTATTCCAGGTCGTAACGCACGCGCGCGGTCATCTTCTCAACTGTCTCGGTTTCACCGCGCAGACCGTTCACCTGGGCCAGTCCCGTGATTCCGGGGCGGACCTTGTGCCGGATCATGTAGCCGCTGATGAGCTTGCGGTACTGCTCGTTGTGAGCCACCGCGTGCGGACGCGGGCCTACAACGCTCATCTTGCCTTCGAGCACGTTCAATAGCTGAGGCAGCTCGTCCAGCGACGTTGAGCGCAGGATCCGCCCCAGGGGCGTTACGCGCTTGTCTGACTTCGTCGCCTGGGTCACCACCGCGCCGTCCTCGGTGACGCTCATACTGCGGAACTTGTAGACGATGATCTCTTCGCCATTGAGGCCATAGCGG
The DNA here is from genome assembly GCA_034668025.1 of Gammaproteobacteria bacterium. Taxonomy (GTDB): domain Bacteria; phylum Pseudomonadota; class Gammaproteobacteria; order Steroidobacterales; family Steroidobacteraceae; genus 13-2-20CM-66-19. Next base: position 1,226 of record JAXDQF010000423.1, on the reverse strand, counting down.
CGTTGGCGAAACAGAATCGGACCCTTCGATGTCATCTTGACCGCCACAGCGATCAGCAGCATCAGCGGGGCGAGCAGCAGCAGCGCTCCGGTCGCCAGAACGATATCGGTTACGCGCTTCGAAACCGCGTCCATGCCGTGAAACGGGGTATCGCAGACCGAGATCGCCGGCATTCCGTTGATCTCCACGAGCCGGCCCTGGATCAGATCGAACGCGAACACGTCCGGCACGAAATAAATGGACGCGGTGGTGTCGCGCAGCTCGCGCACCATCTCGCCGATACGCGGCACATTGCTCAGGGGCAGGGCGATGTAGATAGAGGTCACGCCGTGCGAGCGCGCGAATTCAGCTACGTCTTTGCAATGCCCAATCAAGTGGGCCGGATCGATGGTGTCCGGAAGACGATCAGCGCTGCGGAAATCAAAGAAGCCCAGGAAGCCTTTGCTGGGCAGACGCCGCAGCAACTCGAAGCCGACGCTGTTCGCTCCGATGATCAGATAGCTCGGTCCGTAGTCGCTATTGGCGATCAGCCAGCGCGCCCGCAGGCGCATGGCGTGTGCCGCATAGAGCGCAAACGGCGTGATGGCGAACCAGGTGAGCATCATCGCGCGCGAGAACTGCGCGGTGACTTTGAATGCGAATCCGACCAGCAGAAGAATGCACACCACCAGGAACCACTCGAGCACGATCCGCGGGAACGTCGTCGTGATGCGCGCACCAGCCATTTCCTCGTCGCGGCTCGCGCGGCCGAAAACACGGCTGGCGATCACGAAGGTAAGGACGGCTACAGCGCCGAGGCCGGGTGTAAACGGACCGCGGCAGACCAGCACACACGCGATCAGGCACAGCACCGCCACGAGCGGATCCAGCTGCTTGAGCACAACCAGCAGCGCGGGCTCCACGCTGCCGAATCGGATCCGCTTGGTTTGCTGCTGCCCGGCTGTTGCTGACGCGCCGGTGGGTTCAATCACGGCCGCCATTGTTAGTTCTCCGCGCCCTTCAGTGCTGCATTTGAACGTTGGCAAGGTACTCGATCAGGCTGTCCGAAGGCTTCGATGCCGTTCACGAAAATTCCCTGCGTAAAATTCCAGTGCGCCGATCATGCAAAGCGCATGCCGCCACGGCAGCGCACCGCGCGCGCCAAAAATGGCGTCCATCTTTTGTCAAATACAGTGCAAGCCGCGCCGTGATCTTGGCGGAGCAGGGGCCGTGCGCAGGAGCGCCCC
>JAXDQF010000422.1:0-5856 GCA_034668025.1 Gammaproteobacteria bacterium | reverse complement strand
GTGAGAATGGCTGCGATGTGGATGGCGGGCGCGAGAAGGGTTGTCACGAGGACCAGCAGCGCCAGCGCGGTCATATCGTGCTCGTGGAGAGCCCAGACAGCACGCGGCAGCGTCGTTGAGATGGTGTCCCCGTGAACATTCATGGATACGAGTGGAAACACAATGGCCAACACAAACACCACGGCGCACGTCAGGGCCAGCGCCATTGGACGATCTAACGAGGCGTGACGAGGCAGGACAACGACAGCGCCGCAGCGCCGGCATCGTTTCCTGCTCTGTGCTGCGAAATGCACGTGCTTCTGCAGAAGATCGCATTGCGGACAGGCAAGCAGCCTCGGCGCGCCTGGGTCGAGCATGACCTCACACTAACAGCCGGGGTGCGGGTCAGGCCCATCCCCCAAATGGGGGACTATCGGCCGGCCGTTGTTAACCGACGGTACGCGGGCTCAGATGGTGAGCTTGTCAGCTTGTTCCGCGAGCCGACGCACCAGGTCACTGCCGCTGTCCATCAGCTCGACGAGCTCGGAGCGTTGCAGCAATGCGAGCTCGAGCGCCGCGTCCAGGCATCCCGGGTCTTCTTGTCGCGCCAGATCGTTGAGCTCATGCGCCCTCTCGAGACACACGGCGAAACCGGTGTACCAGAACGCCAGATCCCGGGGGAGCGGACTGGGCAGATAGCCGATGCTTTCGCCCAACGAGCGAAAAATCGGCATGTAGTCGCGCTCGCCCCGAAACAGGTGGTACGGGAATGGCTGCACGTTCGATCCGGCAATTCTGTCGAGGCGGACCAGGTAATGGTCAGTAACATGCTCCCGCAGTGCCTGAAGCTCGCCCACGAGGGCCGAGGCGACGCTGTGCCGGTGACGTCTGAAGTCCAGGCGCGAGCGGATGATGCTGGCTAGAAAGCCGGCAAGGCTTCCCACGACCCCACCGGCGATTGCGCCTGACATCTGTAGCCACAGATTGTTGGTCATCCGAAGGCTACGGCGCCGGGCTTCGCGCTAACTCGGGTGTCCCCATCGCGAAAGCCAATGCCGCAGCTGCCGTGTGCGCGCTGGCTCGTGCGTCTTCGACCTGGGTCTCCGCCTGCGCCACGGCGTTTTCCTCGGTCGCTACGTCCGTGTAAGTGCCGACGCCTTGGCGGTAGGAACGCAAGGCGGCGTCGTAGGCGGTGTGCGCGGCGCGGCTCAGCTCGGTTGCGGCTTCATATTCGGCGAGACTCGTTATGAGCCCGTTGTAGGCTTTCACAACCTGTTGGGCGGCCGTGTCACGGGTTTGATCCAGCTTCTGCTCTGCTTCACGGACCTCAGAGCGAGCCATGGAGATCCGGCTGGATCGCAGACCGCCGTCGAAGAGCGGTACGCTGAAGGAAAACAGGATGTTGCCACCGGGCCGGTTCACGCTCGAGTACGGCTTGCCGTCGGAGCTGACCCAGCCTGCGTTCTGGAAGCCATGCGCCGAAACGTCGATGACGGGATAACGGGAGCGCTGTTCGGCATCGAGGGAGGCCCGCGCTGCGTCCACCTTGCCGATCGCAGCAATCACATCCGGGCGATTAGCCAGTGCTTCTCGAATGCCTGCCGAGACATTCTCAATCGGTTGAGTGGGCAAAGGCAACTCATCGCTGTCGACCACGTCGAGCTCAGTGTCTGCTGGAATGCCCAGCGACGCGATGAGGCTCGCATAGGTGTTGCGCTCGGCGCCTTCCGCGGCCGTCACGCCATACCGCGCTTGAGCTGTCTGGCGTTCGGCCTGAGCAACCGACACAATGGTTGCAAGGCCATTGTTGCGCTTGGCAGTGGTGGCGTCCTGGGTAGTCAACGCGGTTTTCAGAGCAGTCTGCGCTGCGCGCAGGCGGCCACGCGCGGCGCCGAGATCAAAGTAGGCCTGCGATACCTGAAATATCAAACTTTGGTGTGCTCCGGTGAAGGAGACATTCGCAACAAACGAGTCCGCGCGTGCGGCCTCGAGTTTCGCTTTGCGCTGCCCGAAATCAAACAGCAGCCATTTCAGCGCCACGGAGGGAATGATTTCGCGCGTATTCGACACGAAGAAGCCTTCCGGCACGAGGTTCTTTGGAGCGGGCAGCGGCGTATGTTCCAACCCGCCCAGGGCCTGGAGCGATATCTGAGGCAAATAGGAGCTTTCCACCAGGCCTTCGGCGGCCGCCGCCCCGCGAGCCGCTTCCCACGCGGCGCGTGTCTGGGGATTGTTGCGCTGAGCGAGGTCGATCAGGTCGACGAGACCGTAGCGCCTCCTGGATTCGAGCCCGCGCACATCGAATTGCTGTGGTGCTCCGCGAGTCACGCTTGCCGGAATGGGCCACGGTTTGTCAGGAGTCGCTGGCGCTTGTGCGGCGGCCTGCGCGCTCGACAGAGCTGCCGTTACGGCGCACAGCACGCCCCGGAAGGCTTTAGCGCGTCGTGGCTGCGACATGGGCAATCTCCGAGCTCAACTCCTCGGCAGCCGAGCGAGCACTTGAAATCTGGGACTGGCGGATGTCCGGGCGGCTCGTGAACGCATCGCTCGTTGCCACGAACGCAGCGCCTGCGACCCGTCGTACGCCTTCCAGCTCAGACGTGTCCCGATTTGTTTCCGCAGGCAGCATTTGCAACTCGAACGCGCTGAGCTCCGAATAGTGTTGGGACTGCACCAGGGCCTGTGCCGTGCGGATGCGAGATTCCCCGGCCTTCTCGGGTGCTGCGAGCAAGTCGCTGACGGCGCGCAATGCTTCGGTGAGCGCTGAACGCAGTCGGGTTCGAGAGGACTCTGGCCAGAGTGTGCTGAAGACGAGCGTGATCACAATATTGCCCAACAGGATGCCCGCGACACGATCGCGCAGGAGTGAAAGATCCGTGGCGGGTGCATAGCCCTGGAGGACACCCAGAAAGAACGCAAATGCCATCTGCATACCCGCGTAGGAGAGCCGTTCGCTGCTGGTCGCAATCCAACCTGCGCCGGCGGATACCAAGGCGACCAATGCACACAGCTGACCGATTTCAGTCATGTGCGGGAGTACCCAGACGATGCAGATGCCGGCCACCAGCCCGCCGATGATTGCACCTGAGACACGCAGTGTTAGTTTGTGCACGGTCTCACCCAGGCTACCGAGCGCTACGAAAAAGCAAGTGACCACCGAAGTGCGCATGGTGGGATAGTTGAGCAGCGTGTACGTGATGTACACGCCCATGACCGCAATCGTCGTCTTCAGCGCGAACTGCCAGTAGGTGGGATTGCTGAACGCATCGGGAACGAACAGCTGTTTGTGCTTTGGAGGCTGGGGTTGTGCGGGAGGAGGGCCCGCGGGTTGATTTGCTGCCTCGTACATTTCCGCGAGGGCACGCTGCAGGGCGATTTCAGCGGGTAACGTCGGGTCCGCGTCCCCTGGACGCCTTTCCGGCAGAGCTTCGAGAATCGTCAGAACTTCGAGGAGTCGCTCGACAGCGGACGGCGAGGTGGGCAGGTTCGACTCTCCGCGGGCAACAGCTTCGTTCAACTTTGCCAGCAGGGGCACGGCTGCTTCCCGCCACAGGGACAGATCCGCCCTGGATATCCCAGATCGCAGGCCCGACTCGAGCTCGCTGAGTATCCGGTGCCAGGTGCGGCCGAAGAGCACCTTTGAGGCAGGCGCGAATGCCAGGTTCAACGTCACAGTGATGACGATGGGCAGCACGACCACGACCCACACCCACAAGCCGAGCCGCGTGAGCGCTTCCGGGTTCGAAATGTCATCGGTGACTGTTTGCAGCAGAACCACGACAAATCCCGCCAGGTATGCAACAGGCCCCAGTGCGGAGATCCGTATGCTGTACATCCCAACGAACGTCGCGAGTGCCATCGCCGGCAGTCGTAGCGCCGGCTCCGCGGTGTCGATGAGCAACAGACCCATGTTCAACACCGCAGCGATTGTTACTGCCAAGGCCGCCCCGACACCCGTAGTCACCGTGGCCGAGTTGTCATCCTTGCTGCAGAGGAACACGATGTACGCCATGTAGGTGGGTTCCGGGATTTGGAACACCATTGCAATGGCGACGGTAATTGAACATGCAACAGCAATCCGGAGCACGGCTTGCGCACGGCCGTCGGTCGGAGCGAGCTCACGAGCGAGTAGCTCAATCAGGGGGCTGCGCATGCGTCGCGCACTAGTGAGTGTCCACATGGCGCACTTTGACCGACGCCGTCATGCCCACGTGCATGGCATCTGTTGGAGGATTGTCGAGACGCACCCACACCGGAAAACGCTGCGCCACCACCACCCAGTTCAGATCCCGGCCTACCTTCGGCAGGCCAGGACCCTCCTGATCCGTGGACTCCACCCCGGCACCCAGACTCTCAACTCGGCCGTAAAACGGACGGTCGCTCGCGGCCATTGTCCAAACGGTTGCCCGGTCGCCCACGGCGATTTGTGGGAGCTCGGTTTCGCGAAAGTCCGCAATCGCATACCAGGCATCCGACTTGATCAGACTGAATAACGGTCGGCCCGACAGCGCGAAGGTCCCTTCGGCAATACCCAATCCAACTACGATGCCATCGAATGGTGCGCGCAACGTAGTGAGATCTAGATTGCGTGCCGCCAGCGCCTCGGAGGCTTCGGCGCCGGCCAGTTGCGCTTGGAGACTTTCGGTGTCGCCAACAGCCTCATGCGCCTGCGCGGCATTTTTGATCAAGGCGTTGAGAGAGGACAGCGCGGCAGCCTCGTTGGTGCGGGCATCATCCAGTTGCTGTTGTGTTACATAGCCTGGACCCACCAGCGGCTCGAGGCGCTTACGGGTGTCCTGGGCATTCTTCAGCATCTCGCGGGCCTTCTGTACCTGATTCTCCGCCGCCTGTGCCCCGGAGCCCTGCGAGGTGACTTGCCGGCCCGTCAGTGCGATCTGGGCTTTCAGGGCGGCCACTTGCGCGCGTGCCTGGCGCAACTGCATCTCGTAGGGGACGGGGTCTATCTGGATCAGAGGCGCGCCTTTGGCTACCCGCTCATCGTTTCGCACCAGGATGCGAACGATCCGGCCGTTGATCTCGGACGCCATGGCCGCGCTATACGCGAAAACACGTCCATCGTGAGTGCGGGGCCGCCGGTCTATCACAACCAGCACGGCGAAACACAACACGAGGGCGGCGCAAATGCACACCGCCGCGATTATTTTGCCACGCACAGTGGGTCCACGGCTGGCCGAGGTGTTCATGCGAGCCACACGAGCCACAGGCCGAAAGTCACCGCACATGCGATGGCCAGCATCACGGCGAGTGGCGCGGGTAATTCCCCGAGGAGGCCGGTGGCTTTCAGGATGGCACGGCCAATGACAGCCGCCACGATCCCTACGAGGGCGCACACCATCCAGGATGGAAAGTAGGACCCGAGAATGTTGCGCGACGGTGATCCGTCGCACGAGCTCACTCCGAAGGCCAACACAGCTGATAGGAGAAATCGTGATCGCATGCGCATCTAGTGTGTGGCACAGGCGCCCCGCAATGAATTCCCCCGTTTGGGGGATACATCAGGCAACCGGCCGGTTGCCTTCGACTGCCCGAAGCACTTCGGGCTCTTCATCTTGACTGCACTGCTAACAGAACTTCGCCTGCTCTAGACAGGCTCGATTGCGTTGCCCGCTTCGCGCTTCCTCTGCGAGCACCTGCACCAGAAGGTCCTCTTCTGGGCATGCATCTCCCGCATCCACGCGCAGGTCCCGGTCGTCACGACCGGCCAGCCGGCGAAGACCCTCCGCCGGCAAATTCCGTGCGGCATTGATGTCGCGGTCGTGGCAGGTCCCGCATTTCGGGCATGCCCACTGTCGCTCATCGAGCCGCAACTCATCGAGGGTGTACCGGCATTCCGAGCACCTCTTGCTCGAGGGATAC
>JAXDQF010000421.1:0-8623 GCA_034668025.1 Gammaproteobacteria bacterium | reverse complement strand
CAACAGAGACCAGCCGCATGTTGTCCCGCTTCGCGGAGGTCACGAGACAGAACCCTGCGCTCTCGGTGTGACCCGTCTTCATGCCATCCACAGTCGGATCCCGCAGCAGCAGGCCGTTGCGATTCTGTTGCTTGATGTTGTTCCAGGTGAACTCGTGAATGCTGTACCACGGGTAGTACTCCGGGAACTCACTGATCAGCGCGTTGGCGACAATCGCAAGATCGCGCGCCGTCGTGTAGTGATTCGGGTCGGGCAGGCCGTCGGCATTGGCGAAGTGGGTGGCCTTCATGCCCAGCCGCTTGGCGTACTCATTCATCAGCTCCGCGAAGGCGGCTTCGGTGCCGCCGATCTTTTCCGCCAGAGCGATGGTGGCATCGTTGCCCGATTGGACGATCATTCCCTTGATCAGCACTTCGGCAGGGATGACGCTGCCGACCTGTACGAAAGTGCGCGAGCCTTCCGAGCGCCAGGCGTGCTCACTGATGGTGATCGGGTCGGTGAGCTTCAGGCGGTTTTCCTTCAATGCTTTGAAGACCGCGTACGAAGTCATCAGCTTGGTGAGACTCGCCGGCTCTTCGCGCTGATCCGCGTTGTTCTCGGCCAGGACCCGGCCGCTGAAGTGATCAACGAGGATGTAGGCCCTGGCGTTGACGTCGGGTGCCTTCGGAATGGGCGCGGCGGCCGGTACCGCAGCGCGGCCTGGGCCGCTGAGCAGAGCGAGAGTAGCGGCGGTCAACACTGCGAAAAAAGACAAGCGCACGGGCGATCCTCGGCAACGAAAAAGTTTGAATCCGCAATTCTAGCCGGAACGTGCAGCCAGCGCCCGCCCGGTGGAGCCTGTGTGACTAATGGGCGCCGCTGCGGGCCGGCCGCAGCGGGCGAACATTAGTCACACAGGCTCCTGAGGCTTGCGATGACTGCGACCAGCTCCGCAGGGTCCACGGGTTTGCTCACGTGTTTCTGATATCCCGCGGAGAGGGCACGTATGCGGTCTTCTGCACGTGCGAGCGCGGTCAGAGCGACTGCAGGAACACGGCCTGCGTCGCCGGGTAACGCCCGCATCTGCTTGATCAAATCGTAGCCATCCTGTTCAGGCATGCCGATGTCGCTGACGATGATGCTCGGCAGGCTGCTGTCATCGACGGATGCCATTGCTTCGGCGGCTGAGCTCACCGTGATGACGTAGGCGCCGCGCTCTTCCAGCACTCGGCGTGCAAGTGTCCGTGCATCGGCCTCATCGTCCACAACGAGGATCCGCAGGCCGGTTAATTCAGGACTGCTGTGATTTCCGGGTGCCGGAAGGCTCACGAGCGCTTCCTCCACCCCTTGTCCCTGCAGGGGAGCAATGGGCAGCCGAACATAGAAAGTCGACCCCTGGCCTTCGCCAGGACTGTGTACGTCGACCGAACCGCCATGCAACTCGACCAGGCTTTTGACGATGGAAAGTCCCAGGCCCAGGCCACCGTGCCGGCGTGTAGTTGAAGCGTCGGCTTGGCGGAACCGATCGAATACAAACGGTAGAAACTCAGGCTTGATGCCTTGACCGTTATCACTGACCGAAATTTCCACCTGCCCTTTGTGTTCGCGGAGCTCGATAGTGACTCGACCCCCGCACGGCGTGAACTTGATCGCGTTAGTCAGAAGGTTCCACACCACCTGTTGTAGCCGTGCGGGGTCGGCGCTGACGTTTCTGCAGCGGGAGACGTTCGTACTCAGCAGTACGCCTTTTGCGTCGGCAGTAGGACGCACCGCAGCAACAGCTCCCTCAACCAGGGCGCCGACATCGGTTTTCTCGAGCTCGAACAGCAATTTTCCCGAGAGGATGCGGCTCATGTCGAGCAGCTCCTCGATCATTTGGGCCTGCAACTTCGCGTTGCGCTCGATGACTTCCACGCCTTGCTTGATCGTTTCGCTGCGGCGGTCTGCTCGCAGGATGCTCGCCCAACCCACGATGGCATTGAGGGGGGTGCGCAATTCATGGCTGAGGGTGGCGACGAATTCGTCTTTCAACCGGGTAGCGCGCTCGGCTTCGGAGCGTGCGGCCCGCTCACTGACGAGCAGGGCCTCGCGCAATCCTTCCGCGCGGCGCCGCTCGGCAATTTCTTTTTCCAGCAGCCGGCGCCGATCGTCGAAACGGCGGCTGATCATGGCCGCGGCTCCTACCAGCAACAGGCTCAACACGATGGTCGTGACGAGCACGGCCTGGCTGAAAAACCGCGCCTGCTGTTCCTGTCGGCGGCGCTCTTCCAGCAGCCGGCGTTGAATGTTCTCGAGAGCCACGGAATTGCGCCTGAACGCCTCCATCAGGTACTTGCCTTTGCCTTGCACCTCGTTTGCCATGGCCGAATGGCGGGCACCTGCACGGGCGTGGAGGAGTGACTCCTGCAGGTCAGCCAGCTTGCCGCCGGCCAGTGTCTCGAGACTGTCGATTGCGCTGCGTGTCTCGGGCTCGTCCCTGCTGAGACGGCGCAGCTCGATCATCGCCAGGCGGATCTGGGCGATCGCATCATCGTACTGCGTGAGGTAGGCCGGATCCTGCGTCAGCAGAAACCCGCGCTGGTTGGTCTCGGTGTCGGTGAGGGCGGCGTTGAGATCGTGCAGCGTCTGCAGGAGGTCATAGGAGCGCTGCACGCGCGCACTGGAGTTTGCGAGTGCGGACAACTCCGCGTTGCTGATCAGTCCGATGGCGAGTATGGCCGCGAGGGAGGCTATGAGCGCGATCAGGGCCAGCATGCGACGTTTTGACTTCAGCATGTTGGTTGGCGTCCTGTACGCTTCAGTCGGTCGCCAGGCGCGCGTCGGGGTAGCCTAGACCCTTCAACCGGGCGGCCAGCTGATCGAACTCGGGGACATTGTTGATCGGGCCCAGGCGGACTCGATAAAGAGGAGGCTTGCCATCGGGCGGCGCCAGGATGAAGGCACTCGACAGGCCGCCGGTGTGCAGGCGATCCAACACGCGCTGCGCATTGGTCTGATCCGCGAAGGCGCCGACCTGAACATACAGCGCAGGCGGTGGTGTCTCGGCTGAGCGAGTGAGATCGTCGGGTTCCTGGACGGTGAGCGCCCTCACCTCCACGAGTGTGGTGCCTTCCTTGAGCATGTCGAGCTTCAGTGCCGCGGTGTACGACAGATCGATCAACCGGTTGGCCACGAACGGTCCGCGATCGTTGATTCTGACGACGATGCTGCGCCCGTTCTTCAGATTGGTCACGCGCGCGTAGCAGGGCAGCGGTAGCGTCTTATGTGCCGCTGTCATGCCGTACATGTTGTACTTTTCACCGTTGGAGGTGCTTTCTCCGTGGAAGGTCGGCCCGTACCAGGACGCTACACCCCGCTCCAGATATCCATCCTCGGTAGCGAGTACGACGTACCGCTTGCCGAGCACTTTGTAGAAGGGGGGATTGCCATGCGCGCTGCGAGGTTCCTTCCGGGGAATCGCATCGCCGGTTGCATCAACATTCGCCGGGGGCGGGGGTACGATTTCCGGAACGGGTGTCGGCGGTGCCCGGCGGCTGGCGACTGAGCAACCGCTGAGGATGAGTACGGTTATGCAGAGTGCCGCCGGGAGCCGGGCTCCCGCGAAATGGATGGGCAGCGGCGCGGCCCTCAAGGCCGTGCCGCTGCCATCGGTTGATCAGGATGCACACGCTGTGCAATGGCTTCCGCCAGATCGTGCACAGCCATCGCGTAACGGGCGCTGCGGTTGTAGCGCGTGATGACGTAGAAGTTCTTGAAACCAACCCGGTACGCCGGGCCGTCCTGTTGCTCGGCTGAGATGAGCACCACCGGGGTGGCGCCGGCCTCGCCGCCCACGACCGCAACGCCCTGGGCGTTCAGGCTCTCGACGGTCTCGTTCAACTCGAGATTGCGGGTATCGATCTGGAACTTCGGCTCCGGATCGAGTTTGGTCTCGGCCAGCACCGGTCCGCCGGACTCCCAGCCGTGCTCCACAAAGTAGTTGGCGATACTGGCCAGGATGTCATCCCAGTCGTTCCACAGATCGCGCTTTTTATCATCGTTGCCGTCGACGGCGAACATTCGGTAGCTGGACGGCATGAACTGCGGAACTCCCATCGCACCGGCGTACGAGCCTGTGACCTTCAGGGGGTCCAAATGTTCCTCGGAATAGAGCAGGAGGAACTGCTCCAGCTCGCTGCGGAAGTAGTCGCTGCGCGGGGGATAGTCGAAAGCGAGGGTCATGAGAGCGTCCAGCACGCGGTAATGACCAACGAATTGTCCATACTTCGTCTCGACCCCCATGATGGCGACGAGATACTGGGGTGGAATGCCCCGCGCGTTCGCGATCCGTTCCAGCGATTCGCGATGCTCAGCGTAGAAATCGACGCCCTTTGAGATGCGCTCTTCCGTCAGAAAGCGGTCGTGATATTCCCACCAGGGAGTGACCTTCTCAGCCGGCCGGGTCATGGCTTCGATGATTTTCGGCTGCGGCTCACCCTTGCGCAGCAGTGCCAGGACCTGCTTCTTCGGCAACTGGTCGCGGGCCACCACGTCGTTCACGAAGGCGACGATCTCGGGCCGCTTCAGATCGAATTTGGGTTGTGGCTGCACGTGCTTGTGACGCGCGCTCAGGGGCGCGGCAAGCGCGAGAGCCAGGATCAACAGACAGGTGCGTGCCTTGATAGTCAATACGAGGGTCACTAGGAGCTTACGAGTTTCCTGTGTGAATACAGGGCCATCAGGATACCGAACCCGGCCAGCAGGGTCACCACCGAGGTTCCTCCATAACTGACGAGCGGCAGCGGGACGCCGACCACCGGCAACAGGCCGCTGACCATGCCGGCGTTGATAAACACATAAACGAAGAATGTGAGCGCGAGACTTCCGGCGACCAGCCGGGCGAATGTGTCCTGCGTCTGTGTTGACAGGTACAGCGCGCGGCTGACGACGAACAGGTAGAGCAACAGCAGCAAACCCTGGCCGAGCAGGCCGAACTCTTCACCGACAACGGCGAAAATGAAGTCCGTGGAGCGCTCCGGCAGGAACTCGAGCTGCGCCTGGCTGCCGTTCATCCAACCTTTGCCAAACACGCCGCCGGAGCCGATGGCAATCTGTGACTGGATGATGTGATAGCCGGCGCCCAGGGGATCGGTCTGGGGATCGAGGAATGTCAGTACGCGCTTGCGCTGGTAATCGTGCATGAAGCTCCAGCCAAACCAGGCGCCCACGGCACCGAGCGCTGCGAGGGCGCCCATGATGCGCACTGACAGACCGGCCATGACGATGACCAGCGCGCCCGCGATCGCGATGAGCGCGGCGGTGCCCAGGTCGGGCTGGATCGCCACGAGGCCCACGGGCAGCAGAATCATACCGGTCAGCAGCAGGAGGGTTGGATAACTCGGCGGCAGTGGTCGCTCATGCAGAAACCAGGCGACCGTCATCGGCACCGCGAGCTTCATGAGCTCCGACGGTTGGAACCGGATGATTCCCAGATCGAGCCAGCGCTGTGCGCCTTTGCCGATGTGTCCCACGCCGTACACAATGAACAGCAGGAGCATTCCAAACGCGTACAGCCACGGTGAGGTGCGGCGCAGGAAGTTGGGATTGACCTGGGCGAGCACCAACATTGCAGCGGTGCCCAGCGCCAGGCGTCCGAGTGTCCGGTAGATGGTGATCGTGCTCTGACCCGAGGCGCTGTACAGGATGATCAGGCCGTACACGGCCACGAGTGCCAGGCCGATGATCAGGGGGCCATCGAGCTTCAGCGCGAACAGCACTCGGGCGGCGCCTGTCAGCGTGCGGCGCGTTCGTGAGCCTGTTGTGACTTCTTCGTAAATCATTAGCCGGCCTTCTGAGCGGGCTGCGGGGTTGGGGTCGTGGCGCGCTTCTGCTCCGGGACCGGGGCGGCGGGTACCGCTTGCCTGGGTGCCGGTAAGGCCGGGTTCACCGGCTCCGGCGGCTTCAGTTTACCGTCTTCGCCCAGTAGATAAGCATCCAACACCTTGCGAGCGATGGGCGCTGCCGCGCTGGCACCCCAACCGCCGTTTTCGACGATGACTGCCAACGCGATGCGCGGTTGGTCCGCGGGCGCGAAGGCAATGAACCAGGAATGGTCCCGCAAGCGCTCCGACACGGTCTTTTCGTTGTACTTCTCGTTCTGTCCCACGCTGAAGACCTGCGCCGTGCCGGTTTTTCCAGCGATGGGATACGTGGCGTTCTTTCCGACTGCGCCTGCCGCGGTGCCGTGAGTCACCGCGCCTATCATTCCCGCGTGAATGCGGTCCCATTGCTCGGAAGTGGCGAGTGTGATGTCAGGCTCGCGTATGGGCGCGAGGGGCTTGGCCTCACCGGTCAACGAATCGCGGAATCCGGTGACGAGCCGCGGCTTGAAGACTTTGCCGCGGGAGGCCAACACGGAAACATAGTGCGCCATCTGCAGCGGCGTCACGTTCAGGTAGCCCTGACCGATACCGAAGTTGACGGTCTCACCCGGGAACCACATCTTGTCGGCCGGGCGCGCGAAGTGGCCGGCCTTCCAGACCCGGTCCGGTAGCAAGCCCCGCAATTCGCCACTGACGTCGATGCCGGTAGCGCGGCCAAACCCAAAAGGCGCCATGAAGGCGGCGATGTGATCGACGCCGATCTGATCCGCCAGGCCGTAAAAATACACGTCGCAGGATTTGGCGATGGCCTCGACGAGATTCATCCAGCCGTGATGGCCCCCTTTGCCTTCGCGATACAGGTGGGCGCTGCCGGGAAGGTGAAACTGACCGGCGCAGAAGCGGGTCTGGTCGGGATCCACCACATGATAGGCGAGCCCGGCGAGCGCGATGACCGGTTTGACCGTCGAACCCGGGGGATAGACGCCGCGCATCGAGCGGTCGAGCAGCGGCGTGTCGATGTCATCCTTCAGTGAGTTGTACTCGGCCTTCGTGATGCCGCGGCCGAACATGTTGGGATCGAATCCCGGTCGGCTCGTCATTGCGATGACGTCGCCGTTGTTGGGGTCGATCGCAACGACAGCGCCGCGCCGGCCGTTCAGGGCCTCTTCCGCCATTCGCTGGGTCTTCAGGTCCATCGCCAGAACGATGTCATCGCCGGCGGTCGGCGCGTGAATGCGCAGGTTCGGAATGAACGCGCCCTGCTTGTCTACGGACCGGCCCTGGGCGTTGACGAGGATTTCTCGCGATCCGTTGAGCCCGTGCAGCTTGGTTTCGAAGGCGCTCTCGACGCCCTGTTTGCCGATCAAGGCGGTGCCGGAGTAGGCGGCGCGATCGATATGGGCCAGGTCGGCTTCGCTGATGGCGCCCACATAACCCAGTGCATGCACACCGAGGTCGCCGTTGGGGTAGGAGCGCGTCTGGCGGGTCTTGATGTCCAGGCCCTGGAATTCGAAGCGCCGGACAGCGAACTTCGCGACATCCTCGTCAGACATGCGCAGGCGTACCGGCACGCTGTCAAACGCACGACGCGACCGAATCGTCTTTTTCAACTCGTCGACGTCTTCCGCGCGTATCAGGTCGAGTTGCACGAGGCCGTCGAGCGCAGCCTGGAGGTTGGGAACTTCTTCGGGGACGAGCTCGAGCTGGTAGGCGGGCTGGTTGCCGGCAACGACTTCACCGTGGCGGTCGAGGATGAGTCCGCGTGCGGCCGGAATGGGCTCGGTGCGAACCCGGTTTCCCTGAGAGAGCTCAGCGTAGTAATCGTGTCGGATGACCTGAAGGAGGAACAGGCGACCGAGCAAACCCAACGTCAACAATAGGATCAGCGCGCCGGCGACAATAGCGCGCTGATCGAACAGGCGCTGTTCGCTCCAATGGTCTTTGATGTGCACGCCACGCGCCATGCTGGAAAGTCCCGTCGTTACCGACGTCGGTCGTTTGTTGCGTTGAGAACCGCGGCCACCGGGGCCCAAAGAATCGCGCCGGAGAGGGTATGGACCCAACGCAGCGGATTCGTGACCGGGTGATGCGTCCAACCATCAATGAAGAAGAGTAGGGCCTCGTAGGCCAGGAGCACAGCGAACACGATCAAGGATTGTTGAAAGGCTGGCTTGGAGCGGATCTTCTGATGCTCTCGCACTGCGACGAAGGTGATGCAGGTGAGCGCCAGCGCGTGCTCGCCCAGTACGGGGCTTTGAAACACGTCGAGCATCAGTCCGGAAAAGAAGCCTAACGCGATGCCGCCCGCGCGTGGGGAGGCGATCGACCAGTAGAGCACCGTCAGTACCAGGAACATCGGCCGCACGAGCGCGAGATACGTGGGCAGGGGCAGCACTGTGAGGATCAGCGCGATCAGCGCTGTGATCAGCATTGCGCCGCGTGGCTCGGAGTTCATTGGTGCCTCGGAGCTGGAGTTGCAGCTGGCGAGGGTGCGCGTGCGGACCGTTGTGGGGCGGCGGGCTGCCCTGCGCGCGCTTCCGGGGGTTGGCCGGAGGGAGCCTGGGGTGTTGGCACTGTGCCCTTGGGCTCGGGCTTTGGCGGAATGTCCTCTTCAATGGGAGGGCCTTCTTCGGCGTCGTCTTTCTCGTGAGCTGCACTCTTCGCTGGCTTCTGTGCGGGCGCTTTCGGCGCAATGGGCAGTATTGCGGCGTCGCCGGGTGAGGGAGGCGCCGTTGTCGGGGTTCCCGGCTTCGGAGGTTGCCCCGGTTGCCCGGCGGGTGGCT
>JAXDQF010000420.1:0-4497 GCA_034668025.1 Gammaproteobacteria bacterium | reverse complement strand
AATCGTTGCTCAAGTCCCCAATGACGTAATACGGGGCCGAAACGACGCCAATGTCCCCGATTTGAAGCAACGCATCGAAATCGAGCGACCGCGTCGCCTTCGCAAGCCTGCGCTCGTTGATGAAGCGGGCAGGCCGTTCGTGTGTCCACATCGACCTTAACCGCCCACCGCTGGGGCGGGCATAGGCTAGGCGCAGCGCTTGACGCGCCAACTCAGGAAAAGTGAGATCGACGTCTTCCACATCGCACAGTGCGCGCAGGTTCTCCCGCAACATCCACGGTGTGTGCGACCAAGTCGCTTCCGGGGGACGATCCCACACGCACGCAAACCCCAGTCGCAACATGAGGACTCAATCATACCGAATAGTTTGCGGGCGGAAGGTCGAAGTGCCCGGCGCATCGACTCGTGCGGCCAGCGTCAAACGCGGTCTCACATGATAGCCTCGCCCGATGGAGAATCGGGACGTCGCAGCACAACGCGCGCCCGAAGTATTCGATGAACACGAGCAATTTCTCGCATTGAAATACTTTCCAGCTCTTGACGGCATGCGCGCCGTAAGTATTTTCCTCGTCGTGGCCTATCACGTGCTAGATCCGCGGTGGAATTGGGTGAGCGGTGCGCTTGGTGTCACAATTTTCTTCGGCATTAGCGGATTCTTGATTACTACCCTCCTGTTGCGCGAGGAAGCGCGTTACGGTCGGATTTCACTGAAAAGGTTCTACGTCCGGCGATTCTTTCGAATTGTCCCGCTGTACGCCCTAGCGTTGCTCAGCTTTTCGGTCCTCGTCCTCTGGTTCCATCTCGGCCGAGGAGGTGAAGGCTATCTTGGCAAGTTGCCATTGTTCGCAACGTTCAACGGCGAGTTCGCTGGATCGGGCACGTTCACCCATAGTTGGTCCCTCGGCATTGAAGAGAAGTTCTACATTCTATGGCCCGCACTCGCATTTGGAATTCCGCTATTTCGCCGGCACCGCGGCGTAGCGATTGCGATACTCATCCCGCTGGCCATCGTCCTGAGCTTCCTGCCCGTAGTTGGCTACTTCGGGATATACCTCCCCATCATTGGGGGATGCGCGTTGGCGCTCGCGGCGAACAATCGCGGCGGGTTTCGATATGTGCGGGCACTCTCACGACCGGCCGTGACCTATCTTGTCTTCGCGGCCTTGATCGGCGTCATGGTCGTCGACCCAATCATGCCGTTGGGCGAAACACACCCTCACGCGCACACATTGTTCGCGATTGTCGCCGTTCTTGCGCTCCCAGGCGCCCTTCTCTCGAACACGGTGATTCACAAGATACTGGCGTCACGGCCTGTGGTGTATTACGGAACCCGCGCGTACGGCATATATCTCTTTAACAACCTGAGTCTCAGGGCGGTCGACAAAATCATCCCGTCGACCACGGATTCTCTTTATCTGTTACTGGTGCGGTTTGCGTTGGTTTTTGTCTCGTCCTTGATCGTGGCTGACGTTCTGCACCGAGTACTCGAAGCACCGCTGGTGCGACTCGGTCGAAGGTTGGCGCCCAATCGCCCCAAACAGGCAACGCAGGCATGACGACCATCGAACCGACCCTGGCCGAAGGGCGAGTTCGGCCGAGTAAGGACCCCGGCATGAACCAACTGCGCTCGACGGACCAGATTTGCCGGCGCACCTGTCGGCAAACAAGGATGTCGTCTGTGGCGGCATGAGACAGTTACCGTAATATCGCGACGTGCGAGTTCAATGCGAGGCAGCATCGACACGCGTCGTCCGGACGTGCGCCGACGGTACGTGCTTCAAACCGCCCGCACGATGCCTGCCGCACCAGCTCTCAGGGCCTCCGTCCCGCAATCAATCTAGAAGGTGCTCACGGCCACCGGGTCTGCGCGTTCGATCAGCAGCCCCGTCGAGCAGACCGACAGCTCCGCCGTCCTCCCGCAGGAAGCCCGGGCCCGACCAGTGAAGGACTCGGAGGCAATAGACGACTTGGCGCCCGACACCAAGCTCAACGGTTCGTTCAAGCGGTCGCCGGTCAGACGTGCGCGCTTGCCTCGAGCCGGTGCTCTTTCTCAGCCTGCGAAGGCTCCTGCCGTGGCGGCTAAGATCGAGTCGTATCGGCCTGAAATCGACGGTCTTCGCGCGATTGCCGTGATGTCAGTCATTTTGAGCCACGCCGGAATCAGGGGTATGGCGGGCGGCTTTCTTGGCGTCGATATCTTCTTCGTCATCAGTGGATTCTTGATCTCGGGTATGATCCTCGACAATCTGGACGACAAGAACTTTTCGATCCGAAATTTCTACGAAAGACGTATCCGCCGCATCCTGCCGGCTCTGTTTCTAGTCAGCGGCTTATGCCTCGTGCCGGGCTGGTTTCTGATGAGCGCCAACGCCTACAAGAATTTGGCCGAGAGCGTCGTCGCATCGTTGCTGTCGGCCAACAACATCCTGCTGACGATTACCAGCGGCTATTGGGAGATGGAATCGAGTTTCAGGCCGCTGCTCCACACTTGGAGCCTTGGCGTCGAAGAGCAGTACTACCTAGTCGTGCCATTCGTCATGGTGGTGGCTTATCGCTATTTCGGGCGCCACGCAGCTTGGACAATAGGCGTCATCTCGCTAGGCAGCTTCATCCTGTGCATTTGGGCGATGACGACGCATCCCGTTGGCAACTTCTATCTTCTGCCGACACGGGCGTGGGAATTGGGCCTCGGGGGACTCGCGGTGATCTACCTGAGACGCCAGCGTGTGACGCCATCGTCGGGCAAGCTGGCTGCCCTTGGCCTCGTGGCAACTGTCGCCTGCATGGTATTGGTGCCGCAGGAAACGCCCACCCCTTCGCCAGTCGTGCTGATCCCGGTGGTGGGTACGGCGCTGGTGTTGGTCTTTTGCCGGGCTGGTCTGGCGTACAGGCTTCTCGTACTGCCGCCCATGCGGTGGATCGGGCTGATCAGCTACAGCGCGTATCTCTGGCACCAGCCGTTGTTCGCGTTCCTCAGGGTCGCGAGCCCGCGCGAGCCCGCCACGTGGGAGTACGTCGCGCTGATCCCGGTCACGCTCATCCTCGCGTGGCTGTCGTGGCGCTACGTCGAGAAGCCGTTCCGCAACCGGAAGGCGATGTCGTACCGCACCGTTGGTGCGATCCTCGCGCCGGCGGGACTGGTGCTCATGGCTCTCTGCCTGTTGATCTGGGGACTCAAGGGCATTCCATCCCGCCTTCCCTTGCCGCCGGGTGCCGATGAACCGGGTGCCTACCAGATGTACAACGAGAGGCTTCGTAGCTATTCGACCGACGCGTTTCCGGCGTCGGCGCACAAGAAGTTGTTGGTCCTGGGCAACAGCCAGGGCCGTGACTTCATCAACGGGATGCAGGAGGCCAAGCAGTTCCCGGATTACGGGCTGGTCTATCGCGACGATCTCGATCTTTGCAACCTCGACCAGCTCGGTCCCACCAAGATGAACCTGGTTCAAACGGCAACCTTGATTGTCGAGGTGTACCCGCAAGAGATTTCCGGACCCACTTGTGACAAGCACGTGTTGGCCGAGCGGCCGGAGCTGAAGGGCAAGGTCGTCTTTGTCGGCCCGAGGGATTTCGGGGTCAACCTGAATCCGTCGTCGCTGATCCCTCTCGACCGGCGCGCAGAAGCGCGTGTGCAAGCGTCGCAGAAGGTGCTGGACGCCGACGCGTACTTCCGCAGCCTCACCCCATCGGATCTGTACGTGTCGCAGCTAGCCGACCTCACTGCCGACGGACACTCGATGCCGATCTTTGACGAGAATGGGGTCGTTCTCAGTGAGGATCGGTTGCACGTGACGCGCGCCGGCGCCCGGTACGTTGGCAAGCGCCTCGCCACCGACCCGATCTGGGTCGAGGTCGAACGTACCGCGCTTGCCCGGGCGGCTCGGTCCGGCAATTGAGCTGGCTACACTGACCTGTCGGTGTCAGTTTGCTCTTGGGAGGAGGGAAGCGGCTTTGCGCCAGGTTCCCGAGCGTCTTCACGAGTCGATCATTTGGTGCGTCGATCACGTACCGGTCGGCAACCTGCTGCTGTTGCGCATGTACAACGTGATTCTTCGGATCCTGGGCGGGCCGTACCGGTGCCGCACCTACTTTGGCGCCGAGATGATATGTGAGCCAAAGGATCTGATCCAGCACTTGATTCTGCACTTCGGTGTGTGGGAACCGAGCATATCCAGGGCGATCGAGCAATCCCTGACGCCAGGCGACGTCTGCGCGGACATCGGAGCCAACGTGGGCTACGAAACGCTGTTGGCCGCACACCTCGTGGGTCCGCATGGCGGCGTGGTCGCCGTAGAAGCCTCGCCCAGTACCTATTCATTGCTGCGGAGAAACCTCGACGCGAATGGGTATTCCAACGTCCGGCCCGTTCAGGTCGCCGTTTCCGATAGCGCGGGCACCGTGAACCTGTACGGCGGAACGGATGGAAATCGCGGGCGCACCACCACTCTGCCGACCCGCGAGCTTCCACTCGAGTGCAGCGTGCAGGCACTGCCGCTG
>JAXDQF010000419.1:0-12080 GCA_034668025.1 Gammaproteobacteria bacterium | reverse complement strand
AGCATCTGCACGACGCGCAGGTCTGCGCCGTGATTGAGCAAATGAGTGGCAAATGCGTGTCGCAGCGTATGCGGCGAAAGCTCTTTGGAAATGCCGGATTTGCGTGCGTAGCGCTTGATGATGTGCCAGAAAGCCTGGCGCGTCATGCGGTCGCCGCGGCGCGTGGGAAACAGGTAGTCAGTCTGCCGCTCGAGCAGAATCTCGCTGCGCGCGCCATTGGCAAACTCAGTCAGCCAGCGCATCGCCTCCTCGCCCAGGGGAATCAACCGCTCGCGGTTGCCCTTGCCGAGTATGCGAATGACACCCTGGTTGATGTTGACCTGGCCATGGCGCAGGTTGACGAGCTCCGACACCCTGAGGCCGGTCGCGTAAAGAACCTCGAGCATCGCCCGATCCCGATTGCCGAGCGGATCGCTCACCACCGGGGCCGACAACAACGCCTCGACCTCTTCCTCGGTCAGCGACTTGGGCAACGAGCGGCCAATCTTCGGCATGGCGATCTGGGCCGTGGGGTCCTCGCGGACCACACCCTCACGCACGAGGTAGCGGAAGAATCGGCGAAAGCTGGAAAGCTGACGGGCAGTGGAGCGCGGTCGCGCGCCGGCATGCACACGCCAGGCAATGAAATCCTGGAGATCAGCGCGGGACGTTCCCATCATGGGAATGCTTCGCTCGGCCAGCCATCGGGACAACGCAGTCAGGTCCGCGCGGTAAGCTGCCAAGGTGTTTGGCGACAACCCGCGTTCCAACCAGACGGCGTCGAGAAACCGAGACACAGCCGGATCGGCAGAGTCGGCACCGGACGTCATGGCGATTGCAGTAGCCTGCTTCGACAAAATCCCATCTCGCTGGAGACCCGCGAGCGCCACCCGGCGCATCTGATATGGACAGGCCTCTTGTGTAGTCAGCGACATCCGATGTCGCCTGCGCAGTATGGTGAGCCCCCCGCTATACCTGCGTGATCATGATCACATCTGCCACGAAGCATTAACATAAAGAGAACCACATCACATACCGCGACCGCCGCATTAAACGATATACAAACGATGACCCAGCAAAACACCCACACGACTGTGACCGGCGCCCGCGGCCTGCTGCTGGCACCACTGCGATTTGCCTACGGGATCTACGCCATCGCCGTGTTCCTGGTGATGGCGTTATGTACACTTCTGGCGACACTGTTTCTCCCGGGAGTGCAGCGCCGCCGCGCCGCCGCTCGCGCCGGCGCACGCGCATTTCTGTGGGTCGCCGGCATGCCCTTGACCGTGCGGTGTCTCGATCGCCTGCCTGATGGCCAATGCGTGGTCGTTTCGAACCACGCGAGTTACATCGACGGAGTTGTGTTCACTGCGGCACTGCCGCCCCGCTTCGGGTTTGTGATCAAGCGGGAGATGAACAGCGTGCCCTTGGCAGGGCTGCTGCTGCGCAGGCTGGGCTCGGAGTTTGTTGAGCGCTTCAACCGGAATCGCGGTGCGGCAGATGCGCGGCGCGTGCTGCGCAATGCCGTGAGCGGGAACTCACTGGTGTTCTTTCCGGAAGGCACCTTCTCCCGCGACCCCGGCCTGCTGAAGTTCCACACCGGCGCATTCCTGACCGCCGCCCGCGCCGGCTGCCCCGTTGTGCCCGCGACCGTGAAAGGCACGCGGGTGGCACTTTCGCCCAAAGGTGGATTGCCCCGGCCGGGGCGAATCGTTGTAGAGATTCTGGCGCCCGTGATGGTGGCCGCCGAGAGCTCGGAAGTCGCCGCTTCGCAGCTGCGTGATCGGGCGCGCGAGGCGATTTTGAGCGAGCTGGGCGAACCCGACACACTCGAAGCCGCGCACCCGACCAGCGAAGCGGCCTGACGCGACCTACATGTTGCGCCGGTACTGCCCACCGACCTCGTACAACGCATGTGATATCTGCCCCAGCGAGCAGAATTTCACACTCTCCATCAACTCCGCGAACACATTCCCCCCGCGCGCGGCGGCCGCCTGCAGCCGCTTCAACGCCTCCCCCGCCACAACCTGGTTGCGCGCCTGGTACGCACGCACCGCCTGCACCTGATCCTGCTTTTCCTCCTCGGTCGAACGGATCAGATCAGCGCCCTTGTGCTCGTCTTCGCCGCCGGTCTTCGACAGGAACGTGTTGACACCCACAATGGGAAAACTGCCATCGTGCTTGCGAGTCTCGTAGTACATCGACTCTTCCTGGATCTTGCCGCGCTGATACATGGTCTCCATCGCCCCCAGCACGCCGCCGCGCTCGGATAGCGAATCAAACTCCTTGTACACCGCCTCTTCCAGCAGGTCGGTGAGGTACTCAATGACGAATGAGCCCTGCAGCGGATTCTGATTTTTATTCAGCCCCAGCTCGCGGTTGATGACCAGCTGAATCGCAACCGCGCGGCGCACACTCTCCTCGGTGGGAGTGGTCAGCGCCTCGTCATACGCGTTGGTATGGAGGCTGTTGCAGTTGTCAAACAACGCATACAGCGCCTGCAGTGTCGTCCGAATATCGTTGAACGAGATCTCGCGCGCATGCAGGCTGCGGCCCGATGTCTGCACGTGATACTTCAACATCTGGCTGCGAGGGCCGGCCTCGTACAGATCGCGCATGGCACGCGCCCAAATCCGCCGCGCCACCCGCCCGATGACGGCATATTCCGGGTCCATGCCGTTGGAGAAGAAGAACGACAGGTTGGGCGCGAAATCATCGATCTTCATGCCGCGCGCCAGGTAGTACTCGACGATCGTAAACCCGTTCGCGAGCGTGAAGGCCAGCTGCGACACCGGATTCGCACCGGCCTCGGCGATGTGATAACCCGAGATGGACACCGAGTAGAAGTTTCTGACTTTCTGGTCGATGAAGTACTGCTGCACGTCGCCCATCATGCGCAGTGCAAATTCCGTTGAGAAAATGCAGGTGTTCTGCGCCTGGTCCTCTTTCAGGATGTCTGCCTGCACGGTGCCGCGCACCGCCTGCAGTGCCTCGGCCTTGATCCGCTCATAGACTTCGCGCTCCACGAGCTGATCGCCCGTCACGCCCAGAAGCGCCAGCCCCGTTCCGTCGTGACCCTTGGGCAACTCCCCCTTATAGCTGGGAGGCGCAACCCCGCGAGCCACCGACGCGCCAATCAGCCCCGCAATCTTCTTCTCAGCCTCGGCCCACTTACCTTCCTTCTTGAGGTAACGCTCAATCCGCTGATCAATGGCGGTGTTCATGAACATCGCCAGCAACATCGGCGCCGGGCCGTTGATGGTCATCGAGACAGAGGTGCTCGGCAGACACAGATCGAAGCCCGAATAGAGCTTCTTCATGTCGTCCAGAGTTGCAATCGATACGCCGGAATTGCCTGTACGGCCATACACGTCGGGGCGAGTATCGGGATCCTCTCCGTACAGAGTCGTCGAATCGAATGCTGTCGACAGTCTTGCCGCGCCGTGGCCACCGGCCACGTAGTGGAACCGCCTGTTGGTTCTCTCCGGCCCACCTTCTCCCGCAAACATCCGAGTTGGATCTTCCCCTTCGCGGCGGTATGGAAACACGCCGCCGGTGTAAGGAAAGGAGCCGGGAAGGTTTTCGGTTGCCAGGAAGTGCAGAATCTCGCCCCAGTCCTTGAAGCCCGGGACGGCCAGCTTCGGGATCGGCTGACGCGCGAGACTTTCCGTGTAGTTGTCTCCTTCAACGACCTTGTCGCGTACCTTGTAGGAATACTTCTCGGCGGTCGCGGCCGCCGCCCGCGCGGGCCACGCCTTCAGCTCGCCGACACCGTGCGTTCCAATCTCATCCAGCGCCTGGTTGTAGGCCCGGCGCAACTCACGCTTGCTGGCATCTGCCGACGCGTCATTCAGCGCGACTTCCGGAAATCGATCCAACGGCCCCGGCAATTGCGCGTCGTGCAGCGTCTTCAGTGCCTCGTAAATCCCAAATGCCCGGCGCGCGGCCTGCGCCTGCTCTTTGAGATGCTCGCGCACACCGCGCCCGTGTTGCGCAATCTCTGCCAGGTACCGGGTGCGTTGCCCGGGAATCAGCGGCTCGCGGGCAATGAGATCGGTGGGGCCAACATCCTCTACCTGCCACGATGTTGAACCGACCTGTTTGCTGGTCAACGCCTGACACATCGCTGCGAACAACCTGTTCACGCCCGGGTCGTTGAACCGGCTGGCAATGGTTGGGTAAACGGGGACGCTGGTGTCAGGCAACATTGCCTTGTCCGGATGGTTACGGCGCCACTGCTTGCGCACATCGCGCAGACTGTCGGCCGCGCCGCGCTTCTCGGCCTTGTTGAGCACCACCATGTCAGCGAAGTCGAGCATGTCGATTTTTTCGAGCTGACTCGCGGCACCGTATTCGCTGGTCATGACATACAGCGACAGGTCCACGAGATCCACAATCTCGGTGTCCGACTGACCGATGCCGGCCGTCTCGACGATGATCAGGTCGAAGCCCGCGGCCTTGTACAGATCGATCACGTCCTTCAACACTGCAGACGTGGCCAGGTTCTGGCGACGTGTGGCCAGCGATCGCATGAAAATCGAGTCCGACGCCAGGCTGTTCATCCGGATCCGGTCGCCCAGCAACGCACCGCCACTGCGGCGGCGGGTGGGATCCATGGCCACCATGGCGATCTGCTTGCCCGGGAAGTAGCGGACGAAGCGGGCCAGCAGCTCATCGCTCAGGCTCGACTTACCCGCGCCGCCCGTTCCGGTAATACCAATAACGGGCACCTTATTCTTGGACTTGGCCAGAGCCCGACGCACCAGGTCGGCCTGGGGATCGGCGTCCCCGTCGGCCATCGCCCCCTCGAGGACCGAGAGGGTTCGTGCAACGTGGCCATGCTCGCGTGAGTTCAGCGGGCCGAACTCGTACAGGGGCTTCTTTGCTTTAGCCAGGCGGACAAAAACGTCGTCGATCATCCCGTTGAGGCCCATCTTGCGGCCGTCCTCGGGGGTATAGATCTTCTCCACCCCGTGGCGCTCCAGCGCCTCGATCTCGTGAGGGGCAATGGTGCCGCCACCACCGACGATCACCCTTATATCCGGTCGGCCACGCTCCTTGAGCATGTCCACCATGTACTCGAAGTATTCATTATGTCCGCCCTGGTAGGAGCTGACCGCTATGCCGTCGGCGTCCTCCTGGATGGCGGCAC
Organism: Gammaproteobacteria bacterium; assembly: GCA_034668025.1. GTDB lineage: Bacteria > Pseudomonadota > Gammaproteobacteria > Steroidobacterales > Steroidobacteraceae > 13-2-20CM-66-19. The sequence goes on along the minus strand of JAXDQF010000419.1, from coordinate 6,949 downwards.
GGACGATGTCGGCCACGCTGCGGTTGTGCCCCAGATGGACCACTTCCGCCCCGTGAGCCTGCAAAAGTCGGCGGATCATATTGATGGCGGCATCGTGGCCGTCAAAGAGCGAAGCTGCGGAAATGAAACGCAGGGGGGGCTTGCTGGACGCCTGCTCCGGTTTCAGGACAGCGCCGCCTTGGGTTCGGGCACTCATGTATTTTACGCGCCAGTAGGATGACTACTGGCGAGTATGATCCTATACTCGTACTGCATTCAAGATCCGATTCTTACGATAAATGACTACCCGCAGAGCACGTGGGCCCGTAACGGGCAAAGCCAAAACCCGGGTTGACGCCCGGACCCGGTCGAACGGTGGATCGCCGGTGAACGGCAAGGCCGCCGCCGCGGACGCCAAGTCCGTGTTGGATGGCGACGTCGCGCTGGGTGGCCGTACCCCCACGCCCGGCCATGCAGGCGACCGCCCACCCCCATCCCCGTGGCGCGCCAGCCGTGAACGCCAGCACGACCGCGAGGTCAAGCGCGAGGCAGTGATCCGCGCGGCTGCCCACGCGTTCAACCACAAGGGCTATCACAACACGTCGCTCGACGACATCGCCGCGGCGTTGGATGTGACCAAGCCGACTGTCTACTACTACGTGACCAACAAGGAACAGTTGCTGTTCGAATGTTTCGTCGCGGGTGTAGAGCAGATTCGTGCAGGTTTCCGCGAAGCGCGCGACATGGAAATCCCTGCCCGCGAGCGACTCCACGCCGTTCTGCGTCACTACGCCAAGACGATGGCGTCAGAGTTCGGCTGGTGCATGGTCCGCGTCGAGGAACAGGACTTGTCACCTGACATGAGCAGCCACATCAAGGCCATGAAGTCGGAAATCGACCAGGGCATAAGACGGTTGATTCGTGAAGGCGTACAGGACGGCTCCATCCATCCGTGCGATCCGAAGATGACCGCCTTTGCACTGGCCGGGTCGCTCAACTGGATTGCTCACTGGTACAGAGAGAATAGGTCGATGAGCGCGGCGGAGATTGCCGACGCGTTCATAACGGTTTTTGACAATGGGCTGCAGCCACGCCGCAGCGCCCGATCCTAACTTCGAGAGGTTTCTGTCATGTCAGACCATGATGTCGTCATCGTTTCAGCCAAGCGTACCCCCATCGGTGCCTTCCAGGGTGTCCTGGCTCCCGTCACGGCCACTCAGTTGGGCAGCGCTGCTATCAAGGCAGCTATTGAAGCCTCGGGTGTGAAGCCGGGCGACATTCAAGAAGTGATTATGGGCAACGTGTTGTCGGCTGGGTTGGGACAGGGTCCGGCGCGACAGGCTGCGTTGGGTGCGGGGATACCGGTGGGAACCCCTGCGGTCACGATTAACAAGTTATGCGGCTCCGGATTGAAGGCCGTGATGATGGCTTCCGACCAGATTCGCAACGGCGATATTGACGTCGCGCTGGCTGGCGGTCTCGAGTCTATGACCAATGCTCCGTACCTGTTGCTGAAAGCACGCGGCGGCTACCGCATGGGCAACAGCGAGATTTTCGACCACATGTTTTACGACGGGCTCAACAGCCCGTTTGACGGTAAGCCCATGGGTTGCTTCGCCGACGCGACGGCGGCCAAGTACAACTTCACACGTGCCCAGCAAGATGCCTACGCCACTGAGTCCGTTCGCCGCGCGGTGCACGCGGTTGAAAGCGGTGTCTTCGATCGTGAAGTGACGCCCGTGACAGTAAAGACGCGCAAGGGCGACGTCGTCGTTTCGCGTGACGAAACCCCTGCGACTTGCAACGTCGAAAAGATCCCTTCGCTCAAGCCAGCCTTTGGCAAGGATGGGACAGTCACCGCAGCGAGCTCATCGTCAATCTCTGATGGCGCCGCGGCGCTGGTCCTCATGAGCTCCGGCGCAGCGAAGGCGCGCGGCCTCAAGCCGATCGCGCGCGTGCTGTCGTATTCCAGCCATTCGCAGGAGCCGGAGTGGTTCACCCTCGCTCCCATCGGTGCGATCAAGAAAACGCTGGCGAAGCTCGGATGGCGTCCGCATGACGCCGATCTCTATGAGATCAACGAGGCGTTCGCGGCGGTCACCATGGTTGCCATGAAGGACGTGGACATCGACCACGCGCGCGTAAACGTCAATGGCGGCGCCTGCGCCCTGGGGCACCCCATCGGCGCCACCGGCGCCCGCATCCTCACCACGCTCATCCATAGCTTGCAGCAGACGGGTGGCAAGCGCGGGATTGCGTCGCTGTGCATTGGGGGTGGGGAGGCTGTGGCGGTGGCGATTGAGGTGGTGGCCTAAGCCGGGCACGCCTTGTTGAACGGGCCTCGCGCCGGCGGTACGGCACGGGCAGGTGTCGGGCGGCAGGCGGTGTGGGACGGGCACGGTGTCAGGCGGCCCGTGCCGCAGACGGTACTGCTGCCCATCCACCCGCGATCTGCGGTGCAGGCGCTGCAGCGCGCCTTTGCCGTCAACGCATTGTCGCGGCGGATCAATTGGTATGTCGCCCGCGAGCAGCCTGTTCCATACGCCGTGGACGGTATGATTAACTTGGGGGCCGGGCTCAACAAAACCGCTCGGCCTGTTTTGGGGAGCAATAATGAAGATTGAAGACGCTCGCGCTGTTGTCACCGGTGGCGCATCCGGTCTCGGTGCTGCGGTAGCCAGCCACGTCGCCTCCAAGGGCGGCAAGGTCGTCATCGTTGACGTCCAAGAAGGTCCGGGGCAAGCCACGGCCGCGAAGTTGGGCGCCAACGCCAGTTTCCTTCGATGTGACGTAACGTCGGAAGCCGAAGTCAACTCCACCATGGAGGCTGCAGCGTCGCGGATGGGCGGACTCAACCTCCTCGTCAATTGCGCGGGCGTAGTCGGTGCCGGTCGAGTACTCGGCAAGAACGGTCCCATGGCTGGCGACTTCTTCTCCAAGGTTGTGCACATCAATCTGATCGGCACGTTCCTGTGCGACAAAGCCGCTGCAAACATCATGCAGAACAACACGCCGACCGCCGACGGTGAGCGCGGCTTGTTGGTCCACACAGCGTCCGTCGCCGCGTACGAAGGCCAGATAGGACAAGCCGCCTACTCGGCGACAAAAGCAGGCCTCGCCGGAATGGTCCTCCCCATCGCACGGGAACTCGCGCGAATCGGTGTCCGTTGTATGGCAATCGCCCCCGGCATCTTCCACACCCCGATGGTCGACTCAATGACGCCTGAACTGCAGGCCTCGCTGGCGAGCCAGATCCCGTTCCCCAATCGCCTCGGCAAGCCCGAAGAGTTCGCACAACTGGTGGCCTCGATTTTCGAGATTCCCATGTTGAATGGCGAAACCATCCGCCTGGATGGCGCCATCCGAATGCAGCCCAAATGAGCACCCCCGCTGTCGAACGGGACGTCATGGAATATGACGTCTGCATCGTAGGGGCTGGACCGTCGGGACTTTCATGTGCGATTCGCCTGAAGCAGCTCAAACCCGACCTGAATATCTGCGTGTTGGAGAAAGCCTCGGCCATTGGCGCTCATTCGCTCTCAGGGGCGGTGATGGAGCCCGGGCCGTTGGATGCGCTCCTGCCTGGATGGCGTGAGTCGCCTCCAGCGATTTGTGTACCGGCGAAGCGGGACGAATTCCGGCTGTTGACCAAGACCGGCAGCTTCTTCCTGCCACTGCCACCGCAGCTTCATAACCACGGCAACTTCATCATCTCACTCGGCCTGCTGACGCCAATGCTGGCGCAGAAGGCGGAAGGTTTGGGAGTTGACGTGTTTCCGGGTTTTGCCGGTGCTGCCAACGTATTCAACACCGATGGCTCGGTCGCGGGGGTACAGCTCGGCGACATGGGCATCGAGAAGAATGGCGAGCCGGGACCCAACTACACGCCGGGCGCGGAGATTCGCGCCAAGACTACGATCATCGCCGAGGGCGCCCGCGGCAGCCTCGCGAAACAACTGATCAAACGCTTCGAGCTGGACGCACAATCCTGTCCGCAGAGTTATGGTTTGGGAATGAAGGAGCTGTGGCAGCTGCCGGAGGGACGCGTCGAGCCCGGGCTGATTCAACACAGTCTCGGCTGGCCGCTCGACTCGGGCACGTACGGCGGCAGCTTCATTTATCACCTCGACAAAAATCGCGTGTACGTTGGATTTGTCGTGGGACTCGACTACGAGGACCCCCGGCTGACACCGTTTGAGGCGTTCCAACAGTTCAAACACCATCCGAAGATCAAGCCCCTCCTGGAAGGCGGCGAGATCCTCGCTTCGGGCGCGCGCACCATTGCATCAGGCGGCTGGCAGACGATTCCGCGACTCGAGATGCCCGGCGCCATGATCATCGGCGACTCGGGCAGCGGACTGAACCTGCCCAAGATCAAAGGCATCCACCAGGCGATCCGCTCCGGGATGCTGGCAGCCGAACACCTGGCTGAAACCGGCTCACCTGTCGGATTCGACGCGCGCTGGCGTGCGTCGCCCGGGGGCCAGGAGCTGAAGTCCGTTCGCAACTTCAAGCCTGCGTTTAAGAAAGGCATGTGGATAGGGATGGCAAACTCCGCCCTCGAGGTGATCACGGGCGGCCGCACCCCCTGGACACTGAAGAGCCGAGTTCCCGACTACGCACGGCTAAAGCAGGACGCCGAATACCGCTCGCCCGACCGCGAGTGGGTAGACCGCACGCTGCCCCCGCGTGATCGCCTGGCGTCAGTGTTCTTCGCGTCGACCACCCACGACGAAAATCAGCCCGCGCACCTGAAGGTGCTGGACACTTCGATTTGCGCGACGAAATGCGCTACAGAATTCGGCAATCCCTGCACGCGCTTCTGCCCCGCCAGTGTCTACGAAATGGTGGATGACGGGCAGGGTGGTAAGCGGTTGCAGATCAATGCCGCAAACTGCGTGCATTGCAAAGCGTGCGATATTAAGGATCCGTACGAGATTATTAATTGGACGACGCCTGAGGGTGGGTCTGGGCCGAACTACCAGTCGCTGTAGCCACCTGTAAACTGCCGGCATGGCTGAAATCTGGCGCCCCACCCCGGCCCGCGTGGCCGACGCTAACCTGACTCGCTTCATGGCAAGCGTCGGCATCCGCACAGGTTTGCAACTTCGCAGCTACGACGACCTGTACTCATGGTCGATCGCGAAGCCGACTGACTTCTGGCGGGAATTCGCACGCTTCGCTGATGTACGCGCCGACTGGGGCTCAGGCCCGGCGCTCGAGAATCCCAACCAGATGCCGGGTGCTCGCTTCTTCCCCAACGCGCGACTGAACTTTGCCGAGAACCTCCTGCGCTTCCGCGACGATCAAGCGGCGCTGATCTTCCGAAACGAGCGGGGTACACGTCGTGAGATTTCGTATCGACAGCTTCACGATGAGGTTGCGCGCGTAGCTGACGGCCTGAAGGCCGCGGGTGTAGTTGCAGGCGACCGCGTAGCGGGCTTCCTCCCCAACGTCCCCGAAGCCGCAATCGCAATGCTCGCCACCACGAGCCTAGGCGCCATTTGGTCGTCCTGTTCGCCCGACTTCGGCGTACACGGTGTGTTGGATCGCTTCGGACAGATAGCGCCGAAAGTACTGTTTACCGCGGACGGCTATTTCTACTCGGGCAAGAGCATTGACTCCCTGACCCATATCTCTGAGCTGCTGGTGAAGATAACCAGTATCCAACGTGTTGTGGTCGTTCCCTACGTGAGCACCACGCCGGATCTTGCACGCCTCGGCGAGGCGAGTTCGAAAGCGGCGCGGTTCGATGAGTTTGGACAGCGTGGAGCTGCACTGCAGTTTGCGCAGATGCCGTTCAATTATCCGCTCTACATTTTGTATTCATCGGGCACGACTGGCGTCCCGAAGTGCATCGTGCACGGTGCCGGTGGAACGCTGTTGCAACATCAAAAGGAACATCTGCTCCACACGGATGTAAAGCGCTCGGACAGATTGTTCTACTTCACCACCTGCGGTTGGATGATGTGGAACTGGCTGATCAGTGGCCTTGCTACAGGTACCACGCTGGTGCTGTATGACGGCAGCCCCTTCCACTCTGATGCGGGCGTACTGTGGCGAATGGCCCAGGAAGAGCGCATCACAATTTTCGGCACCAGTGCCAAATACCTGTCGGCCCTCGAGAAAAGCTCCTTCGTACCGATTGAGTCGGTAGATCTCAGCGCTCTTCGAGCCGTGCTGTCCACCGGATCGCCGCTGCTTCCCGACGGCTTCGAGTACGTATACAAGTCGATCAAGTCTGACGTGCTGCTGGCATCCGTCTCCGGCGGCACAGACATCGTGTCCTGCTTCGCGCTGGGATGCCCGATCCGACCCGTGTACCGCGGTGAAATCCAATGCCGTGGACTCGGCATGAGCGTGGATATTTTCGACGACGCTGGCAAACCCGTCCGCGGCGATCGCGGCGAGTTGGTTTGCACAGCACCCTTCCCTTCGATGCCGGTTGGCTTCTGGAATGACCCCGACGGCATCAAATATCGAGCGGCCTACTTCGAGCGCTTTCCCGGCGTGTGGCATCATGGCGACTACGCCGCCATAACTGAGCACGATGGCATCGTCATCTACGGACGCTCCGACGCGGTATTGAATCCCGGTGGCGTGCGCATCGGCACCGCCGAGATCTATGCGGCAGTGGAAAGTCTGGATGAGATCATCGAGGCGTTGGCCATCGGGCAGGATTGGAACGGAGACGTACGGGTGGTTTTGTTTGTCCGTGTCAAACCTGCAGTGAGCCTCGACGAGCCGCTGAAGAAAAAGATACGTGACACCATCCGTGCTCACACGACGCCGCGCCACGTCCCAGCGAGAATCGTCGCTGTCCCCGACATTCCCCGAACGCTCTCCGGCAAGTTGACCGAGCTGGCCGTCCGAAATGTGGTGCACGGGCTACCGGTCAAGAATGTTGATGTTTTGGCGAACCCCCATGCGCTGGAGCATTTTCGAAATCTGGATGAACTTGCGAGCTGAC
>JAXDQF010000418.1:0-25682 GCA_034668025.1 Gammaproteobacteria bacterium | reverse complement strand
ACCCAGGCGGCGCAGGCCATTACCAAGGGACTGTATACGCCGGCCGCAGCTTTCGCGCTGGCCAACATGCCGGGCTTGGACGAAGTAACGCTGGATTCCATGAGCAACACCTTGGACCATGCCAGCGGCACCATGACCGCGCTGCTTGCGGCCATCGCCGGCGTGTCTCTGGTGATAGGCGGCATCGGCATCATGAACATCATGTTGGTGTCGGTCACCGAGCGCACGCGCGAGATCGGCCTGCGCATGGCTACCGGTGCGCGCGGGCCGGATATCGCACTTCAGTTCCTCGTGGAGGCCGTTGTGCTATCCGCAATCGGTGGGGTGGTCGGGTTGGGGGTGGGGCTTCTGTCTGCCCGCATGGTGGGTTGGACATTGGGCTGGCCAACCACGGTATCGGGCAGCACGATGCTCGTCGCATTCGGCATCGCCGCGGCGGTGGGCTTGGTGTTCGGGAGCTATCCTGCGCGGCGCGCCTCGCGGCTCGATCCGATCGAGGCGTTGCGAGTCGAATAACGCGAAGCGATTCCGCATGCGCATGTTGACTTTAGCGCGCGCAGTGCTGTGCAGCGCTGTTGTTGTCGGGTCCGTCGTCGGCGCGGGGGGCAGTGAGCCCGAGCAGGCTGCAGAGACGTTCGTGGGACTGACGCTGCGCCTCGGCGCGATGACGGGGCACGAGGAGGAAGTGGACTCCTACTTTGGCCCGGAGACGCTGCATCCGGCCGCGCAAGACGACCCCGGCGGTGTTGTCCAGCTGAGGACCGACGCGGACGCCTTGTTATCCAGAATGGAGCTCGAAGAGGCGGCGCACCCGACGCCTCGCGGAACCAGGCTGTTAGTCCAGATCCGCAGCTTTGACAACCTGCTGCAGATCATTGGGCCCGCGGCTCGCAGTGAGTCATTCGAAGACGAGGCGCAGCGCTTGTACGCGCGGTCGGTCCCCAGCCTCGAGGCTGGCGTAGCCCATCAGGTCATCGCTGCTTTGGAGGCCGCTGTCCCCGGCCCTGGGCCGCTTTCGCATCGAATGGCCGTGTTCTACCGTGACTTCATCGTGCCTGCAGACCGGCGTCGCGTGGTGTTTGAGCGCGCGCTGCGGGAGTGCCGCAGCCGGACGCTTGCCCATTGGCAGTTGCCGCGAGCGGAGAAGATCGATGTTGAATGGACGGACAGCGTCCCGGCTGCGTGGCATCGTTACCGTGGAGGCTGGCGCAGCACGCTCCAGATCAACCCACAAGCCGTAGCTCTGGTGGGGTCCGCGATCGACGTGGCGTGCCACGAGGGCTATCCCGGTCACCACGCTCAATTTCTCCTCCAGGACCAACGAGCGCAGCCTTCCGGCCTGCCGGTGGAGGACCGGATTGTATTGCTGCGTTCCCCCGCCTCCGTGCTTCGCGAAGGCGCCGCCAATTTCGGCGTAGAGCTCGCTTTCCCGTTCGAGGAGCGCGTGGCCTTCGAGGAGCGCGTCCTGTTTCCGCTGGCGCGTTTGGACCCGCGGCAGGCTCGCCGATATGAGACCGTGCATCGGCTCGTCGATCAGTTGTCAGCCGCGGCGGCGCCGATCATCGCGTCCTACCGCGACCACCGGCTGTCATTGGACGACGCCGAACAGCAGCTCGCGAATAGAGCATTGGTTACGAGCCCGAGCGCATTGCTGGAGTTCGCGGACCACTACGGCGCTTACGTGTTGGGGTACACCGCAGTGCGCGATTCGGTGCGGGACTATGTAACAGCGCGAAGCCGCATCACCGCCGGGGACGACTGGTCGGTGTTGAGCGAGCTCGTTTCCGATCCATACGGTGCGACCGACTTTCAGCACAGCTCTGCTGCGACATACCCGGGGATAAAACATGACCGATACCCTCGCAAGCCGAGCACGTGCTGGCAGAGTTCGAGCGGGAAGTAGTCAAGTGCCGTGCGATCTCCTACTGCGGATTCGTCTGCGGCGATACTGACTTCGTGGTCATGATCCATGTGAACTCGTTTGCGGACTATGACCGGATCTACCGCCAGGAGCTTTCCAGACTGCCACACGTCGCCCGGATCCGCAGCAGTGTGGTGCTGCGGGAAATCGTCCGCCGCACCACGCCGCCGATCATCTTCGCCCGCAGGCCCTCTGTGAGGGATACATAGGGTCTCGCGGAAGAAGCGTCTTGAGCGCTGGCGAGCGGCACCGAGGTCAAGCCGTCGCCACAGCCGCGGTGAAGCGGCGAGTCTCCCCCGCGCGCACGTAATAACGCGTAGTCCGCCGGCAACGCTGCTGCGCCCGGTTTCAACTGAAACCTGCGACGGCTGGCACGGAAATGCGCGGGATACTCTACGCACTCACTCTGAGCGCTTCTCGCCTGAGAATCAAACCCGCTCCCCGGTGCCAACATGCTTGCCATAGTCCGCATTGCGCTTCGGCGGCCCTACACATTTATTGTTGTAGGGCTGCTCATTCTGCTCATCGGCACGCTCGCCGCCTTGCGCATGCCGGTCGATATTTTTCCGAGTATCGACATTCCGATCGTCGGCGTGGCCTGGCAGTACCAGGGCCTGCCGCCTGACCAGATGGCGGGGCGAATCCTGACTCCGTTCGAGCGCGCTCTGACGACAACGGTCAACGACATCGAACACATCGAAGCGAATTCGTATACCACCTTCGGCATCGTGAAAATCTACTTCCATCCTTCGGTCAATATCGCTACCGCCAACGCGCAGGTCACCGCGATTGCGCAGACCCTGCTGAAGCAGATGCCGCCTGGCGCCACGCCGCCGTTGATTGTCAACTACAGCGCCTCGACGGTGCCGATCATCCAGCTCGCGCTGTCGGGCCTGGGACTGACCGAGCAGAATCTCGCGGATCTGGGCATGAACTTCGTGCGCCCACGCCTGGTCACGGTCCAGGGTGCGGCCATCCCGTGGCCGTTCGGCGGCAAGACGCCGCAGGTGATGTTCGACCTCGATACCGCCGCCCTGCAGGCGCGCGGCCTGACCGGCCTCGACGTGGCCAACGCGCTTGCCGCGCAGAACCTCAACACACCGGCCGGCACGGAGAAAATCGGCGATTACGAATACACCGTCAACCTGAACAGCGCACCGTCGAAAATTCCGGAGCTCGGCGATTTGCCGATCAAGAACGTAAGGGGCGCGATGGTCTACATGCACGACGTTGCCCACGTGCACAACGGCAATGCGGTCCAGGTCAATGTCGTCCACGTTGACGGCAATCGCTCCGTGCTGCTCAGCGTATTCAAGAACGGCTCGACCTCGACGCTCGATATCGTCAGCGGTATCAAGAACATGCTGAACGTGATCAAGCCATCTTTGCCAGATTCACTGCAGGTCAAGCCGATCGCCGATCAATCGGTGTTCGTGCGCGCCTCCATCCAGGGTGTTATCCGAGAAGGTGTGATCGCCGCGGCGCTAACGAGCCTGATGATCCTGCTGTTCCTCGGGAGCTGGCGCTCGACTCTCATTGTGACCACCTCGATTCCGCTGTCGATCCTCGGCGCGATCGGTGCTCTGTCGGCGATCGGTGAAACGCTCAACATCATGACTCTCGGCGGCCTTGCGCTCGCTGTGGGCATACTCGTCGATGAAGCGACTGTGACCATCGAGAGCATCAACTACCACCTCGAGCAGGGCAAGCCGGTGGAAACCGCGATCCTCGACGGTGCCTCGCAGATTGTGGTTCCGGCTTTCGTATCCTTGCTCTGTATCTGCATCGTCTTCATTCCGATGTTCTTCCTGAGCGGTGTGTCGCGCTTCCTGTTCGTGCCGATGGCCGAAAGCGTGATGTTTGCGATGGTGTGCTCATTCTTGCTGTCGCGCACGCTCGTGCCGACGATGGCGAAGTATCTGCTGCGCGCTCACAATCCGCACGGCGCTGAGGACGACCACTCCAGCGAGCCGCGGCCGAAGAACCCGTTGGTGCGATTTCAACAGGGGTTCGACGCGCAATTCGTGAGGCTGCGTGCCGCGTATCACGATCTGCTGGCGCTCACCATCGAGCATCGCAGGCTGTTTGTCGGTGGCTTCCTCGGATTTATCGCAGTCTCTTTCCTGCTCGCGCCGTTTCTAGGCCGCAACTTCTTCCCACAGGTCGATGGCGGCCAGATACTGATGCACGTGCGGGCCCCTGTCGGTATGCGCATCGAACAAACCGCCGCGCGTTTCGCCGAGGTGGAGAAGGCAATCCGCGAGACGATTCCGCCGGACCAGGTCGCGACGGTAGTGGACAACGTCGGCACTTATCTTTCGTCGCTCAATACGATCTACAACAACACCGGCACGATCGGCGAGTCCGATGGAGACATTCAGATCTCGCTCGCGGAAGGGCACGCCCCGACCGTCGATTACGTCAATCGCCTGCGCAGTGAGTTACCACGCCGCTTCCCCGGCACGAGCTTCTCGTTTCTGCCCGCCGATATTGTCAGTCAGATCCTCAATTTCGGCGCGCCGGCGCCGATCGATCTGCAGATCCGCGGAAACGATCTCGGCGCGGACTTTGCCTACGCCAACAAGCTGCTGGCGCAAGTCCGTCATGTTACCGGCGTGGCCGACGCGCGCATCCAGCAGTCCGCCGGACAGCCGACGCTCGACGTCAACATAGACCGCACGCGTGCGCAATACACCGGCGTAACCGCGGCCGATGTCACCAACAGTCTGGTCGTCAACCTTGCGAGCTCCAGCCAGGTGGCGCCGGTATATTGGCTCAACGAGAAAAACGGCGTCACCTATCCGATTGCTCTGCAGACGCCGCAATACCAGATCGACACGCTGCCGGCGTTGCAAAATCTGCCGATCAATGCTCCCGGCGCGCCTACCACGGTGCTGGGCGGTATCGCCGACATTCGGCGCAATCACAGCGACGCCGTGGTGTCCCAATACGACATCTCACCGATGGTGGAGATTTACGCGACCATCCAAGGGCGTGATCTCGGCTCGGTCTCCAGCGAGATCCAGAAGATCATCGCGCGGAACGACCACGACAAGCCAAAAGGCGCGATCGTTGCATTGGTCGGCCAGACGGCGACGATGAACAGCGCCTACTCCGGCCTGCTGTTCGGCCTGCTCGGCGCCATCGTGCTGGTCTACCTCCTGATCGTCATCAACTTTCAGTCGTGGAGCGATCCCTTTGTCATCATCACTGCGTTGCCTGCCGCTCTCGCCGGCATCGTGTGGATGTTGTTCGCGACGCACACGACACTGTCTGTGCCGGCGCTCACCGGTGCAATCATGTGCATGGGCGTCGCGACGGCCAACAGCGTGCTGGTGATCAGTTTTGCACGCGAGAAGCTCAATGAGATCGGCGATGCGACCCAAGCTGCGCTCGAGGCCGGATTCGTCCGTCTGCGACCGGTGTTGATGACGGCGCTGGCGATGGTGATCGGCATGCTGCCCATGGCGCTAGGCCTGGGTGATGGCGGCGAGCAGAACGCACCGCTCGGCCGCGCGGTGATCGGGGGCCTGATTTTCGCCACAGTGTCTACGTTGTTCTTCGTCCCTGTGGTGTTCAGCATTATTCACCGGCACCAGGGCGCGAAGCCGTCGCCGGACGCCAACTTAGGAGAAACCCATGTCACAGCCTGAACGAAATCCCGGTAGCCCCGCTCGGCACCGGCTACGCCTGGCGGGCGGCGTGTTTGTACTCATCGCCGTAAGCGTCGTCGCCTTCGGCATGGTCACCCGCGCGGGGCAAAACTCGCGCCTGCGCGATCTGACCGAAGCGCAGGCCGTGCCGGTCGTGGCGATAGCGGCACCGGCCCATGTCGAGAACGTCGAGGGCCTGGACCTGCCCGGGCGCCTGGAAGGCTATATCAGCGCGCCCATCTACGCTCGCGTGCCTGGCTACCTCAAGAGTTGGAATCACGATATCGGCGCCAAGGTGAAGGCGGGAGATGTGCTGGCTGAAATCGACACCCCCGATCTCGACCAGCAGTTGATGCAGGCGCGGGCCGACCTGGGTGTTTCACAGGCCAATGCGAAGCTCGCGCAAATCACCGCGGAGCGATGGCAGTCACTCTCCGGCACCGACGCCGTCGCCAAGCAGGACGTCGACACCCGTAACTTCACCCTGAACGCCAACATCGCCCAAGTCAAAGCGGCACAGGCGAACGTCGACCGATTGGTTGCAGAAGAAGATTTCAAACACCTGGTTGCACCGTTCGGCGGCATCGTCACCGCCCGCGAAACCGACATTGGCGCACTGATCAATGTGGGCGCGGCGGGTGGCTCGGAGCTGTTCGTGGTCTCGGAAACGAGCAAGTTGCGCGTCTATGTCAACGTGCCGCAGAACTATGTGCCCAGCGTGCCCTCGGGGACGCAGGCAACGATCAGGGTACCCGAGCATCCCGGAAAAACGTTTACTGGAACAGTCGAGGCTTCGGCCCAGGCCGTAAATCCAAGCAGCGGTACAACCTTGATGCAGATCATCGTCGATAACAGCGCGGGTGAGCTGATGCCGGGCGATTACGCCAGCATACACCTGCAGACGGCTGGCTCCCGCAATGCGCTCAGCGTGCCGTCGAGTGCGCTGATTTTCGACGCGAAAGGGCTCTCTATCGCCACTGTGGGCGCCGATAACCGCGTACTGATCAAACCAGTGACGATCGAACGCGACCTGGGCGCGGTCGTCGAGCTCGCCTCCGGCCTGGCACCGAACGATCGTGTGATCGTGAACCCGCCCGATGGAATTGGTAGCGGCGCCGAGGTGCGCCTCGCTGAGGCAACTTCGACCGCGAAGGTCGCGGAAGAGCCGAAGGTCGGAAATGGAAGAAATGGCAATGAAAAAAGTTAGCAGCACTGCGCGGTGCGGTGTAGCGCTGGCAGTGTCGCTGGCGCTCGGGGCCTGTTCAATGGCGCCGCGCCTGAAAACTCCGGTCATTCCGACAGGCGACGCCTATAAGGAAATCGGTCCTTGGACGCCGGCGCAGCCAGCCGACCGTCTGCCGCGCGATAGCTGGTGGACTCTGTACGATAGCGCTGAGCTCGACGATCTACAGAAAAGACTCATCGCCGGGAACCCTACGCTCGCCGCTGCTGTGGCTAACTATGCGCAGGCGAGGGCGCTGAGTGATCAGGCGCGCGCCGGGTTGTTTCCCACTTTGGGTGTCAACGCGAGCGCCCAGCGCAATCGCGAGTCCGTGAACGCGCCGCTCAGAGGACCGACTACACCAACCTACTACAACGCTAACGCGATAGGCGGCAGCGTCAGCTACGAGCTCGACCTGTGGGGGCAGATTCGCAACGAGGTTGCCGCGGGCGAGGCCAACGCCGCAGCGTCCGCTGCGGATCTCGAAAATGCTCGCCTTTCGCTCATTGCGCTCCTGGTCGGCGATTACATTCAGCTGCGCAGCCTGGATCGCGACAGCGCGATTCTCGATCAGACTGCCGATGCTTACACGCGCGCGCTCAGCATCACGCGGCAGCGTCACGATGCCGGCATCGCGCCCGGCCTCGACGTCTCGCAGGCGCAGACGCAGCTCGATACTGCCCGCTCCCAAGCGGCACAGACACTTGCCCAGCGCGCACTGATGGAACACGCGATTGCGGCGTTGCTCGGCGTTTCGGCCTCGACGTTCTCGATCCAACAGCAGATCGTCGCCATCGAGCTGCCGCAGATTCCAAGTGGGGTTCCAACAACATTGCTGCAGCGCCGTCCGGACATCGCCGCCGCGCAGCGCCGCATGATCGCCGCCAATGCCAACATTGGAGTCGCTCGTGCGGCGTATTTTCCGACGCTGACGCTGGGTGCCCAGGGCGGCTTCCAGAGCACCGGCTTCTCGAACTGGCTGAGCGCGCCGAGCTCGTTCTGGGCGATCGGGCCGAACGCTCTGCTCAGCGTGTTTGATGGCGGCCTGCGCCGGGCTCAAGTCGCCCAGGCGCGCGCCGAGTTCGATGTCTCGGCCGCCAACTATCGCAGCACCGTCGTCAGCGCGTTTCAACAGGTTGAAGACAGCCTGGCGACACTCAATCACTACCACGATGCCGCTGTGGAAGAGAAGGCCGCGGTCGACGCGGCGCAGCATACCCTGGACTTTTCCATGGCGCTGTACAGGCAGGGCGCCACCGACTATCTCACCGTTGTTACTTCGCAGACCGCCGTCCTGCAGACCCAGCTCGAGGCACTCAATCTCGATACCCTGCAGCTGATGTCCAGTGTCGACCTGATCCGCGCGCTCGGTGGCGGTTGGGAAAACAGTCAGTACAGGATCTCGACCGGCGACTTGAAAATGTAACCGACGCCGCGCTCGGTGACAATGAACCGCGGCTGTGACGGATCCGCTTCGATCTTTCGGCGCAAGCGCAGCACCTGAACGTCGATCGAGCGGTCGTAGACTTCATTGTCGTACACGCGGCTGGCATCGAGGAGCTGATCGCGCGTGAGAATTTGCTCAGGGGAAGTGAGCAAGGCGGCGAGCAAGTTGAATTCCCCGTTCGTCAAGTCAATGTTGCGCGTGTCGCGCTTGAGCCGGCGGGTTCGCAGGTTGAGCTCGAATTCTGCGAATCTATAAGCGCGAACCTCGCGGCGCTGGGCTTGCGCGACAGCGGTGCTCTTCGTCCGTCGCAACACTGTTCGGATGCGCGCCAGCAACTCTCGGGGACTGAAAGGCTTGGTCAGATAGTCATCTGCGCCGAGCTCGAGTCCCATGACGCGGTCGGCTTCATCGCGGACGCCGGTGAGCATGACAATCGGTATCGCCGACTGGTCGCGGAGTGACCGGACCAGGGCCATGCCATCTTCACCTGCAAGCCGCAAGTCCAGGATGACCAGATCAATCACCTCATCTGCAAGGATCTGGGACATTTGCGCGCCGTTCAGTGCCACGCTGACTCGCATTCCGTTCTCTGCGAGGTACTCCTGCAACAACTCGCGAATATGCGGGTCATCGTCCACGGCCAGGATGTGCGCCTGCGGTTGGCTCGTCTCGGGATTTGTCATGGGTTGCGCCCGACCTTCCTGCGAATTCGCCGTCTCATGCAATTTACCACGGTTGGAGTGCACTGCAATCAAGGATGCTCCAGCACCCGAGCCACCGATTCGGCAAGGTCACGACGCTGCAGCGGCTTGCGCAATAACAGGCTCACGCCGGCGGCTGCGGCCGCCTTTGCGAGTTGCGTGCCTCCCAGACCGCTCACCAGGATGATCGGGATACCCGGACGCAATTGTTTGATTTCCCGCGCAAGCTCGGTGCCTGTTACCTCGGGCATCGCCTCATCGGTAATAATGAGATCGAAACGGTCCGGCGCGGCCCGAAAAGCGGCCAGTGCCGCTGTACTGGAAGCGAAGCCGATCGGCTCGTACCCTGACTCCGCGAGCGTCTCCTCGGCCAATTCCAGTAGTGCCCGTTCGTCATCGACGATCATCACCATTTCACCGTTGCCGCGGGGCAACGCGCGCACGGCTTCTTTGGCAGGGCGGCTGATCTCGCCCGCGATCGGCAGCCAGATCTGAAAGCTCGTCCCTGCGCCTGCCTCCGTCTTCACATCAATCGCGCCTCCCAGGTCGGTCACGATGCCATGCACGAGCGACAGTCCCAGGCCGGTACCTTCTCCCACGCCTTTGGTCGTGAAGAATGGATCGAACACTCGCTCGAGTACCGCTGACGGAATGCCCGTGCCCGTATCGCTGACGATGAGACGCACATAGGGACCCGGGTCGAGAGTGCCGCGTGCGAGCGATAGTCTCTGGCCCAGCCTGACGCGCTCGAGAACCACACGGAGCACGCCGCCATTCTCCATCGCTTGCAGCGCGTTGGTGAAAAGATTCATCGCTACTTGATGCAGATGTGTCGCATCGCCGATCACTGCGGCATCGTCAGTTGCGAGCCTGCTCTCAATACGAATTTCCGCGGGCAACGAGGCCTGAAGCAGTTCGAGCGTTTCCTCGATCACGAACTGAACGTTGACTGGGACTCGCTCACCCAAGCCGCTGCGGCTGAATCCGAGAATGCGATCGACGAGAGCCTTGGCGCGCCCGGTTGCGTGCATGACGTTGTCGAGGTAGCGGCGCATGGGAGTGCCTGTCGCGGACTGCTGGTGCGCCAATTCCCCGTACCCCAGGATCGCTCCCAGGATGTTGTTGAAATCGTGTGCAATGCCGCCGGCCAGTGTCCCGATGGCCTCCATCTTCTGTGACTGCCTCAGCTGTATCTCCAAACGTTCCTTTTCCAGTTGCGCCTGTTTTTGCGCGCTGACGTCGACTACGGATCCCACGAAGCGATACGGCTTACCTTCCGGATCGCGCAGACTACGGCCCCGTGCGTGCAGCCAACACCAGTGGCCGTCAGGCATGCGGACGCGGTATTCGCACTCGTAGCGCGGGGTGCGACCTTCAAAATGATCTGCAAGAGCTGCGTCGCGTTGCGGCAGATCGTCCGGGTGCACAACAGTTTTTTCCAGCCATTCGCGGCGCGTGGTGATTTCAGTTTCTGCGCTGTGGCCCGTGAGCATTTTCATCCGCTGTGAGACAAACAAGTGATCGCCCTGCATGTGCCAGTCCCAAAACCCTTCATTAGCGCCTTCCATCGCAAGGGCATAGCGCTCTTCGCTTTCAAGCAGCGCCTGTTCGCTGGACTCGACGCGCCGCAACTGCCGTAATAGGACGGCAATAGTCAGCGCCCCGAGCAAGGCCAGAATGAGTGTGCGCGCGGCGACCCGAATCGTCTCTTCGCGCCAGGACTGCAGCGCCACCGCATCTTCACGTGTCACGGTCAGTACCAGGTGGGTATCTCTCACTGGAGCCACGGCGACGAAATCGTCTTTGCGGTCGATTGGATTCAGGAGACGGGTTGCCCGGTCAACGGGCACCGCCGCAAGCTCGGGGAAGTTTCGGCCGAGCAGCAGCGGCACCGATGGATTACGAGCGAGCAGCCTGCCATCGTCCCGCAGAAGGTGGACTGCGCTCGCTTGGCCCAGTTTGACGGCCCCGTAGAAGTGTTCGAGGTCCTCGAGGTCGATGATTGCAGTGACGACCCCTGCGAATTTTCCGGTGTCGTCTTCGAGTCGCCGGGAAAGCACGACGGCTGCGCGGTTTTCTGAGCGAGTCACGATTGGGTCGCTCATGAAGAACCCCCTCGCAGTCCCGTCACGTTGAGCGACGAAGTACGGACGGTCAGAGACATCGAGGTTTGGAGGCGAGGACCCGTGTGACCGATGGCGCTGGATACCCTGGGCGTCAACTATCGTAATCAGGCGGATCTGCGGCATTCCTGCCGTGCGCGTCGAAAGGACCTCGTCGAGACGCTCAGGCGGGATCTGGCGGCTGTCACTGCTATACCAGCGGGCTGTGTCGTCCAGCAAAAGATAAACGGCTCGCCAGGTCCAGGCGGTCTGTTCGGCGAGTGCACTGGCCACGTTGCGGATCTCTCGATCGGTCGCTCTCACGGCATGACGATACGAACGCCACGCGTCGTAGAAAGACGAGCCGCCGAACGCGAGCAAGGCGAGGACGCCAAGTGTCAGAATGCCCAGCCGCAGCCGTCTGAACCGAATTGAACGGCTCGGGAGTGAAACGGCATCGAGTGGAGGGCGCATCGTGCGGGGGGCGCTCAGCCCGGTGCGCCAATGAGGGCGCGCACAGCAGCGAGCAGATCCAGGCGGTTCAATGGCTTCGCAATGGCCTGCTGGACGCCGAGCGACTGCGCGATCGCGCCGTTGGCGGTGAGTCCGGCAAAAAACTGTCCCGAGATCGCAATCACCGGGGTTCCCGGGTGAATAGTCTGTATTTTACGCACGAGCTGCGCGCCTGCTTGTTTGGGCATGTAGACGCTGACGATGATCAGATCTGCGGGGCGGCCAACCGCCGGCCCGCCGCTGGGCTCGTGAGATGCAGCTGCATTGACGATATAACCTGCTTCGCTCAACCATTCCTCCAGCAAGGCACGCATCAGGTCATTTTCTTCGTATATCACAATCTTTGACATTCTTTCGGCCCGAAACGCCTTCTCATGACGGCGACTTGTTCACATGGACGGAAAGCACACGTCCGTCTCTGCGAATTGCCTCGACGGCGTTGCGACAGCGGTAGCCGGGACCTGGTCCGGTGAGGTCGAGCACCAGAAGGGTGTCGCTGCGCTCGTGCCGCAAGCTCAGTCGATAGTTGACTTGATTGCTCAGGAGCGACCCCAGAAAGCCCGCATCGGTAGGCTCTGGAACGTCCGGCGTCAGCTCGACTGTGAGCTGTACCTGGCAAGGTGCCGGTGCCGCGGCAGAAGCGGTCGCGAAGACGAGCTTCGAGGCCAACACCACGGCGCCGAAGATCCCTATCCCGGATCTCCGTACCTCGATCATGGCGCTTGCGCAGCTACGACAGCCGCCTCATCTGGCGGGACGCCGATTTTCCCATCGGAGAGGAATCGGGCGACAAAAACGGTGATGAGCACTGCTGCAACGAGTGTGATCAATCGATAGGTCTTCATCGGTAGCTCCTGTAGCCCTCATTGGGCTCGTGTACCGTGAATTCTGGGGGGACCGCGTAAACAGCGTGTTTCGCCCTGCGCGAGCAAGTATTTCAATCGAAACACAAAATTCTCGTTTCAGCTGAAACCGAGCTCCGCAGGTGCAGAAATGGCCGGGTAACTCAATTTCTCCATCGTTTCCCAGCACCGAAGAGGACCTGAGGAAGCTCACAGTGATTCGCTTGGAACAATTGACGCCGCAAGATCACGAGCCTGCGTTGGGCTCGCACCTCGTTACCCGCCGCCGCGGCTATCTGCATCACGGAATCTATGTGGGTGATGGCAGGGTCGTTCATTACTCCGGGCTTGCAAGTGGCCTGCACAGGGGACCGGTCGAAGAAGTCCCCATGGATCGATTCACACGCGGCCAGTCTGTCTGGGTCAAATTTCACGCGACCTCGAACTTTGACGCCCGAGAGGTGATCGAACGGGCGCGCTCCCGGGTAGGGGAGGATGGTTATCGGCTGCTGACCAACAACTGTGAGCACTTCTGCGAGTGGTGCCTGCGTGGCGAGCATAGGAGCTATCAAGTAGACGCCCTGCTGGCTCGGCTACGGGTGCTGCGCGCGACAGTCCGTTTCATCGCACAGTCGGTCCCCTCGTTCGGACGAGCCGCCGTGTCCCCGACGCGGGCCCCTTCAGATGCATGAGCAACAAGTGCCTCGCGGTGGCATGAGCCGCGTGTTGATCGGAGTATTCGCAGGCGCCTGTGGCCTGGTCGTCGCCAACATCTACTACTCACAACCGCTCATCGGTCTCATTGCGCCGGCTGTGGGGCTGCTCCCGGGCTCCGCCGGCCTGATCGTGGCACTGACCCAGCTCGGGTACGGCGTGGGCCTCCTCTTTCTGGTGCCCTTGAGCGACGTGTTCGAGAACCGCCGCCTCGTGATCCGGGCTCTTGCCGCGGTGACGCTCGGTTTACTGGCGATCGCGCTTTCGAGCTCGGCTGCGACTCTCCTGGTCGCCTCAGTGGTCGTCGGCGTATTTTCAGTGGCCACGCAGATTCTCGTACCCTTCGCCTCGCACCTCACCCCTGAGACTTCCCGGGGCAAGGTAGTCGGCACCGTCATGTCGGGCCTGCTCGGTGGAATAATGCTTGCGCGCCCGTTCTCGAGCTTCATCGCCGCTACACTGGGTTGGCGTGCGGTGTTCTACATATCGGCAGGCATGATGTTGGCGCTGCTGGTGGTGTTGCAGCGGGTGTTGCCCCAGCGTTACCCCAACTCCGCGCTGACTTATGCGCAAATTCTGCGATCACTTCCCGGCCTGATAGCAGGCACGCCGCTGCTGCGGCGCCGTGCTTTCTATCAGGGAATGTTGTTCGCGGGCTTCAACCTTTTCTGGACGGGATCGCCGCTGCTGCTGGCCAAAGAATTCGGCATGGGCCAGCGAGGCATAGCGTTGTTCGCACTGGCGGGCGCGGCCGGCGCGCTCTCGGCACCTATTGCCGGGCGGCTGGCCGATCGGGGGCTGACGCGGCCCGCAACGGGATGGGCATTGGTTGCAGTGGTGTTGGCGTTTGGACTGGCTGTCGAAGCACGGCTAATACACTCTCTGTCGCTCCTCATTCTGGCGGCGCTGATACTGGATGCGGCCGTTCAGGTGTGTCAGGTCCTGAGCCTGCGCAACATCTACATGCTTGCACCGGAACTGCGCGGGCGGCTGAACGGAATGTTCGTCGCTTTCGCATTCCTCTGTGGTGCCGCCGGCTCCGGTTTGGCGGCTGCGGTGTACACCACCCGGGGCTGGACCACGCTCGCTGCTCTCGGCGCGGTTTGCGCATGTGTGGCGCTTGCGCAGTTCGGTGCCGAGTACCGGCGCGTCGACCGACGCGCGTTGTTTCCTACATATTGAGCATATCCAATCATGAAACCAAAGTTGATTCCATCGAGTAAGGCCTCGGCTCTATTTATCGCTGGGTTGGTGATGTTGGTATACTTGGCGGGAGGATGTGCCGCCGTGACAGCGCAACCCGACGCGCAACCGCTGGTTCAGACTGCGCAGCCCCCAGAGGACGCCACTCCGGTACCGCAACCGTCGGCGAGCGAGCTGGATCAGTTGGTCGCACCGATCGCGCTGTATCCGGACGCCCTGGTCGCACAGATTCTTGCGGCGGCGACTTACCCCGCGCAAGTCGTGGAGGCAGACCGATGGATGCAACAACATTCCGATCTGAATGGAGACGCACTCGCCCAGGCAGTCGATTCGCAACCCTGGGACCCGAGTGTGAAAGCGCTCACTCAGTTTCCATCGGTGCTGCAGATGATGGACAGGAACTTGTCGTGGACCTCCTCCCTCGGGGAGGCGTGCGTGAACGGGCAACAAGTCGTACTCGACGCAGTGCAGGTCCTGCGTCAGCGAGCCCAAGCGGCCGGGAACTTGCTGAGCACACAGCAGGAAACGGTCACGACGGACGGCCAGGCAATCTTGATTGCGCCGACAGATCCGGAAGTTGTTTACGTACCGGAATACGATCCGTGGGATGTCTATGGGTCGCCCCTCGCGTACTACCCTGGATGGTATGGGGTCCCCGGCCTCTACATCGATGGGCCCGGGATTGTGTTCGGCTTGGGTGTTGGAATCGGTGTGTTCGGCGGCTTTGGCTGGGGCTGGCATCACTGGGGAGCTGATTGGCACCGACATGATGTGATGCACGACCATGACAGGTACGTCTCACACAGTCCGACTTTCATCAATCACAACGACTTCGGTCACGGGCATCCCCTGCTTGCCCACCCCGGCGGCTTTCCTCACACCGACATGCCCCACGGTGGATTTCCGAATGGCGGCTTTACACATGGAGGAGTTTCCGGCGGTGCGCCGTCCGGCATTCACGCCACTCCGTTCAGTGGCTTCGATCACGGGGGAGTTACACGCTCATTTTCCGCGCGCGGAAGCGCGAGTTTTAGCGGGGGCTTCCACGGTGGAGGGGTCGGTCATGCTGGAGGAGGCCACAGATGAACACCATTAGCGAGAAGGAGATGCATGTGAACAATGAGCTCGAAGTAAGTCAGTTACGCGGCCCGACGGCACAGGTTGCGCTCGCGACATTCGCGCTGCTGCTGACGGGCCCTGTGACACAGTGTCTGGCCGGGCCATTGCGCCAAACAACTTTTCCGTCACCCGATGCCGCGAGCCGCGCCCTCGTTGCCGCAGTTCAAACGCACGATGAGCGGGCCGTCACTGAGATTCTTGGAGCGGCAGCTGAGCTCGTCACCTCCGGTGACAAAGTCCAGGACACACTCGAGCGTGATCGGTTCGTGCAGAAGTACCAGGAGATGCACCGGTTGGTGCGCGAGCCTGGGGGAGTCACGGCCCTGTACATCGGCGCAGAGAACTGGCCGTTCCCGATTCCGCTCGTGTCACGCGCTGGTGTATGGCGCTTCGACCCGGACGCCGGCACGAACGAAATCCGGTATCGTCGAATCGGTGAAAACGAAGTAACAGCGATCGGGATTTGCCACGCGCTGGTCGCGGCGGAAACACACCCGGGAACAGACACAGAAGCGGATGGCCTCGTGAAGACCGTGCTCCCCAACGTGCAGCACGTGAATACAGTTGCTCCATTCCACGGTTATAACTTCCGCATTCTGTCGAAATCGGATGGTGGCTTCGCCGCCATCGCCTATCCCGCGGTGTACCGGTCCTCCGGTGTCACGACCTTTATCGTGAGCCAGGATGATGTTGTTTATGAAAAAGATCTGGGCCGGAAAACGGCAGCACTCGCGCGAGCGATAAAGGTGTACCAGGCGGGTCCGACGTGGACGCCTGCTGAATCGGTCCCCTGAGGTTTCGCGACCTGGCTTCCGACTGCGCGCGCCGCGCCGCTCGCGGTCGGCTGCTCAGGTTGCCTTGATCGCAGCGAGGGTCTTTGCCGGTGAGAACGGCACGGAACGCAGGCGCACGCCGATCGCATCGAATACCGCATTCGACATCGCTGCTGACACTATGGCCGAGGAAGGTTCGCCGACGCCCAAGGGCTTCTCCTTGGGGCGATCGATGAGCTCGATATCGATGTCCGGCACGTCCGGAAATGTCAGGATCGGGTAGGTGCTCCAATCTGCGCTGGTTACATGCGAGCGGTCGTAATGTACCTGCTCCAGGAGCGTGCGGCTGACCGTCTGGATTACATTGCCTTCGATCTGGTTTTTCGCACCGTCCGGGTTTATCACCTGTCCGCAGTCCTGAACGACGGCAAAGTGCTTTGCTTTAATCACGCCCGTCGTGCGGGCGATCTCCACCGTCGCCACCATCCCGACGTAGGTGCGGTTGAGCTCGTACTTGACGAAGGCCATGCCTTGCCCTGTGACCGTGCCACCGGCGGCATGCGTTTTGACACTCCGCTTCTGCCAGTTCGAGAGTCGCGCGAGCCGTTCGAGTAACTCGATGGCGCGCGGTTCGTTGGCGAGCGCGCGCCGGCGTAATTCGAATGGGTCCGTCCGGGTGGCGACAGCGATCTCATCGAGAAATGCCTCATTCGCAAAGGCGCTTTGCATGCGCCCCGGGGCTCGGATCCAGGAAGGTCGGAATGGCGTGTTGGCGAGCCGATGCGCGACCGTTTTCACATTTGGAAACGCGTACGGGATCGCAGTACCCTTGATGATACCGCCGGGGCTCATCTCCTCTTCATGCGGCCGGTCCGCAAGTTCGGCAGCCACGAGCTTGACTCTGCCGGCCACGCCTTCCGGCCCATAGAACTGCGAGTACCAGCCCGTCACATTGCCGCTCGCATCCAAGCCGGCCTGCATGTCTATGAGTGTCGGCGGCCCCTTCGGGTCCCACCCGTGCTCATCTGCACGCATCCATTGGACGCGTACCGGACGACCCACCGCACGCGCCAGCAGCACGGCGTCGGCGGCTGCATCCTCGTGTCCATTTCGGCCATAACTTCCCGAACCATCGATGTAGATTACTCTCACTTCCGATTCGGGCGTTCCCAACATCAACGCGAGCTGCTTGCGCAGGTTGTGTGTGGCCTGACTTGCAGACCAGCACGTGAGCTTGCCTGATT
Organism: Gammaproteobacteria bacterium; assembly: GCA_034668025.1. Classification (GTDB taxonomy): domain Bacteria; phylum Pseudomonadota; class Gammaproteobacteria; order Steroidobacterales; family Steroidobacteraceae; genus 13-2-20CM-66-19. Next base: position 8,228 of record JAXDQF010000418.1, on the reverse strand, counting down.
CGAACGAGGCGACCGCGCACGAAGGACCGATGGACCCGTGCGTGTGGATAGCGAAATCATACGTGGCCGACAGCCGTCGCGCGGATTTTGCGAGCGCAGTGTCGACGTCGCCTCGATTGCTGGTGACGTCGTCTCTGACGATCTTGGTGGAACGGACATGGTCCCAGATCTTGTTCTCATCCGGGAGCCCCTGCCAGTCCGACCAGGTGGCCTCGAGGTGTTGTGCGGCGGTGATCGCACTCCATTCGGTCTCCGCGACGACAGCAAGGAAATTGTGCTCCCGCACCACTTTGATGATGCCCGGCACGTGGCTGACTGAGTCCTCGTTGACTGTGAGCAGGGCTGCGCCAATAGCAGGGGGGCGGACGACGCGTCCGTGTACCATTCCGTCGACGCGGAAGTCGTGCATGTAAGTAAACCTGCCGGTCACCTTGTCCGGGATGTCCAGGCGCGGTTGAGAGTGACCCACTACTGTGTAGGTCGCGGGATCCTTGATTGGCGCGTCCTTGTCAATTGCGAGCGCAAAAGTTCTGCCACCGATCAGGTCGCCGTAGGCGACGGACTGCGTACTGAGCGCGGCCTTGATAACGCCCCGCTCGACGCTCAGCTCGCCTTCCTGCAGGTTGAATCGCCGCGCGGCTTGCTGGACCAAGGCACGCCGCGCAGTTGCGGCCGCCCGACGAATCTGCATGCCGCCAATTTCGATGGACAAGCTGCCGTAGGTGGGACCCTGGTCCGGTGTGAGTGAGGTGTCTCCCTGAATCACATTGACCTGCGCCAGGGGCACATCGAGCTCCTCGGCCACGATCTGTGTGATCGCCGTACGCACGCCGGTTCCGAGATCCACTTTGCCGGAGAAAACCGCTACGTTGCCTTGCCGGTCGATGGCCAGGAAGCCATCCACCTCATCCGAGGCAACAGTTTTTTGAGGCGGTTGTGGCTGCAGCGAGCGTTCCGCCGACGCGAAAGCAGGCCGCAGGCCGAAGGTGACAATCAAGCCGCTGAGCCCGAGGAACTCTCGGCGGCTAAGGAAGTGACGCGCTGACATGGAGGTACCCTCAGCTTCCCGAAGTCGCGCGTTTGATCGCGCGCACAATGCGCAGGTGTGTTCCACACCGACACAGGTTATAGGCCAACGCCCGCTTGATTTGCTCGTCGGTAGGATGTTTGTTGGTAGCGATCAACGCAGCCGACTGCATGATCATTCCGTTGATGCAGTAACCGCATTGCACGGCCTGTTCGTCGATGAATGCCTGCTGCAGGGGATGGGGTTTATCCGGCGTACCGAGGCCTTCGAGTGTCACGATGTTGCGGCCAGCGACGCTGGCGATCGGAAGCACGCAAGACCGTACAGCATTGCCGTCGAGATGCACGGTGCAGGCTCCGCATTGGCTGAGTCCGCAGCCGAAGCGGGGACCATGCAGGCCGAGGTCGTTGCGCAACGCATACAACAGCGGCATGGCCGGGTCAGAGACCCCCACCTCCACTTTGCGGCCGTTGACGTTGAGCGCGATGCGTTGCTCCATGTCTTTCATCCTGGGATTCGATAAATGGTCTGCGGGCTGAGTTGTCGGCTGCTCGCCACGGTGTGTGTTCCGTGTTACCCAGCGATTTTGCCCGCGCCCAATGCGCATTACAGATGTAACTTGCGCCACCGTCGAGCTCGCGAAGAAGGTCAATTATGCGTCATGTACCGGGCGCATCGCGCGGTGTACGCTTGGTTCTGTGTCCTGCAAAATAAGTAACACAGGGAGGAACGGGAGATGATGTCGTCTGAAAATTCGGGCGTCGAGAAGCTGCTGACCAAAGGTGAAGTCGCTCGCCTGTGCCGTGTCGATGTACGGACAGTCGATCGATGGCTGATGGCAGGCAAGGTCGGCTATCAACGCACGCCCAGCGGTCGCGTGTTGTTCCGTAAACATGATGTCCTCGAGATCGTCGCTTGCGGGCAGAACTCGTCCCTCGCGCAGCGCCGATAGGTGATTCGGCTCGATTCGGCGCCAACCCCGACATTGCCGGACATCTTTGGACATTTCGCGGCCGAGGCGCGCGTGTGCTGTTGCGTGCGCAAGATCCTGCGCCTATCTTCCCCCCAGCGAGTTGCCCGATAGGTAACAACCAACCTGAAGACGGCGGCTCGCAGTTCAACACGCGTGAGGAGGGCGGATCATGCGCGCGAGCGTTTTCATCACGTTGCCGGGTGCTCTGGTGTCGTTGTTGGGAGTGTTGATTCTTGCGCACTTCGCTGCGGCGCAGTCGCAGACTTCGGGCGCGGCGCAGTCGCCTGCCCCGGAATGGAATCACCCGCCTGCCATTTACGACCCCTATCCCCCCGGGATCCTGCCTGCCGATCTGAATTCAGAGCTGGCCCGCGTGTTGCGGGAAGTGGATGTCATCGAGGATAGAGCGATCGCCCAGTGGCGGGCCTTGTCCCCACCGGTTCTGACAGGCCAGCCGCCAACACTGCAGAACACGGGAACGGCCGCCGTAGAGCTGCTCGGCGAGCTCATGAATTACGACCGGAACATCTCACCTGAGAGGAACATCGCCTGCGCATCCTGCCACATGCCGTACGTCGCCTTCAGCGGGCCGATCCCGTCGGTGAATCTGACGATGATTGCGTATCCCGGAACGGTTCACTTCCGGGCCGGCAAGCGAACGGCGCAGAGATACACCTATGCACCGTTCTTCCCCGTACTGCAGTACAACCAGGTGCAGGGCGCTTTTTTTGGCGGCAACTTCTGGGATTCACGCGCAACCGGCTATTTGCTGCGTAATGCCGACGCCGAACAGGCACAGCATCCGCCGGTCGATACTCAGGAGATGGGCAACCCTGACACTGCTTGCATCGCGTTCAAGCTCTCGAAGGCGAAGTATCGGCCGCTCTTTGAGGTAATCTGGGGGAAGGGCTCCTTCGACATCGACTTTCCGGATGATACTGCGAAGATCTGCGCGACTCCGGGTGGTGCTGCGAAGTTCGGTACGGACACCACACCCGTTCAGCTGAGCGAGGAGGACCGTGTGCGCGCGAACACGGTTTACGACCACTGGGGACAGGCTCTGGACGCCTACGAGCAGTCGGTGCAGGTGAGCGCGTTCTCGTCAAAATTTGATGCCTCGTTGGCGCCGGTACCCAAGTACACACTGACCGCGGACGAGCAGGCCGGCTACAACCTGTTCCGTGGGAAGGCGAATTGCAACTCATGCCATCTTGACGGCAGGTCAACCGCCCCTACACCGCCCCCACCGCAAGGGACGGCGCCGAACGGCCAGGACACCGGCGCGGCGGCGGCCACGGCGCCTCTGTTTACCTGCTTCGGTTCTGCCAATCTCGGCCTTCCTCTGAATCCCAGGGATGCCATCTATTATCAAAACAAGCCGGATTCGTTCGGGTTCACGGCCAACCCCGCGGGCTTCGGCTTCAGAGACCTGGGATTGGGCTCCTTCCTGAGGAGTGTCGCCGCACCCAATCCGAACGCAACCTGGACAAAATATGCGCCCACCACGGATGGGCAGATGCAGACCTCTTCAGCGCGCAATGTAGCGATGGCACCGCCGCAGTGCTCCACCACCGAGGCGCCGGGGCCTTACTTCCAGAAGGAGTTCTTTCACAACGGCTACATCAAGAGCCTGAAGCAGCTCGTCCACTTCTATAACACGCGCGACAAGCCCGGCTACAAGTACAACGTCACTTCCGGACACTGCCCCAAGGGAACGACCGAAAAAGTAGATTGCTGGCCGATGCCGGAGGTGCCGAACAATCTCGACATGACGATCGGCAATCTCGGTCTCACAGACCAGGAAGAGAACCAGATCGTCGCCTTCCTGCAAACACTCACGGACGGCTATACGCGACCCTACGCCAACAGCGACACTTTTACGGGAGCTTGCAAGACGGGCGGTTCGGCCAAGACTCAAGGCAATGAGCTTCTGATTGCGACTCCGCCACTTCCGGCCTGCGCCGCCTCGATCTGCGATGTACCGCCTGTGCCCGGTCCGCTGCCCATTCCGTAGGCAAAGGAGAAGAGTATGAATCGGATAGTGGCTGCGCTGATCAGTCTGCTGTTCGCGAGCTCGAGCCCGGCTCAATCGAATGCGTACGCTCCGAAGGAGTTGCCGCCAGCCGCGAAAACCCCGCGCGTGCGCATCGCGCAAGGCCCGGAGCTCGAATCGGCCGAAGAAAATTCGGCCATCATCAGGTGGACGACCAACAATCCCGGCGGGTCGGACGAGCATTACGCCGTGATCCATTACGGTACGGACCCGAAATATCTCAACCAGACGGCAAAATCCCACATCCGACTGAACCAGAACCACCCGGATACAATTTTTCGGGTCATGGTGGTCGGCCTCGCGCCGCGGACCACGTACTACTATACGGTTGACTCGATGGAGGCCACCGGGGAAAGCGACGGGTTGAAGAGCAACGTCGCGAGGTTCACCACCCGTGGCCCCGGCGAGCGAATAGCTGCTGCACCCTGAGCGCGGCTACAGCCCGCCCGCATCACGTGCCGCGAGCCCGCCGATAGCGGCCCAATCGAGTTGCTCGCCACCCTCGGCGAGCAGCCGTAGAAATCGGTCGTGGAGCAGGCTGCCCAGCGGCATCGGCACGCGCAGGCTCTCGGCTGCCTCCAGCGCCAGCCTGATGTCCTTGAATCCCAGCGGCGCGGCGAACAGCGCCGGCTCAAACCGACCCTCGGCGATCAATCCACCATACGTCTTATAGACGGGTACGTTGAATATACTGGACGTGAGCAAGTCGACGTAGACCTTTGGATCAATGCCAGCCTTACCGACGAGGGCGATGGCCTCGCCCAACGCCTCAATGACAGCGGCCATCAGAAAGTTTCCGCTGAGCTTGACGAGATTAGCCGAGGCCGGGGTCGTGCCGATTGGAAACGTTTTCTGACCCAGGACGTCGAGCAACGGCTGGCACGTTCTGAGTGCGGTGGGGTTGCCTGCCGCGACGATGTAGAGTTTTGCGGCTGCTGCCGCATCCGGGCGGCCGAATACAGGTGCCGCGACGAACTGTTGAGCGGCTCGGGCGTGCGCCTCAGTCAGTTGTTTCGACAGGGCGACGCTGATTGTGCTCATTGAAAGATGGATAGCACCTTTCGGGAGGACATCGATAACCCCTGCGGTTCGGAATGCGGCATCGGCGACTGCGGTATCGTCGGCGAGCATGGTGACAACCAACTCCCCGCGACAAGCGTCGGCGATGCTATTGGCCGCATGAGCACCGAGCTCTATGAGTGGCTGCAGCTTCTCGGGGCTCCGATTGAACACCGTGACATCATGTCCCGCCTTCAGGAGATTCGTCGCCATTGCCGAACCCATCCGGCCCAGGCCGATAAATCCAATCTTCATATCTTCAACTGCCGTGGTTGTGAGTCGTCCGGTCGTTGCAGGGGAGCCATGAACTCGGGCCCGATCGGATCGGTAATGGTCGTGCTGAGGATCTGGTTGATCCGGGTCAGGGCGGCCGCATCGAGTTTCCAGCCGGCCACACCGAGCGCGGGCTCGAGTTGCTCGGGGTGCCGGCCGCCCCACAGCGCCGCACTGATGCCCCGGTCGAGCATCCAGCGGACGGCCAGTTGAATGGCGCGCCGGTTGAAACGATCCCGTGCGAGTTGGTCGAGTTGGCGAACCGCCGCCAGGTACTGCGCAAACCGGGGCGGCTGGAATTTCGGGTCGGTGCGCCGCAGATCATCCCCTTCGAAGGTGGTGTCAATCTGCATCCGCCCGCTGAGCAGCCCGCGACACAGCGCTCCGTAGCCGAATGTCGCAATGTTGTTTGCCCGGCAGTAGGGCAGAATCTGCTCTTCGATGGCTCGCTCAAAGAGGTTGTACGGCGGCTGCAGCACGTGAATGGGCGCAACACTGCGGAAGCGCTCCATCTGTTCAACCGAGAAATTGCTTACGCCGATGGCGCGTATTTTTCCGAGCTCGTAGAGCCCGCGCATGGCCTCTGCGGTTTCCTCGATCGGCACGAGCGGATCAGGCCAGTGAACCTGGTAGATGTCGATGTAGTTGGTGCGCAGGCGGCGCAGAGAGTCGTCGATTTCGCGGTGGATCCGCTCTCGGGTTGCATTGCGGTAAGCCTTGCCGTCGCGCATTTCCACACCCACCTTGGTGGCAATGACTGCACGCGAGCGCAGACCTGCCACTGATATGGCCCTGCCGACCAGTTTCTCGGACATACCGGATCCGTAAGCCGGAGCGGTATCGATCAGGTTGATCCCCTGATCCAACGCGGCCCAGATCGTCTTGACCGATTCGCGCTCGTCGGTCCCACCCCACATCCAGCCGCCCATCGCCCAGGTTCCGAGGGCGACACGCGACACACGTAGTTGTGTTCCGGGAATGTCTACGAACTCCATATCTCCACGCCCATTGCGGGCTTCGTGAGCTGTCTCGTGCAACTGCTTACTCGACTGTGTCATGGCAACCACGCTCCTGATTGGCGAATGTTCAAAGCCTGGACGCGGTCAAATTCCCCGTCATTGCAGGAGCGGCCGGATGGGTTACAGATGAAATCCGCGGCGTAACGTCGACGGCATACCCATCGTCAACGATGTAAATGACCCCCTGCGTCTCGGAGAGAGATATGAATTCAACGTGTGCGCGTAGAAGTCTACTGTCCGCCCTCGCAATTCTCGGTGCGTCGTGCGTCGTTGGCTCGTCGGCATCGGCTCAAAACTCACCTGACTCAGGTTCACACACACAAAGTCCGGCGTGTTCCCGCGATGACAGCGGGTTGGTGTTACCGGCTGGCTTTTGCGCCACGGTGTTCGCTGACGGTGTTGGCCATGCACGCCAGCTGGTTGTCGCGCCGAACGGTATCGTTTACGTCAATACATGGTCTGGTCGCTACTACGGCAACGACACACCCCATGCCGGCGGATTCCTGGTCGCCCTGCAGGACACCACGGGTTCCGGTAAGGCCGACGTAAACATGCGTTTCGGTGAAACCGTGCAGAGTGGCGGCGCCGGTGGAACGGGCGTCGCAATGTACAAAGGTGCTGTTTACGCTGAGATCAACGATAAGATCGTGCGCTATACGGTGCCGCGCGGCTCGATCGTGCCGCAGGATGGCCCGGTGACCATCGTTTCCGGATTGCCGCTGACCGGTGATCATCCTATGCATCCGTTTGTGATCGACGCCGACGGAGCTTTGTACGTGGACGTCGCCACTGCGACTAACGCCTGCCAGGTGCAAAATCGAACCCCGAAATCGCCTGGCATCAACCCGTGTACGGAGCTTCAGACCCGCGGTGGTATCTGGCGATACGACGCGAATAAAACGAACCAGACATTCTCACCGGCCGAGCGCTTTGCCACCGGCATACGCAACGCGGAGGGCTTCGCTATCGATTCGGAGCACCGCATCTTCGTGACACAACATGGGCGCGATCAGCTGCATGCAAATTGGCCGGATTTGTACAAACCCACAGAGGAAGCCACTCAGCCGGCCGAAGAGCTCTTGCGATTGAAACAGGGCAATGACTACGGCTGGCCGGAATGTTACTACGATGCGGTGCAAGGCAAACTCGTGCTGGCTCCTGAGTACGGCGGCGACGGTGGCAAGAAGATTGGCGCGTGCGCGCACAAGACCGCTCCGATTGCCGCGTTCCCCGCGCACTGGGCGCCGAACGCGATGGCACTGTATGACAAGCCGCAGTTTCCGGCTCACTATCATCACGGCGTTTTCATCGCCTTTCACGGGTCGTGGGATCGAGCACCCTATTCGCAAGGCGGTTACAACGTGGTGTTTCAATCGTTGGCGGGAGATCGTGCACCCGGCAAATGCGAGGTATTTGCCGACGGATTTGCCGGGTCGGTGAAATCACCAGACAGGGCGATGCATCGCCCGTCGGGCTTGGCGGTTGGACCCGAGGGGTCTCTCTACATTGCGGATGACGTTCGCGGACGGATTTATCGCATCGTCTACCGTGGCGGGACAGGGGGCGCAAGCAACACAACAAAGTTCACTCCATGCCCAGGTGCGTCAGCGTCGGCTGGAAATGTCAGTGTGGCTGACGCCGAGCCGCCGGAAGGTACACATGCGAATGCCGGCGCCACGGCCGCAGCGAATCTTCCCGTGCCAAAAGGAGCGACGCAGGAGATGGTTGCCCTGGGCGACCGCATCTATCACGGTCAAGTAGGTGGAGCAACCTGCACGGGTTGTCATGGCGCTGGCGCCACGGGCACGCCTCTGGGCCCTGATC
>JAXDQF010000417.1:0-13433 GCA_034668025.1 Gammaproteobacteria bacterium | reverse complement strand
CCCCCCCCCCGCGCTCGTGCTTTTTTCAAGGGATCAGGGCAACGCCCTTCACTCGGTCGAAACGTTCGGCCACATCCTTCCAGTTGATGACGTTCCAGATGGCGTCGAAGAACTTCACCTTCTCATTCAGGTACTGCAGGTACCAGGCATGCTCCCAGGCATCGAGAACCAACAGCGGCAGGCCGCCCTGTGTTGTCTGGGACTCGTGGTCGTGGAATTGTGCTGTGAGCAGCGTGCGCGATGCGGTATCGAACACGAGAGCGCCCCAGCCGGAACCCATGCAGGTGGCCGCAGCCTTGGTGAGCTGCGCTTTGAACTTGTCGAAGCTGCCGAAATCGCGGTCGATGGCACTGGCCAGCTCGCCGGTCGGCTTGCCGCCGCCGTTGGGCGACAGGTTCTTCCAGAAAATGCTGTGCAGCACGTGGCCCGAGACGTGGAATGCGAGCTGGTGCTCGAGCGCAGCGATGCGGGCAAAGTCGCCCTTTTCGCGCGCTTCGGCAAGCGCTTCGAGCGTCTGGTTCGCGCCGTCTACATACGTCTTGTGATGCTTATCGTGATGCAGCTGCATGATCTTCGCAGAGATATGCGGCTCGAGCGCACCGTAGTCGTATGGAAGATCCGGAAGCGCGTACTTGGTCATGAGATCACTCCTGCTGAAACAGTTTTAACTCCGGCTCGGGCCGGCCCCCGCCCCCTGTGCAGGGGCGGGGGAGCACGGTACAGGAAAACTGCGCTTCTTCGGGCGCAGTTTTATTGACGACGCGCTTACTTCGGCGGAGTGCTGGAATCAGCCGGAGGCGGTGGCGTCGCACTGCCGCTGCTGTCTGGCGGCGGTGTTGTGGACGGGCTGGACTGATCTGCAGGCGGCGTGCTCGAGGTCGAGCTCGAATCCGCGGGAGCGGCCGGGGCTGATGTCGCTGAATCGGCCGGGCCGGGTGAAGTCGACTGCTGCTTCGAGCAGGCCACGAGGGCCAGGGCACTCATGCATAACAATAGAAGGCTGCGTTTCATAAGATCACCTCACTGTAGGTCGGGGTCAAACCGCCGCGGCTCCATTACAGTGCCGGGTGGGACACAACGTTCCGACGCAAGTGGCGTTCCATTGCGGCATTCCCTTGCACCATCAGGCCCCTGGCAAGCCAGAGGCTACGGCTGTTTCCGCGGACGATTCCGCGAGATAGCGATGTGATGGCGGGAGGCGATGGGGGCGGAGGGCGCAGCGCCCGGCCCCGAGGCGGGACGACTACTTCTTGGCGGCGATGCGCTTCTTCTTCTTGGCCGGGTCTTTCGGGCGGGACTTGCCAAAAGAGCCCTGATAAATCTTGCCGCGACGGCTCCTGCTGTCTCCCTTACCCATGAAAACACTCCGAATCGACGTTATGAGGGGCGCGAAGTCTACCGGGCGAACGTGCCTAGCGCAAAGCGGACGCTGAGCTGCAGCTGGGTTTCGGTTGCGACCGGGGAGACTCCCAGGTCCAAAGCGCGGTTCGCGGAATCACTGGTTACCCGCAGCCATTCGAGGGTCACTCGCCAGTGAGTGTCGGGCTCGAATACATAGGCTACCGTCCACGCGTGGCCATGTTGCGCGCCCCCGCCTTCGGTCGATTCACTGTCCACCGCGAATGAGTCATAGCGCACGCTGATTCGATGATTGCTAATTTGCCGTGAGATCAATGCAAAACGCGCTTTGAACGGCCACCCGAGGTAGCCACTGCCGGGGGCAATCGCCGTTTCCCCGTCGAGGTACTGCACGATTGCCGTCCATCCAGCATGGCTCTCGGCCCGCAGTCCAAGAGAGTTGAAGTGGGTATCCCACGCGAAGGCGTGTATCGCAGCATCAAAGGCTTCCGGATCTCCGCGGTTGTCGTAGTGCAGTGCGCGGAACACAACCCTGTCGAAATACCGCGCTTCGATGCCGGCGTAATAACCTGCACGGTGGTCGATCTCGTGAAACAGCTCCATTGACCGCAGCGGCGACGAGTTGGAAGCGCCGACACGCCCGAACAGGGTTGTCTGTCGGTCACTCAGCGAGAAGCCGCGATTGGCGATCACCACTCCGGCCGGATCGTTCCAACCAAACACACCGCCGGTGAGCGCCAGGTCGAATCCGTGCCCGGTACGCGTGCCGAGCCAGTCGATCTGTCCCTCGGCGCCGATCGTGCGCAGCTCTTGCGCCAGCCAGGTGTTGATTGCTGAATACGACAGCGTGTAGGGCGATTCCCATCCAGCGGCGCGGTTCTCGAGGGAGATGGGTGCATAGAATGCGCCCGCTTTGAGACGGAACCGATATCCGGCGAAGGGATAAGGTCGCCATTGCAGGTACGCTTCGGTCAGATCGACCGGATTGCGGTCATGATCTGCCCAGGCCGATGCGTCGAGCTTCACTGACCACACTTGCCCCAACGCCTGTGACAAGGCGAAGCGCGCCCGACCCAACCGCAACCCGGACTGGGTATCGTCATAGCGCAGTGTTCCCAACCCACCGTTGGTGATAGACCGTTCGCCATCTGAGCTGACCAGGCGCGCGTCAACATCGACTTCCCAATCTGCTGCGTTCGCCGCTGCGGCGATTGCAAACATTGCGACCGCCAGCCCGGCTCGCGCGGCCGCGTCCACTAGTACGCGTCCCACGAATGCCGCGCCTCCAGCGGCGCCGGCTGAAGCGCCTTTGCCAACCGCAATGTCAGAGCGGCCCGATCGCTGTCCCCGATCGTCATTTCGCGTTGCAGCTCCGCGCCCTCCTGGATCCGCGGATGCCAGACAGTGACTCGATAGGTTCCGCGTGGTACGTCAACTGACCACGATCCACCGGTGTCTGTTCGTCCGAAGTAAGGAGCATCGGTCACCAGAACGTAGGCGAGCATCGAGTCGTGGATGTTGCATCCGAGGGTGACGAGCCCCGCCTGATCGAAGTGAACGGGTGGATAGGGTTTGCCGCGATACAGCGGCAGTTGGAACTTGCGGGCCGCGGAGAACGAATAGATCTGGTGGTTGACCGAATCGCTGTTGGGAAACTCCACCGTCGAGCCGGCCGGGATCACGACCAGATCGGGAACGAATGCACGATTGACCTGATCCATGATGACGTTCACGGGAACGCCCGGGTGATCGCTTCCCGTCAGGGAGTGGATCGTGAGCACAGCGCCCGCCAGCGGCCGTCCATCGGATGTTTGCACCGCGACATCGATGGTGGCTGCCCGAGCCTCTGAGGCCTGCAGCAGGCAGCTCAAAAGCAGCGCAACACGAGCGATGCAGTGTGATTGGAGCATGCGGTGAATTTGACGTGCGAAGGGTCTCAATCCTGTACCGAATCGCTAACAGGCGGCGCATCGCAATGCCTACGATGCAACCAGCATCAGAGTCGGTTCCATGGGCAGCTTCCGCAAACGACTTCTCGTATTGATCATCGGGCTGGTGGTTGTCACTCAGACTGTGACGCTGGCCGCAGTGTTGGCCCGTACCGCCCACGCAGTGGAGAGCCGGGCGGCCGAGGAACTGCGCTCAGGCGGCACTTTCGCCCGGCAGTTGATCCGGTTTCGCGCCGGTCAGCTGGCCAACGGCGTCGGCGTACTGGCGGCGGATTTCGGCTTTCGGGAGGCGGTCGCCAGCGGCGACGTTCCCACGATCATCTCAGCGGCCACGAACAATGCGCAGCGGATCGGCGCGGACGTGGTGCTGCTGACCGATATCCACGGGAAGGTGCTCGCCTCCACGGCGCCCGGCGGCGTTGCGCAGGGCCTGTCCCTGGAAAGCCTGCTCGCGGAAGCCAAAGGCCAGCGGGATCTGCCCGTTTTCCGCGTGCTGGCCGATCGTTCCTACCAGTTTTTCATGGCCCCGGTGCGCACCCCGGAAACCATCGCCTGGGTGGCGATGGGCTTTGTGGTCAATGATGCGTTTGCGCAGAAGATGCGCGATCTCGTGGGCGCGGAGGTCACGCTCGTAGCCTATGGACACGATGGACCCGCTCGAATCGCGTCGACCTTGCCGGCTGCATTACGTAAGACAATCGCAACCCAACGCACGCCGCTGTCTGAGACCGATCAGGAACCGCACGTAGCTCACATCGGCACCACGGACTACCTGACCTTCGCTCAACGGATCGAGGGCCGCGGCGATTTTGTTGATGTTGTCATACAGAAACCCATGCACGAAGTGCTGGCCCCCTATCGCGATGTCCGGGATGCCCTGCTGCTGATCGATGGCATCGCACTCGTGTTGGCGGCAATCATCGGCACCTTGCTGGGACGAAGTGCCACCCGCCCGATTGGTGAGTTGGTGCGTGCTGCCGAGCGCATCCAGGAAGGTCGGTACGACACCGCAGTCACAGCTTCCGGCGGCGCTGAGTTTCGCAGCCTGGCCGCAACGTTCAACACGATGCAGAAAAACATCGCGGAACGCGAAGCGGACATTACCTATCAGGCCCATCACGATTCCCTTACCGGCCTGCCCAACCGCGCGTTCGTGGAGAAGCGGCTGGAGGAGATTGTTGCCGGACCGCAGAGCGCCGGGCCCGTGGGTCTCGTGCTGATCGATCTGCGCAGGGTGAGTGAGATCAATGCCTCTCTCGGCCATCATGTTGGTGACGATGTGTTGCGCGAAGCTGCGCGGCGGCTGCGCGCAAACTCGGCGCCGGATGACATCGTGGCCCGGCTCGGCGAGAGCCAGTTTCTGCTGGTAGCCCGCAACTGCACGCCGCAGCGTGCTCCCCTGTATGCCGACCAGATGGCGGGCGTCATTCGTCGTGGTTTCCATCTCGAGGAAATGAGTCTGCAGCTGCATGTCGGCGCCGGGGTTTGCCTCTATCCGGAGCATGGGCGGACGGTGGACGAGCTGTTACGCCGTGTTCAGATTGCTATTCAGGATGCCGATGAGGCATGGACGGGTGTTGCGATGTACCGCAGCGGCGGTGACGAGGAGCATCGTCGCCGCTTGAAGCTGGTTACTGATCTGCGCGGCGCCATCGACCAGAACGCCCTGACGTTGGTCTATCAGCCCAAGGTTGCGATGGAAACGCGTATCGTGAGAAGTCTCGAGGCGCTGGTTCGCTGGACACATCCACAACTGGGTGTCGTGAGTCCGGGCGAGTTCGTGCCGTTGGCAGAGCGCACGGGCGGTTCACGCAGACTGACGAGTTGGGTGTTGGGCGAAGCGATCCGCCAGATGGGAGAGTGGCGTCGCGGCGGGTTGGATGTCGAGCTTGCGGTCAATCTGTCCGCGCCCGACATCCTGGATCCCGGCCTCGGCGATGAGATTCTGCAGCTGTTGCGGACGCATCGCGTCGAGTCAACCGCGTTGCTGTTGGAAATCACCGAAAGCGCGGTGATGCGGGACCCGCAGCTGGCTGCTCGGAATATGCAGTTGCTGCGGATTGCGGGGGTACGGTTTGCCATCGACGACTTCGGAACGGGACATTCCTCGTTGTCCCAGCTGAGTCGTCTGCCGGTGGACGAGCTCAAAATCGATCGCTCATTCGTCATGGGCGCCCGTGCGGGAACGGATGCTGCCACCATCATCACTTCGACCATTGAGCTCGCGCACAGCATGGACCTGCGGGTCGTCGCAGAAGGCGTGGAAGAACCGGAAGCATGGAATCTGCTCCGCCGCCTCGGCTGCGATTACGCACAAGGCTATCTCATCAGTCGTCCGCTGCCGGCCGCCGATGTTCCCGCCTTTGTGGGGCGAGCCAATGAGCTGCTGCCCGCTTCAGATTCCACCCATTTGCAGATCCGGGCCCTGGATCAGCTGACCCGCCGCTAGTTTTATTTGGCGAGCTCAATGGCTCGACTATTTCTTGTCGAACTGGTGGTTCCCCGTTCGTCCTTTGGCCAGTTACCTTTCTACGGCCACCAACGGAGAAGCGACCATGCGATTCATGATGCTGATGATCCCCAAAGGCTACGAGACCGCCGCGCCGGGAACGATGCCGGACGCCAAGGCCGTCGAAGCGATGATGAAATACAACGAGGCACTGCAAAAGGCCGGAATTCTGGTTGCGCTCGATGGCCTCCACCCACCTTCAACGGGCGCGCGAGTGTCCTTCTCTAAAGGCAAGCCCACGGTCACCGACGGTCCGTTCGCGGAAGCGAAAGAGGTCCTGGGCGGTTACTGGATGATCCGGGTCAACTCCAGGGCTGAGGCCATCGAGTGGGCCAAGAAGTGCCCGGGAGGCGACAACGAAGTCATTGAGATCCGCCAGGTGCAGGAGATGGAGGATTTCCCCCCCGACGTCCAGAAAGCGGCGGAAGGGTTCAAGGAGATGCAGGCTAAAGCCAGCGGCGGTGCTTGAAATACAGATACGGGAGCAATGCCGAGGCCACCATCGAGGCGACACTGAGCGAGACTCCCCAGGAGTCGTGCAGGAAGGGCAGGTGCTCGAAGTTCATTCCGAAGAAGCCGGCAATGAACGAGGGCGGCAACAGGAACACGGTCACGACGGAGAAGATCTTGACGATGTTGTTCTGGTCGATGCTCACCATTCCGAGCGTGGCATCGAGCAGGAACTGCACCTTGTTGCTGAGAAAGGTGGAGTGATCGGACATGGCGAGCACATCGCGCGCCAGCGTCCGGTAACGGGCGCGGGAGTCCTGAGTGACGTGGGTGTTGCCGCTCTGCTGCACAAATCCGAGCAGGCGCGTGAGACTGACCAGGCTCTCACTCGCCTTCGAGGTCAGGTCGCCGCTTTGCCCGATCCGCTCCAGCACGTGCCGGAAATCCAGGGGCGCGCTGCTGTCAAACGAGCGGAAAAAAATCTTGGAGGAGATGGCGTCGATGTCGCCGCCGACCTTTTCCAACACATCGGCAATGCGGTTGACGATGGCCTCGAGCAAACCGGCGAGCACCATCGAGCCCGATGAGGCCACCGCCGGGTGCCGGGCTGCATAGGCAATGAAGCGCCGGAACGGCAGCGGATCGGTGTAGCGGTTCGTCACGAGCCTGGAGCCCGTGAGAATGAAAGTAACCTGGGTCCGTTCGGGCAGATCGGTATCGAGCTTGGTGACCAGCGTGGCCGTCATGTAGAGGCCGCCGTCTTCTTCATAGAAGCGGTTTGACGCTTCAATCTCGCGCATTTCCTCGCGAGTCGGCACATCGATACCGAGAGCCTTCTCGACGAATTGCTCTTCTTCCGGCGTGGGCTCGCGCAAGTCGATCCACACCGCATCCGCCGGGAGCTCTGCGCCGGGCTCACGCTCGGCGCAGACGAGACCGTTAGGGCGCGGAACGAAAACGTTCAGCATGCGCTGCCCCCGCGGCCGGTTTTAGTGCTTGTGCTCCGTGGCCGCCAGATCATCAATGAGGGCGATCAGATTGCTCTGGCCGTTGGCCTTGGCCACATCGGTTGTGTACTTGCCGTTGATGACCATCAGCGGCACGCCCTCGACGTGATAACGCTGTGTCAGCTGCTCGGCGCGCTGCAGGTTGGAGTTGACGCTGAAAGAGTTGTACGCCTTCGTGTAGTCATCCGCACTGACACCGTTTTCCTTCGCCCAGGCCAACTGGGCCTTCAGAGTGTCGTCCTCGGACGGGCCAAACAAATTCTGGTGCTGGTTCTGAATGGCATCGAATGCCTTCTGCACCAGGTCCTGGCGATTGAGCGCGACGATGGTGTAGAACAGATGCGCATGGGCACGGTGGGCCGGGCCCCACATGACCGGTACCCGCACGAAGTCGATGTAAGCCGGCTTGTTCTTCAACCAACTCTGGATGTACGGCTCCAGCGCAGCGCAGTGCGGGCAACCGAGCCAGAACACTTCAACGACCTCGACTTTCCCCGGACCCACGGTCGTCGGCTGTGCAGGCACGAGCGGATCATAATTCACACCCGGCTTCCACTTGCCCCCGGGGAGTTGTTGATCCGCAGGCAACTGTGCCAGGCGCTCCAGCCCCGAATCACCCCGAGCCGCGCGCGGATCGTCCTCAGGCTCGTCGCCCTTTTCCTGTGCAGCGGTCGCCTGTTGGACCTCGTTCTGCTGAGTAGCCGCGTCAGGTTGTACGGGCGGCGGGGTTTCCTGTTGGATTACTGACGGTGCCGGCTTCGGCGCCTGGGTCACCGGATGCTGATTCTGCGAGCCACGTGCGCACGAGCACACGATCAACGTTAGAACCGCAGTCAGAGCGATCGATCGGATCATCGGAATCCCTCAATGTTGGTGCGGACAGCGAAGCGAGTCCGCGGTACGTCAGCCTGGGTTCATCAGCGAAGGCCCTGGACGTACGACGCGACGTTGCGCATGTCCTCTGGCGTCAACCGCTTGGCAATCGTGAGCATCATTGCTCCATTGCGGCTGGGTTGAGCCGGATTCTTCGCGCCGGAATAACGAGCGCCGCTGGCGTAGTCGTTCAATTGCTTGACGACATAGACCGACTGCTGCGCGCGAAGTGCCGGGTACCCTGCTGCCAGGTTGCCCCGACCGCCGGGACCGTGACAGGCGACACATGCAGGGATGTTCCTGGCCTTGTCACCACGCTTGTACAGCGCTTCGCCGGCCTGCCAGTAAGACGGGTCAGCTTCGAGGCCCTGGGGCGTCTGCGCTTCGAAATAGACGGCGACGTCGTTGATGTCCTGGTCGCTGAGCCCGGAAGCCATGGGCATCATGACGGGGTTGGCGCGCACCTGGGTCTTGAACAGTTTCAACTGTTCCGCAACATAGACAGCACTCTGGCCGGCCAGGCGCGGCCAATCGGGGCTGGCGCTATTGCCGTTAGGGCCATGGCATCCGGTACAGACCGCGGTTTTAGTCGCGCCGTCCTGAACCTTGCCGGTGGAAAAAGGGCTGTCGGGTGCAGCGCTCGTCTCTGCATAACTGAGCGTCGCGGCCAGCAGAGCGAGACCCGCCCAACCGGCCCTCATCATCTTCGCCATTGTTTTCTTTCCGCTTCGTCCCGTGGTGCGAGGGCGCGGAATTGTACACTACGAACGTGAGCCGATTTTCACAGGGTCGTTTTCTTCTCAGCGCCGCAGCACCGGGGCAGTTTCCTGCCGACTTGGGCGCGGAGGTCGCTTTCGTTGGACGCTCGAACGCTGGCAAGTCGAGCGCCATCAACGCAATCACCCAACGCCACGGGCTGGCGCGGACCAGCAAGACCCCTGGTCGCACGCGCCTGCTCAATTTCTTCGAGCTCGGGACGCATCAGCGCATAGTCGATTTGCCCGGTTATGGGTACGCCAAGGGCTCCGAGGCGGAACGGGTGACCTGGCAGCCGCTCATTGACGCGTTGAAGCCCCGAGCATCCCTTCGCGGCCTGTTCATGATCGTCGACTCGCGACGTGGCCTGACGGACGGGGACGATGCTCTGTTCGACTGGGCGGAGCCGCCCCTGCGAATTCATGTCCTGCTGACTAAGGCGGATAAGCTGAACCGCAGCGAAGGGGCCAAGGTCCTGCGGGAAACCCGCGCGATCATCGGCGATCGCGCCACGGCCCAGTTGTTCTCCGTTCCGGGTAAGACCGGCATCGATGAAGCTCAGAAGCTGCTGGGGGCGTGGCTGGATGACAAGGTGTTCACGGAGCGCCCTTAGCTGCGCTCCAGCCGAAACTGGGCCGCCCGCCCACGTAACGCTCCACACCAAAGAAAAAACCCCGATGACCTTGACCAGGCCACCGGGGCAGACTAACCCGGTACAGGTCTCATGAACCGGGTTACCCGCTCAGGGAGGGAAGCGGGGAGAGCTTGCAGCTCTCAGGTAGTCAGACGCCGGGCGCTGCGGGAAGTTCCGAAATAATTTTCGAAAAAATTCTATCGATATCAGCGGCTTGGCTATGTTGCTGTGGCGTTTTCGCTACAGAAAATGCCAGCTGACATCGAAGCTGACGGCCTTCACGCCGTCGGTATTGCGGACGTTAAACTGCTCATATTCCAGCCTTAATCCGAGTGCGCCGAAGTGCGCCTGCGCGCCGCCGCCCCAGGCGAAATCAGTGCCGTGGTCATCGAGGGCAAAAAGAGACGAATTGTCGTGGCCGTCGAGGGTCCACCGCGCAGCTCCCGCTTTGCCAAAAATATCTACAAAGGGCAGCGGCAAGGGGACGAAGCCCACTGCGAAGGCTGAGAAGGCATGGGCGTCGACGTGGGCGCGGTTGTTGAAATCATTGAACCCGAAGCGGTGCGATTCACTTCCCAGGTCCATGTAATTGGCCTCAACGCCAAAAAAGGGAATGGGCCGGATACCGACGAAGGCCTTCCAGGCGGTGTTGTTCAGGTCAAAGTCATGTCCAGAGTCGAAAATGTTGTCGATGCGAGCTTGGCTGACTCCGGCCCCTATGTAGGCGTCGGGTAGCTGAGCGTAGGCGGCAGTTGCGCCGGAAAGCAGGGTCGCAGCGAACAGAAACTTGCGCATGGTGTCCTCGATTGTCGTCATGACTGAGGCCGCAGACTGAAGTCTGAAGCGCGCCCTTGTTGCGGGGGCGCGACACCTTTGCAGGCTGCGGTCTACCTACAGACGCCACCTGCTCATCAAAGTTCCAGTTCTCGGAAATTCGCTTCCGATCGCTGCGTGTTCTAGTGTGCTTCGTCCCAATTAGCGCCCGTGCCGATGTCAACCCGCAGTGGGACGCGCAGCTCGCCGGCCGCGGTCATGCGTTCGCGTATTGCGGCAGCGACATCGTCCGTCGCGTCAGCGCGAACCTCGAGTACCAATTCGTCATGTACCTGCATGATAAGACGCGCGGGGGTGTCCTCTCGTTGACACCAGGCATCAACGCTAATCATCGCCCGCTTAATGATGTCCGCCGCAGTCCCCTGCATCGGTGCATTAATAGCGCTGCGCTCAGCGTACTGGCGCCCCGCAGCATTTCCCGAGCGAATGTCAGGGAGGTAGAGGCGCCGCCCATAGACGGTCTCCACGAAGCCGGTCTCGCGTGCGCTGTGCCGGGTGTCGTCCATGAACCGCTTCACCCCGGGATAGCGCGCAAAATATCGCTCCACGTATCGCTGAGCAGAGCCCCGGTCGATGCCCAGCTGCCGAGCGAGCCCGAAGGGGGACATGCCGTAGATGAGTCCGAAGTTGATCGTCTTGGCCGTTCGGCGTTGATCCGAGGTCACCGAATCGAGCGGCACGCTGAATACTTCGGCCGCCGTGGCCTCGTGCACGTCGCGGTCCTCAGCGAATGCCGAGAGGAGACCCTCGTCCCCTGAAAGATGGGCCATGATCCGCAGTTCGATCTGCGAATAGTCGGCGGCCATGAGCACGTAGCCCGGCGGCGCAATAAACGCCTGACGGATGCGACGCCCTTCTGGTCGACGAACCGGGATGTTCTGCAGGTTGGGATCCGCCGAGGACAGCCTCCCCGTCTGCGCCACGGCCTGGTGGTAGGAGGTATGGATACGCCCGGTCCTGGCGTCCACCAACTCCGGCAGCTTGTCGGTGTAAGTGGATTTCAGCTTGGCCAGGGCGCGGTATTCGAGAATGATCCGGGGCAACGGATAGGAGAGCGCCAACTCCTCCAACACGTCTTCTGCCGTGGAGGGTTGCCCTGTAGGGGTCTTGCGCGTAACCGGTATCTGCAGCTTTTCAAACAGGATCTGCTGCAGCTGTTTGGGCGAATCAACGTTGAACTCCGTACCCGCCTCCTTGCGCGCCTGCAGCGTCAATTCCTGCAGTTGCGTTGCAAACTCGCGACTCTGGGCACGCAGCAACTCGCGGTCAACCAGCACGCCCCGATGTTCCATGCGCAACAGCACCGGCACCAGCGGTTGCTCCAACTCTTCATACAGCTTCTTCAGCTGCGGAAACGTTTCGAGTTGCGGCCACAGCGTGTGATGCAGGCAGAGTGTGATGTCTGCATCTTCCGCCGCATATTCCGCAGCCTTGTCCACGGGCACCTGATTGAAAGTGAGTTGCTTGGCGCCCTTGCCCGCAACATCCTCATAGGTGATCGTTTTGATGCCCAGATAACACGCCGCCGTTGAATCCATGTCGTGGCGTGTCGCTACGCTGTTGAGGACGTAGGACTCCAGCATGGTGTCGAAGCGCATGCCGGCGAGCTCAATGTCGTGGTTGGCCAGAACATGCGCATCGTATTTCAGATGGTGGCCGATTTTGCCGCGCTCCGGATCCTCCAGGATGGGTTTGAGGGCGGCGAGTACCTTGTCGCGATCCAACTGTTCGGGCGCGCCCGCATAGTCGTGGCGCAAAGGAACGTATGCGGCGACGCCTCTTTCCAGGCCGAACGACACGCCTACGATTTCGGCCTTCATGTAATCGAGGCTGGTGGTTTCCGTGTCGAACGCGAACAGATCTGCCTTGCGCAGCAGTTCCATCCAGCGTTCGAGATCTTCCCATTGGGTGATGGTTTCGTATTTGCGCTGGACGCCTTCCAGAGGTGACGGGGCTCCGGGGGGCAGCCTGCCTGGGGCAATGTGGAGTTGGTTGCCCGCCGCAACCGTGCCTTGGCCCGCTCCGCCCCCCGCGCCTGCCGCCGCCCCTGCTGCACCCGCCGCGCCAGGCCCGTCCGCGCCGGCCCCGATACCCGCGCCTGCTGCTGCACCCTGCGCCCCGCCGGCCCCGGCACCTGCGCCCGTGGCCGCGCCGCCACGTCTGCCCCAACCAGTCCCGGCTTGCTCCGGCGTTGCGTCGGGCGCCCCGCCGTCCAACTGTTTCAACAGCGAGCGAAACTCATATCGTGTGTACAACTCGCGCAACTGGCCGGTGTCAGGCTCTGTTGGTGTGAGTTGATCGTGCGCGAGCGGTAGATCCAGCTCCGTATGAATGGTTGCGAGCTTCTTGGACAACTCCAGGGTTTGCAGCCCCGCACGCAGGTTCTCGCCCACCTTGCCACTGATTTGCGCCGCGTTCGCGACGAGGTTGTCGAGTGTCTGGTACTGCCCCAGCCACTTCGCCGCCGTCTTGGGACCGACTTTCTCAATGCCTGGAATGTTGTCCGAGCTGTCGCCTACGAGCGCGAGGTAGTCGATGATCTGCTCGGGGAAGACATCGAATTTGGCCTTCACGCCGGCACGGTCCAGCACTGAGTTGCTCATGGTGTTGATGAGCGTGATCGAGCCATCGACGAGCTGAGCCATATCCTTGTCGCCGGTGGAAATGAGCACCGACTTGCCAGACTTCGCTGCCCGACACGCCAATGTTCCGATGACGTCGTCCGCTTCGACGCCTTCAATTCGCAGAATCGGCAACCCTTGCGCGCGGATGATCGACAACAGAGGCTCAATCTGCGAGCGCAGATCATTTGGCATCGGCGGCCGATTGGCCTTGTACTCGGCAAAGAGATCATCGCGAAAGGTCTTGCCCGATGCATCGAAGACCACCGCAATGCACTTCGGCTGATACTCCTTCACAAACTTGAGCAGCATGTTCAACACGCCCAGGACGGCGCCTGTCGGTTCACCACGCGAGTTGCTGAGCGCGGGCAGGGCGTGAAACGCCCGGTAGACATAAGACGAGCCGTCGACGAGAACCAGGTCAGGAGAAGTGGTCATGGG
>JAXDQF010000416.1:0-20732 GCA_034668025.1 Gammaproteobacteria bacterium | reverse complement strand
CTATTCGCGCTGGCTGGCGTCGCGGGAGCCATCGCCGCACCCATCGGTGGGCGGCTTGCCGACCGCGGCTGGAGCCGTCCCGCGACCGCTCTCGCCATGCTCACCGTCGCGGGGGCTTTTCTGATGTCACAGATCGCCCCGCAAGGCTCGATGTTGGCGCTCGCCATACTGGTCGCGGCGGCGATTCTGCTCGATTTCGGCACGACGGCCAACATGACCTTGGGACAGCGCGCGATCTTTTCACTCAGGGCCGAGTTACGGGGCCGTCTGAACGGGCTCTACGTAGCGGCCTTCTTCATCGGCTGCGCGGTAGGCTCGGCACTAGGTGGTTGGGCGTTCGCGGAGGGAGGGTGGACGCTTGCGGCGTGGGTCGGCCTTGCGTTTCCCGTCGTGGCGCTCGCGTTCTTTATGACGGAGTGAAAGCTGGGCTCGAGCGCCCCCTGCGGGGCGACTCGAGCTCGCTGGTGGTTCAAACTCCCGCGTCGCGCTCAGCCAAGCTCGCGCGACGATGAGCACGGACACCCCTAAGCGGGCTCAGCCACCGGCTGCTGCACCACCTTGTGCTGACTCACATCGTCCCCGTCGCCGCTCTTCAAACCAAGGAAGACAACCGTTGATGCGATTGTCAGGATTCCCAGCGCGATCAGCGCCTCGTGAATGCCCCGAATCATCCCAGCGGCATCAGCCTGAGTACTGGGAATAAACACAACTGTGGCCAATCCCGCGGTCGCTACACCGAAGCTGATCGACATCTGCTGCAGCGTGCTTGCGATGGAGCTTGCAGCGCTGGTGTCCTTCTCTGTGATGTCAGCATAGACGAGCGTGTTCATACTCGTGTACTGCAGCGACGTGAACGCTCCATAGAAGAAGGCCTGCAGCACGATGAGCCAGACAGGTGTCGTCGAGCCAATGGTCGCAAATACCATGAGAAGAACACCGAGCATCAGGGTGTTGGCGATGAGTACTCCGCGATACCCGACCTTGCGCAGCAGTCGCGGCATGATCATTTTCATACTCATGGCGGCGACGGCCTGGGGCATCACCAGTAAGCCGGACTGAATTGCGGTGAAGCCCAGCCCCACCTGGTATAGCAACGGCAGCAGAAACGGCACTCCACCGATGCCGATGCGTGTAAAAAAGCTGCCGCTGACGGCGGCGCGAAACGTCCGAATCCTGAGCAGTTTGAGTTGCAGCAAGGGAGCTGAAAGCGTCCTGGCATGGAGTGCATATCCTGCGAGCAGCGCCAAAGACAACGCCAGGAGCCCCACCATCTCCCGCGAGCTCAGGCCGTGCTCGCCGAAGATCTCGAGCACATACGACAGCAGTGCAACCCCGGAACCAAACAGGATCAGCCCAACTACATCGAGCGGCGGGGTCTGCTGTTCACGGTAGTCGGGCAGATGCAGGTACACGAGGACGAGACCCGCCAAGCCGATGGGAATGTTGAGGAAGAAGATGACGCGCCAATGCAGATAGTCAACGATGAACCCGCCGGCGATGGGCCCGAGCATGGGCGCCACGAGTGAGGGTATGGCAACAAAACTCATCGTGCGAAGCAGCTCGGACTTTGGAAATGATCGCACCAGCGTGAGCCGGCCTACCGGAACCATCATCGCCCCGCCACAGCCTTGCAGTACGCGACAGGTAACGAGGAAGTGAATGTTGCTCGACAGTCCGCACAGAAGTGAGCCCAACGTGAACAGCCCGATCGCCGTCGCAAAGACGCGTCGTGTTCCAAACCGGTCAGCCACCCAGCCGCTGATTGGAATAAAGACTGCGAGGCTCAATGTGTAGCTCGCCAGGACCGCCTTCATGCTCAGAGGCGCAACACCCAGCGCGGCCGAAACGGTAGGCACCGCCGTGTTGAGAATCGTCGTGTCCAGCGACTCCATGAAAAACGCGACCGCAACGAGCCACGGAAGAAGACGTTTGGCGTTCTCGGACGGCCCGACTGAGCCGGGATAGACGGCGCTCGACGGAGCGGGTGAATTCATGTGCGGAGAACTTCGGGAGGGAGCGATTGCGCCTGCATGGAGCTAAAGATACGACATCTTACCTACCGCTTCCGCTGGCATCGGTGCCCTCGATGGGTGGCCTGCCAATTCCTTCCCGTTGCCGACAACCGCGACCGGTTCATTGGTGCTGGATCAGCCGCATGGGATCTATGCTCGGTCGCCGCCATGGGAGGTGCAAATTGAGGAATTTTTGCAGAAACAGAGACTTATCATGCTCACGCTTTGCTGCTATTTTTCCATTTTGTGGAACTTGAATTTCCATTTTTGGGAACTACGCACTAAAATGGTGGTCGAATGATTGTTCTGGGCACGGACCTGGTCGAGCGCTGGTTTGAGGAACGGACTGGACACAGAGGAATCAAGGCCGCTCGGGCTCAATACGATGCTTGGCGCGCGATCGTGGAGCAGAGTCAATGGAAGACGCCTCGGGATGTGAAGACGGCCCATCCGAAGGCCAGTATTCTGAAGGGTGGGCGGGTGGTCTTCAACATCAAGGCCAACGACTACCGACTGATTGCGTTGGTGCAGTATGCGGCCGGCGTGCTGATGATCCGATTCTTCGGATCGCACGAGGAATACGACCAGGTCGATGCGGGGAGTGTCTGATGAAAGCGACTTTGATTGTTATTGAAAATGATGCGGACCATGCTGATGCAAAGGATCTCATCGAGCAACTGATGCGATCGAATGATCCTGGTGATCTGTCGCGGATGACAGCCCAAGCGCGTCTGGTAGAAGCTTATGAACGCAGCCGGTGGCCGCGTCGTTCACCCTCACTCCCTGAGTTGCTCACATATTTGATGGAGCAACATGACCTTTCACGCGCCGACCTGGTGCCCCTGTTCGGGACTCCCAGCAGGATCAGTGAAGTGTTGAACGGTAAACGAGACCTCAGTATGTCAATGGTGCGCAAGCTGCGCGACCGCTTCCACATACCGGCCGACCTCCTCATTCCACCAACGCGGCGACGGCGTTTGGCCGCGTGATACGTTGATCAGGTTAGCATTGGCGTTGCGACAGCCGTGCCCCGGTCACTCAGATACAAGTCCCGAGTATCTGCACGCCCTCATGGATTGCGGCAGTGTCAGTCCCGCCATAACCAAGGATCAGTCCTCCGCGGGCACGAGCATTCAGATAGCACGCGGACAACGGCCTGGCTGACACTCCCTTCTTCGCTGCGCGCCTCGCCACAGTTACATCGTCGACACCGCGCGGAAGCAAAACCGCGAGCTGCATGCCCGCTTCGGCACCCAACACCTCGAGCTTTCCGGAGAGTTGCTGTTGGATCGCGTCCACCAACGCCCTGCGACGTTGCGCATATAGTTTGCGCATGCGAGCGATATGGCGGGCGAAATGTCCCTCGCGGATGAAATCCGCCATGACCGCCTGATACAGGCTCGAGGAGCAGGTATCGGTCGCCTCGCGAGCCACGGCGAAGGCCGGCACCAGGTCTTTGGGCAGCACCAGGTACCCGAGACGCATGGCGGGGAACATGACCTTGCTGAATGTCCCCACATAGATGACGCGGCCGTCGGTATCCAGGCCCTGGAGCGATGCGATGGGGCGGCCGCCAAAGCGGTACTCGCTGTCGTAGTCGTCCTCAATGATCCAGGTGCCGCTGCTGACCGCCCAGCTCAAGAGCTGCATGCGCCGAGCGGCACTGAGCGTGACACCCAGAGGAAACTGGTGTGATGGAGTGATATAGGCCGCACGGGCACCGGGACCGCGGCGCATTCCCTCGGACACGTCCAGACCTTCCTGATCCACCGGCACCGGGACCAACACCGCACCGGCCGCCTGCATCGCCAGTTGTGCACCGGGATAGCCGGGTTCCTCCATCCATACATGCTCGCCCGGATCCAGCAGGACCTGCGCTGCGAGTTGCAGGCCCTGTTGCGAGCCAGTAGTCACGAGCACCTGCGAGGCATCGCACCGCACGGCGCGGAAGACACCCAGGTACTCCGCGACCGCCTCACGCAGCGGTAGGTAACCCAGGGTGTCGCCGTAGTAGAGCAAGTCCCTGGGGGGCTTGCGCGCGTGGCGATTTACGAGTTTTGACCAGATGCCGGCGGGAAAATGATCCAAGGCCGGCAAGCCGACGCGAAACGCGCCGAGGTTGCTCAACCATGACCGGTCCCGCGTGCGCATCGCGGTCGCGCGCCTGGATAAGCGCCTCGCGGTGGGCCGCCCGGCGGGACGCGACAGCACGCGGTTTGGTTTCAGCGCTTCAGTCCTCGATGTTTGCTGCGGAATCGACCGCGCCACGCAGGTTCCGGCCCCTTTAAAGGTCTCGAGATATCCTTCCGCCAACAGTTGCTCGTAGGCCACCAACACCGGGATGCGGGATATGGCCAACTCCCCCGCCAGCTGCCGGGTGGAAGGCAGCCGCTGCCCGGGGCTCAGATGGTGATCGAGAATGGCCCGCCGGAACCAGTCGGAGAGTTGCCGGTACATCGGCGTCGCGCTGTCCGGATCGAGCGAGACCGGTGGCAGGAAGCCGGCGGAGGTGCGGCGTTTCCGGGGGCGGCGCAAAGTGGTCATATGGAATCATAGCAAACTGGATATTTCAGTTAACCACTCCCCGGCATACCTTGGCGCCAATCACTTTGTGAGGTCAGGAGATGACCATGTCCGTGCGCAGGAAAGCCTACTTGCCCCTGATGTTGCTACTGTCCCTGCAACCGCTGTGCAGTTTCGCGGCAGGCGCGCCAACCGCGGCATCCGCACCGCCCACCCCGGCCGTCCAGCCACGCGACGGCCAACACGATTTCGATTTCAACTTCGGCGGCTGGAACACACACATACGCCGTCTGCAGCATCCGCTGAGCGGCTCCAACGACTGGACCGAAATGAACGGCACGGTGGTGGTGAACAAGATCTGGGGTGGTAAAGCCCAGATCGAGGAGATCGAAGCGGATGGGTCGGCCGGTCACTTCGAAGGCATGACCCTGTTCCTGTACAACCCGCAGGCACACCAGTGGGGCATGTACTTCTCCAGCAGCGACGACGGCACCATGAACCAACCTGGCATCGGCGAGTTCCAGGATGGACGCGGTGAGTTCTACAGTCAGGAGCTCTACCAGGGTCGATCGGTGTTGGTACGCATGGTCTGGTCGGACATCAAAGCAGACTCACACCATGTCGAACAGTCGTTCTCCGCCGATGGCGGCCAGACATGGGAGCCCAACTTTATCGGCGACCTGACCCGCAACAACCAGGCAGCGACGCAGGCGAAAGCGCCCGCGGTCGACGCAGCCCAACAGCAGCACGGCTTCGACTGGCAGTTTGGTACCTGGAACATCCAGATGTCGCGGTTGCTCCACCCGCTGACTGCTTCCAAAACCTGGACCCCGCTGAACGGTACAGTCGCGGTGCGCAAGTTTTGGGGCGGACGCGCGAACCTGGCCGAGATCGACACCCAGGGCGCCTCCGGTCATCTGGAGTTTCTGGCTTTGCGCCTCTACAACCCTCAATCCCAACAATGGAACCTGCTGTTCGCCCACAGCAATGACGGCGTCCTGAACACCCCTGCCCTGGTTGGCGAGTTCAAGGGCGGGCACGGTGTGTTCTACGACCAGGAGCCGTACCAGGGCCGGGCCATCCTGGTGCGCTTCACGTTCCAGAGCCTCAACGCGGATTCGAGCCGCGACGAGCAGGCGTTTTCGGCCGATGGCGGCAAGACCTGGGAGGTCAACTGGATTAACATGCAGACACGCAAAAACTAGCCGTTTTCGGGGAGCGCTGCGGACTCACCGAGTCCTTCACGAGACCGCGTCCCGACGGTCTCCCCAAAAAAAAAGCCATTGCGCTGCCACGCCGTGGCCCCCGCCCACGGTCCTGCGGCTTTACCGCTTTCCGGCGGACAACTGGGCGATATACGCCAAATCAGGCAATATGCTCGATTCCCTGGAACACCGGGCATGAAAGCAGCATGCGCGATGGCCTCCCTTCAATATCGATCATTCGCCCTTGATGAAAAAGCTGAAGCTCCACACCCCCGACATCACCGACAACAACATAGAGAAGCTCGCCGCCCTTTTCCCCCGCTGCGTGACCGAAACCAAGGACGAAACGACCGGCAAGCTGAAACGGGCCATCGACTTCGACCAGCTGCGGCAGGATCTTTCCCACCACATCGTTGACGGACCCCGCGAGCGCTATCACCTGGACTGGCCCGGCAAGCGCGCAGCGCTGCTTGCCGCCAACGCCCGCATTACGGAAACGCTGCGGCCGAATCGCGCCGCGAGCGCCGACTTCGACACCACCCGCAATCTCTTCATTGAGGGCGACAATCTCGATGCCTTGAAACTCCTTCAGGAGACATATCTCGGCAAGGTGAAGTTGATTTACATCGACCCCCCGTATAACACCGGCAAGGACTTTATCTACAGCGATAATTTCAGCGAAGACAAGCAGGCGTATCTGCGGCGCACGAGCCAGAAGGACACTTCCGGCGCTCGAATGGTGCTCAACACGGAACGCAACGGACGATTCCACTCTGATTGGGCGACGATGCTGGCGCCGCGGCTGCAATTATCACGCGCGCTTTTGAAAGAAGACGGCGTCATCTTCATCTCCATTGACGACCACGAGGTCGTCAATCTTCGCAAGATGATGGATGAGACATTTGGCGAGCATAATTTTGTGGCGCAGATTATCTGGCAGAAGGTGTACGCGCCCAAAAACACCGCGGATTGGTTCTCCGAAGACCATGACTACATTGTCATTTACGCGCGCAACAAATCCGCCTGGCGTCCCGAGAAACTGGCGCGGACGGCGGACATGGAGGCGCGCTACAAGAATCCTGATGACGACCCTCGGGGGCCGTGGAAGGCGGAGAACATGTCCGCCCGGAATCGATACGATGCCGGTGTGTATCCGGTCACTTGCCCTTCGGGTCGGGTAATCGAGGGTCCGCCAAAGGGACGGTACTGGGCGATAGATGAAGCCAAGTTCAAGCAACTGGATGCGGATAAGCGCATCTGGTGGGGCAGTGACGGCAACAATACCCCTGCTGTTAAGCGCTTCCTGGCCGAAGTAGCGAGTGGGCGTACTCCACAAACGTTGTGGCTCTACGACGAAGTCGGTCACACGCAGGACGCCAAGAAGACACTGCTCAAATATGTTCCATTCCAACACACGGAAAACGTACTGAATTCGGTGAAGCCGGTGGAGCTGCTGCAGCGCATTCTCCAGCTCGCGACTAAACCGAACGATGGCAGTCTCATCCTCGACTTCTTCAGCGGCAGTGCGCCAACGGCACACGCGGTGCTGAAGCAGAATCTGGAAGACGGGGGCAATCGCCGGTTCATTGCCATTCAAGTTGAGGAATCGCTGCCCAAAACCGAACCGGGGTTGTCATCCATTTTCGAAATGGGCCTCACTCGCATCCGTAACTATGCGCGGGAAATCAGAGACCAACAGCAGAACAACGCGCGGATCGACCTCGGGTTTCGCGTCCTGAAGGTAGACACATCCAACATGAAGGACGTGTATTACGCGGCGGAGGACCTGACGCAGGATCGGCTCGACTTTTACACGGACAACATCAAGGCAGATCGCACCACTGAGGACCTGCTGTTCCAGGTGATGTTAGACCTGGGCGTGGACTTGAGCTCGCCCATCGAGCAGCACCAGATTGGCGACAAGGCTGTCTTTTATGTCGATGACACTGAGCTCGCAGCCTGTTTTGATGAAGATATCAGCGCAGAGATCGTGAAGGAGATTGCCAGGCGCAAGCCGCGGCGCGCTGTTTTCCGCGACGCCAGCTACTCCAACGACAGCATGAAGATCAACGTGGAGCAGATCTTCAGGCAACTGAGCCCGGAAACCGACGTGAAGTCGCTCTAGACCATGCGCTTCAAGTTCAAGCAGCAGCGTTATCAGACGGACGCAGTCCAGGCAGTTGTCGATTGCTTCGCGGGTCAACCGAAGGGCCACGGTCTCAGGTACACCGCTGATCCGGGCCGCCGTGCAACCGCCAGCGGGTCGGCGGAACCGCTCAACCTGCAGATCGACCTGGAGACCGGCGGCTTCGCCAACGACAGGATCGCCGTGGGTTGCGCGAAGTTGCTGGAAAATGTGCAGGCGGTACAAAGGCGGCAAAATCTCCCGCTCTCGACGCAGTTGGTCACGACCCGTGTGTCGGGTGTCAATCTCGATATAGAGATGGAGACCGGGACGGGCAAGACATACTGCTATATCAAGACGATGTTTGAGCTCAACCAGGCCTACGGTTGGGGCAAGTTCATTGTCGTCGTGCCCAGCATCGCCATTCGCGAAGGCGTATTGAAGTCGTTTGAGATCATGGGTGAGCACTTCCTCGAGATCTACGGCAAGCGCATCCGCTATTTTGTCTACAACTCCGGGCAACTCAGCAACCTCGAAGGCTTTTCAGCCGATGCCGGGATCAACGTCATGGTCATCAACGTACAGGCGTTCAATGCCCGCGGCGAAGATGCGCGGCGCATCCACCTGGAATTGGATGAATTTCAGTCCCGCCGGCCCATCGACGTCATCAAGAAGAACCGCCCCATTCTGATCCTGGACGAACCGCAGAAGATGGAGGGCAAGGCGACCACCGAGAAGCTGGCGGAATTCGCGCCTCTGATGATTCTGCGCTACTCAGCTACTCACAAGACTCAACACAACAAGGTGTACCGGCTCGACGCCATCGACGCCTACAATCAGAAACTCGTCAAGAAGATTTCGGTGCGTGGCATCACGGTGAAGGGTCTGGCCGGAACGAACGCCTACCTGTATTTGGACTCTATCAAAATCTCGGCCAACGAGCCGCCCGAGGCGCGGGCCGAGATCGAGATTCACCGCAAGAGCGGGATTCAGCGCGTGACGCGGATGCTCCGCAGGAGCGCCAACCTGTACGAGCTGTCCGATCACCTGGATCAGTATCGGGGATTCGTCGTGTCGGACGTCAACGCGCTCGAGAATACGATCAGCTTCACCAACGGTGTGGTGCTGGGAGCCGGTGAGGCGATCGGCGATGTGAGCGAAACGGCACTACGCCGAATTCAAATCCGCGAAGCGATCAAAGCGCACTTTGACAAGGAGCAGGTGCTCTTCGGCCAGGGCGTCAAAGTACTCTCGCTGTTTTTTATCGACGAGGTAGCGAAGTATCGCAGCTACGACGAATCCGGCGAACAGGCGGGAGAATATGCCCGGATGTTCGAAGAGGAGTATGACAGCCAGTTGAATGAGGTGTTGACACTGGAGGACTCGCCATACAACCGATACCTGAAGAACATTCAGACCGCGAGGACGCACGGCGGATACTTTTCGATCGACAAGAAGACCCGGCGGCTCGTGAACCCGGGCGTCAAGGCACGCGGCGAATTCGCTGGTGAAGCCGACGACGTGGACGCCTACGATCTGATCTTGCGAGATAAAGCTCGTTTGCTGAGCTTCGAAGAGCCCGTACGTTTCATCTTTTCGCATTCCGCGCTGCGCGAGGGTTGGGACAATCCGAACGTCTTCGTAATCTGCACACTCAAGCACAGCGACAACAAAGTCTCCCGGCGTCAGGAAGTCGGTCGCGGTATGCGGCTCGCCGTGAGCCAGAGTGGCGATCGCATCGATGATCCCGCACTCGTGCATCAGCTGAACGTCCTGACAGTCGTCGCAAATGAAAGCTACCGGGATTTCGTCGCGGGTTTGCAAAGCGACATCAGCGCCTCGCTCTCGGACCGACCGTTCAGCGCTGCGCTGTTGCCTGAAATTGATGACGATCGCAAGAGGAAGGTCAACACGCTGAGTGTCAATTTTGACAAACCGGAGTTTCGGGATCTGTGGGCCCGCATCAGTCGCAAAGCCGTCTATGCGGTACAATTCGAGAGCCGCGAGTTGATCGACAAATGCATTGTGGCGCTGGACGAGCATCTGAGAGTCTCGCCGCTGCGATACACGTTGATCTCGGGTGAGCAGAAGGATCAGACGACCTACGAAGACGTCACGCGCGGTGATTCGTTCGTCATGCTGGAATCCGCGACCGAGCGGCTCGCCAGCTCGGCAGGCTCACTCGTCAAATACGATCTGATCGGCAAATTGGCCGAGTCAACCGGGCTGACCCGGCGGACGGTCGCTTCGATCCTGCGCGACCTCGACGTCGAGGCCTTTGGTCAATTCAAAGCCAACCCCGAGGACTTCATTGTCAAAGCCAGTGCGCTCATTCAGGAGCAGAAGGCAACGATCGTCGTCGAACACCTGGCCTACAGCCCGCTCGACGAGAGTTACGGCGTGGACACATTCACGCACGCCGGGAAGGAAGACCTCGCGAATGCCTTCAAAGCTTCACGTCACATTTATGAATACGTAGTGACTGACTCAGCCACTGAGCGCGCCTTCGTCAGCGAATTGGATGCCAGCGCTGAAGTGGTGGTCTACGCCAAGCTGCCCAGGAGCTTCCACATTCCCACTCCCATGGGTAACTACACTCCCAACTGGGCCATTGCGTTGCGCTCGGACAAGATCAAACACGTTTATTTCGTCGCAGAAACGAAGGGCGCCATGCTGTCGATGCAGATGCGGGAAATCGAAAAGGCCAAGGCTGAATGCGCTCGCAAGTTCTTCGCGAAAATCACCTCTGATGAGGTCAGGTACGAGGTCGTGGATAGCTACTCGGGGCTGCTGGACTTTGTGATCTAGCCCGGCCGGCGAGCGTGGGACCCCACTTGGGTGGGGGTCACTACACGGCTGGCCCTGGTCGTAAATTTCTTCGCGGCGGCGTGAAACGCTTGGCGTGCTCGCTTCACTATGAGTGTGGCTAACAAAAATCACCACTCGAGAGAAGGAGATATCTCATGGGCAGCAAGCTCGCCAAGCTCACACTCAATCCAGAGCATCAGACCCTGGAACAAATCCACCGCATCGTCACAGCGATCATTGAAAGAGCTGGCTGCACGCCCTGCGGACGGCTCCTGCGCGTGGACCTGGAGTTCCTGGGAGATCCTGCGGAGATCAAGAGAATCGGGGCCGGCGTCATTGGGATAGAAACGCACGGGATTTGACTCACTGCCGCCGGCTGGGGACGAGACCATGATTAACGTGGCAGCACTGGGCGTTGGATTTCCTTACATCGCCTCGATGCCGGCGGATTTCTATCAATCGGGTGTGATCGATTTTGTTGAGATCGCGCCCGAGACGCTGTGCTTTCAAAGAGGCCATTCGCTCGCACCGGTGCCGCAGCAGGTGGCAAAGGCGCGAGCGGCGACCCGAGATCTTCCGATGGTCGTACACGGCGTGGAACTGTCTATCGGCTCTGCACACGGCTGCAACACGGGATACCTGGAGATGTTGGACCTTTTCCAGGCGAGCTGGCCTTTCGTTTGGCACAGCGAACATCTGGGATTTCAGACGATTGCAGCAGACGACGGCGCGACACTCGAGGTGGGTGTTCCCCTGCCCTTGCCAGCCACTCGCGAGGCTGCCGAACTCGTCGCCGAGCGGGCCGCCGCCATTGGCAAGCGCTACGGGGTTCCGTTTCTCCTCGAGAATCCGGCCTACTACATTCCCTCTGAAGCGCTCCCGCACGATCCACAGATCGTGGATGACATCGGCCTCATGAACCGGATCATGACGCGCAGCGGCTGCTATCAGTTGCTCGATCTGCATAACATCTACTGCAACGCACTGAACCATCACCTCGATCCCTTCGCGCTCATTGACCGGGTCGACCTGGATCGGGTTATAGAAATCCACTTAGCGGGTGGGTCATGGCGCGATGGCTTCTGGATGGATGGGCACAACGGACGGGTTCCGCCGCCCGTATGGCGGCTCCTCGAATACACACTCATCCGCGCTCCCAACGCAGCTGGCGTGGTCTTCGAAGTGCTGGACCAATTTGCGCCCCGCCTGGGCCGCGAAGCCATCACCGAAGATCTACGGCGGGCGCGCGCAATCTGGGATCGATGTCATCCGGTAACCCGACATGTCGCTGCGTGAATTCCAAACAGCGCTGGGACGGATGGTACGCAATACCGACGGCGGCGGCCCGCTGGATTCGGTGCTGCTCGATGCCAACGAGTGGGAGTGTCTTCATGCGCTGCAACCGAGCGCCGCATTGCAATTCACACGGGCGGTGCAGCGGTCATGGTGCGAGCAACGGGCCGCGAATGCGGCCGCACTGACACTCTCGATTCTGACGGACGCTACGCGGCGCCGGATCCTGGATGAATGGATCAATCTGGGGGGCGGTACTCTGTCATTTTTCGGTGCCGAGGCCGACGCGCTGTTGGATTTCATTGCCGGACAACTGCCCGACCCCTCCACCGAGCTGAATATCTGCCGACTCGAACAGGCAACCTTGCGCGCAAGCATTCACGCGAGCTGTTTCCAGCCTCTCGATCCGGCACTGTTCGATCCACAGAAGGCACTGCGGCGGGGGCGGCACGCGGGCCTGGTGACCGCACTGTTGATAGCGCCCGGCCTGGAATTGTTGCACCGGGTCGCCGCTCCGCTGGAGCAGCTGTTATGGGAACGGCTGAGCGTTCCCGCGACGGCCGCTGTCTTGCTGCAGGAAGGCTATCCGCGCGATCCGATCGCGACCATGCTGCAAATTGGTGCACTGGAACAGGCATGAGACAAGTCGCGGAAGCGGCCAATGCGTGCCGCGGTCACGGGCGCCGGTTCGGGCAGACCGAATCTGTAGAATGCCGCAATCTCACCGTGGTCAAAGAGGGGACCCGGTTGCAGTTTGCCGCTTTCGATGCAACCTACCTGGAGCAATTGCAACAGGGAGAGCCACTTACCGAGCAACACTTCGTGGCTTACTTCGGCGAGCTCATTCGCCTGAAGCTGCGCTCGCGTCTGAAGTCGAAGCATGCGATCGAGGATGTGCAGCAGGAAACGTTCGTGCGGGTATTGGCGCTGGTACGTGCGCCGGACGGAGTCCGGCACCCTGAGCGCCTCGGGGCCCTGGTCAATTCCGTATGCAACCACGTGCTGCTGGAGCACTACCGCGCCAACAAAAGGCCTGACTCCCGGATCGAGGAGGAACCGGAGGACTCCTTCATTTCCCAGGAAACCGGCGGGCCGGGACTCGTTGAGGTACGCGAAACCGAGCTCGCCGTCCGTAAAATCCTGACCGATCTTCCCGACCGCGACCGGCGCCTGCTGCAGGCAGTATTGCTGGAGGAGCGTGACAAAGACGAAGTCTGCGCGGAGCTCGGACTGACGCGCGACTATCTCCGGGTCCTCGTGCACCGGGCCAAGCAGTCTTTCAAGTCCTTCTATGTCGAGCGTTTCGGCGAGAGGAGGCCATCGTGATGGACCATCCCGAAGCAACCCGAGTCGGGGCCGTCGAACGGTACCTGCTGGATGAGATGTCGGCACGGGAGCGGGGTGAATTCGAAGAGCACTTCTTCGACTGCCCGCAGTGCGCC
This sequence comes from Gammaproteobacteria bacterium, assembly GCA_034668025.1. Classification (GTDB taxonomy): domain Bacteria; phylum Pseudomonadota; class Gammaproteobacteria; order Steroidobacterales; family Steroidobacteraceae; genus 13-2-20CM-66-19. The sequence continues at coordinate 7,324 of JAXDQF010000416.1, read as the reverse complement.
ACCGACGTCCGGGTCACAGCCGAGTTCCTCGACGCAGCCCGACGTGAGCTCAAACATGACGCTACGGGTGGTGACCTCGCCGGCGGACCTGGGCCGCCCCTGGCCCGCAAATCCCGGGCTGCGCGATTCTGGAGACCGGCGTTCGCCGGATGGGCGGCGGCGCTGCTGTTATGCGTCGTCATCTATCAGAACGCGGTCCTGTTCCCCCGCCTGAGCGCAGGAAGTGAGCGACCGAGTACGCCGTCGTCTTTGTTTCTGGTGGGGGGCAACACTCGCGGCGGGGCAATTCCCACGGTGACTGTGTCAAAGGCGCAGCCACTTCTGTTGTCGGTCGATATTCCAACAGCGGATCAATACGCGAGCTACTCGTGTGTACTGGTTGACCATTCAGGTGCCACAGTCTGGAGTTTGCCCGTGACGGCCGAGCAGGCCAAGGATACGGTGCCCATCGTCGTCCCCACCGCCAGTTTGTCACGTGGAGACTATACGTTGGTCGTTCGAGGCCATGAGAAGGAAAGCGGAGGTCCATCCGCCAGCGATTTGGCGCACTATCGGTTTACGGTCAACATTTCCAATTAACTGACTCGTAGCGAGTCGACGCACACGAGGGGCGGCCATGCAAAACACGAATGATACGGGGTTCTATTCTTTTCGCGCCGATGCCAATGCACTGGGAGGCATCCTCGAGAAACCCTTTCGGAAGCCGGTCCCCACGCTCGCCCCGGTCTCTCTGCCGGCGGCAGGGGGATTTGCATTGGCCCGGTCGGAAGGGTTTACTCTGGACAACATCGTCAGTTGCCGCTCGGCATACACCCGTGTATCGGGTGAAGAGAACAGGGACCGCGACGACGACGACAAGACCATTGCGATTCTCGTAACATCCGTGGTCGAGGGATTGAATATCCTCGAGGTGGTCACGGCTGAGCGCATCGTGGCGCAACTTTCGATCCTGATTCCGCCTGACAGGAAGGTCATCAAGGTGTCGACTGCGGGCTCCCGCTTCGAGGGGCTGCGGGTGGAGGGTCAATGCAAGGAGCTGCAGTGGAATCAGAAACTGCAGGACTATCAGACTTCGCGCGATGCGAAAGGCCTTCCGGTGGGCGCCACGCGAGAGCATATCTGGGAGATTGGCAAGGAACAGGCCGCAAGAGTGACCAAGGCCTTTACGGGCCGCCACAACGCCGCGTGGGCAGAGAAGCGCTTTGAATGGATGAAGAAGAGCGATGCGAAAGCCAACGCCAGCGTCATGTGCTCGCTGGTGGATGGCTACGTAAAAGAAAAACCGGACGAGGAATTCTGTGGCCACGTCGTGGATATTCCGAATTTCGGGCGCTTCTTTTTCGGCGAATTGCTGCTCACAGCGGAGTCGGTGCAGCTGGTGAGCATCCGCGCCGAGCTCGGGTGTGCGGTCAAGGGCAAGATCACGATCAACTGTGCAGGCGGCGGCGGAGTCGGCAACTTCTAGCCGTTTGGATATTTTCGCTGACGAGCATCCCGCCGGTCCTGATTCTGGCGGGATGCCACGGGTCGAGCGTTCAACCGGATACGCTCTTCCAAAGCGCCTACAGCGAGTACCTCCACGGCCATCTCGAGGTGGCTCACGCCCGAGCAGAACAGGCCGCCCGGGATTTCTCCGCCGCGGGGTCGGCACGCGCGTTGCCGTGGGCATTGAAATTTCGCCTGCTGGATGCACAGATCCTCCTCACCCAAAACCGCCCCGGGGATGCGATTGCCCTGCTCGCGTGCGCTGGCGCTTCGCCTGCAGCTCAGGGCGATCCCGCCGTCAAGTGGCACCTGCTCTGCGGCCGGGCATACTCGAGGCTCGATCAGAATGAACAGTCTGAGCGCGAGTTACATGCTGCCCACCAACTTGCCGAATCAACACACTCGAGCCTGATTGCCGAAGTGCTGCGAGCAGAGGGACTTGCTGCGGGCCATTCCGGCCAACTGGACCAGGCGCTCGAAAAATTCAAGAGCAGCCTGGCGGTCGCCGGTGACAGCGGCGACTCGTTGGTGAAGGCCGACAACCTGGTCGATCTTGGATTCGCCAGCCTGCTGAAGGAACGCTACTCAGAGTCGCTCGGCTGGTCGCAGCGGGCCGTCGAGGTCGCGCGGCCAATTCAGGCACGCAGAGCGCTCGAGATGGCGTTGGGTAATGCCGGCTGGGCGCAGCAGAATCTCGGCGACTTTGATGGCGCCCTGGCCAACTTCCAGGACGCCGAGCAACAGGCGCAGCAGATTGGACTGACCGATCATCGGGTTCATTGGCTGCAGAACGCGGGGCTGGCCCAATACCGGCTCGGCAACCTGGAGGAAGCCAGGGGATACGACGAACAGGCACTACGCTGGGCCTCGACGCTGCCAGCCGAGGAGGAAGTGGATCAGATCGCCAACATTGAGACCAACCTCGCTCTGCTGCTCTACGAGCAGGGCCAGTACGACACCGCCGAACGCCACAGCGACGCCGCCGTGCTGGTCGCGCAAAAATCAAAAGACAACACCGTGATCGCCTACGCGCGGTACCTGCAGGGCCTGCTGGCTTCGCGCCGGGCCACGGATAAAGAAGCGGACAACATCCTGATGTCCGCCCGGGAGCTGACGCCGGATCCGGACCTGCGTGCGGAGATCGAGAGCGCGATTGCAAAATTGTATTCTGGCAGACAGCAGGTCGAGCAGGCGAGACTCTGGTATCAACGCTCTATTCAAACCTTCGAGGACAAACGCTCCGCCGTCAAAGACGTAGCGCTGCGGCTTGCAGCGTTCGGCTATGGACAATCCATCTACCGCGACTACGCCGACTTCCTGATCAACACCAACCAACCGGTCGATGCCCTGCAACTGTTGGACCGCAGCCGCTCGCGAACCTTGGAAGAAGGCTTGAATTTTGCCGGCAAACAGGTCGCCGCTGCCGACAAGACGGCAGCCGATCCCCGCACGGTCGCGCGCGGCCTTCATGCGGCGATACTGTTTTATTCCCTGGGGCCGGAGCAGTCGCATCTGTGGGCTGTGACTGCCAGTCAGACGCAACTGTTCACGCTGCCGGGTCAGAAGGCGATTCAGGCGCTGGTGAAGAAACACCAGGCTGACATCCAGCAGTCCAGCGATCCGGTCCGAATGCCGGGCTCCGCCGCGGCATCCTTGTATGAGGCCCTGATCAAACCCGCCGCCGCGCTGATCCCCGCCGGCTCGAAGGTGTTCATCATTCCCGATGGTGTACTGACCGGACTCAATTTCGAAACGCTGGTGGCAGACGGCAGTCGATATTGGATTGAGGACGTCACCGTCACCACGGCCAGCTCGATCCGGATGCTCTCCGTGTTGAATACTGCATCCCCGAAAAAAGCCGCGAAAGATCTGTTGTTGATCGGTGACCCCCTGCCCCCACCGGGCGATTTCGCACCGCTTCCGGATGCCGCGACCGAGATCCGGCAGGTGCGCCAACACTTTCCGCCCGACAGCGAGGTGGTGCTCGCACAGGCGCAGGCAATTCCCACCGCGTATGCGGCCAGCAGCCCCGGCGAATTCCGCTATATCCATTTCGCCGCGCACGGCACTGCCAGCCGCCTGAGCCCACTCGATTCTGCAGTCGTGTTGTCGCCAACTTCGAAGGAGCTGGGTGACTTTCAACTGTACGCACGCGACATTGTGCAACATCCCATCAATGCGGACCTGGTAACCATTTCAGCCTGTTATGGCTCGGGGGTTCGCACCTATGCCGGCGAGGGACTCGTTGGACTGGCGTGGGTCTTCCTGCGGGCGGGGGCGCACAATGTGATTGCCGCGCTTTGGCAGGTAGCGGACGCGGCATCGCCGTTGTTGATGGATCAGCTTTACAGCGAGCTGCAGGCGGGGAAACCACCGGATGAAGCCCTGCGGGCCGCCAAACTGGCTCTCATCCATTCTTCGCGCATTTACCGCAAGCCCCTTTTCTGGGGAGCGTTCCAGCTGTACGCGGGCTCGTGAGCGGCGTTGCCGCGGTGGTTACTTTCTATACGGAACCCACAGACTCTTGTCGCCCCACTCCTCCGGCAATTCGCAGGTGATGTAGATCAACTCGTTGGCGATTGCGGTCGCCCACGGGATCGCATGGCGCAGCTCGAGGCGCGAGTGCTTTTCCATCAGCGCGAGTGCGCGGTCCGAGATCGCCTCGCTGATCGCCAGCCGCTCGAAAGTACGCAGAAATTCTCGTGTTTCGAGTGAGAGCGTCACTGGTGCCGCTGCCATTACCTCAACCCATGTTGTGACCGTGATGGCTCGATGTGGAAAACGTTTGAAGGCGCTGGCGGCTGGCTTGGCGCCGCGCAGATAGTCCACCACTACACTGGTATCAAATACCCCGCTCACTCCTCGTCCTCGGTCTGAGCCCGCTTCGCTTTGCCGGCGCTCGCCTTCCACAGTCCGAAGGCACGCTCGCTGTCTCCGGGAGATTCGCTCAGGAAAGTTTGAATGGCACGCCGTACGCCCTCAGCTCGTGAGATTCCGAGTGAGCGGCAGCGTGAGTCGAGGTCCCGCAATTGCGAAGACGGCAGGTCAACAATGGTTCGGGGCATGGGTCAGGCTCTCGTGCCAGTTGAAACAGAGTCAGCCGACAGCGGCTGGAGGAAGTCGCGCTCGCGGAATTTCGCCTCGAGGAACTTGCCGTTGGCGAGCAGCGCCTCAGCGTCCTCATGGGCGACGTTGGCGACCACCTCTTTCAGCTGATCATCGAGAATCGTCAGCTGTTCAGTCAACAGATCGCGAGCAGTCTTGCCCGCCTTCAGGACGCGCGTGGCGCGAAAAGCGGGTGGCAGTGCAACATAGTTCGCCAGCGTCTCGGGCAGATATCTGAGCACCGTTTCACGCACGGTGAACAGGTTGTTATCGAAGCCGACGACTCACCCGCATTGATGCGATCCACCATATCGAGTGTCCCGCTGTACGACACCTCGACGTCGAGTCCGATTTTGCGCGCCGCCTCTTTGATATCCGGCTCGAGCTCCTTCAGCTCCGAGCCGGCGAGGATCCGCAGATCCGGGGCCTTTGGAGCAGCAGCGGCCTGCGACGGCTCGCTGTGATTCGAGCAGCCGGACACCAGGACCCACAAGACGCCGATCAGGATGCCTGCAATGAAAGGCAGCGCTACGCGGCGGAAAGGACTGGAGGTACCCATGGGGCCTACAACTTCACGGCGCCGGGATCCGAGCCACCAGTCGTCAGCGCCGCAGTGGACTGTTGCTGCCGAACCTTGTCGAGATAGCCTCTGGCCTTGGTTACTTCCGTGCTGAGCGCTTCGACCGTCTTCTGCATGGAGTCGAGTGAGCGAGTCTTGAACGTCGCAATCGCGTCCATGGTCTGATAAACGTTCTCGAACGACCGGCGCAGCTTGTCGACCTCGATCGTGCCCGAGGCGGCCTGCTCATGAATCTGGCCGGCCTGCTTCTTGAGCATTTCGCTCGTGGTTTCGATCATGTTGCCGGTCGTGGTGTTGAGAGCCGAGATCTGATCCAGCACCAGTTTCTGGTTCACGATCAGCCCGTGAATGCGGACTTCCCGGGTCGCCTCCAGCTGGCGCTGCGCCGCCGAATCATGCTCGGCGCGCAGGTTCGAATGCGAGTACCAGATACCGCCGCCGATGGCGCCGACGAGCAGTGCCGCGAAAGCCGGTCCGATGAGCTTGCGAGGGTCCATATGGTTCAATGATGACGTTATCAGATGACGATATCATGACTGTGGGCGACCCACAGCCCCGGCTCGCCGCATTTTTGCGGAACCCTTTGATTTATTTCAGAATCCAGGGCAGTCTCAGCGGCCATTCATTCCGTTTGGCGCAATGACTTCACCCGGCAACCTGCTCCTGTTTGGCCTCGGCTACACAGCTGAATTGTTTTGCCGCCGCCAGCAGGCCAGGGGTTGGAGAACCCGGGTCATTGTCCGTAGCGAGGAAACCCGGCGGCGCGTCGAATCTCTGGGGGCTCACCCAATCAATGTGCAGGATCTCGACAGCGTCCACAGAGCAACATCCGAAGCCAACGCTCTACTCATCGTGGCACCTCCATCGGAAGGGCACTGCCCCGGACTCCAGGCGCTATCACCGGCACTTTCGGGGCGCAGCAATTCCCAGCTGCATTGGATTGGTTACGCCTCATCAACCGCTGTGTACGGCGATCAAAAGGGAGCTTGGACCGACGAGAGCTCGCCGCTCAACACGACATCCCCCACAGGATTACGGCGCTTCGAGGCCGAGCGCGCCTGGACTGCCCTTTGCGGACCTGCCCGTTTGCCGCTCGTGATCTTGCGGTTGGCGGGGATCTATGGCCCGGGCCGTTCCGCACTCGATCGGCTGCGGGAAGGCCGTGCCCGCCGGATTGAAAAGAACAACCATGTGCTGTCACGGATCCATGTTGAAGACCTGGTTTCGCTGCTGGAGGCCTCGCTGCAGCGACCCAACCAACACGCCATCTACAACGTGTGCGACGACGAACCTGCTTCAACCGCTGACGTAGTCACATTCGCTGCAACTCTCCTCGGAGTTGAACCTCCCGCCCCGGAACCATTCGAGTCGGCGGTGATGTCCGGCGCGGCAGAGCGGTATTTTCTGGAGAGCCGGCGCATTTCCAATTCGCAGGCGAAGCAGGCGTTGGACTGGCGCCCGCAGTACCCGTCGTATCGGGAAGGGCTGACTGCCATCCGCAATCTGGAATCTGCTCGCAGCTGACTGTTGCGTGACGTCCGTCACGAAATGCACCGCACCAACCTCCCCGTCCATCCCCTTCCCTCGAACCAGACCCACTTCACATAACGGGGTGCCAATCGCAGGTATTCTTCTGTCAAATGGCGGCGTGCGAGTTTCGGGAAACCAACGTGATTGAAAATATCCGCAAGGGCTCCACGGAGCTCGCCATCATCATCAGGGCGAGTTACGTGCGCGAAGGGATCACCTTTCTGACCCCCAACGACTACTCCCAACAATTGGGGTACATGAACCGTCGTGCCGGCTACCGGATTGCTGCGCACATACACAACGCCGTGCCGCGCGCAGTCACCTTCACACGTGAAGTGCTGGTGATCAAATCCGGCAAGCTGCGGGTCGACTTCTACTGTGAAAACGGCAAGTACGTCGAGAGTCGGATTCTGGCCGCCGGCGATGTGATTCTGCTGGCGGCCGGTGGTCATGGCTTTGAGATGTTGGAAGACACCGAGATCATCGAAGTCAAGCAAGGTCCCTACGCCGGGGATGAGGATAAGACGATTCTCGAGCCGGTCGAAGCCGCTCGGATCCGCATACCTGCATAACTCATGCAGCGCACTGACTTCATAGCGGTGAACGAGCCGTTGCTCGACGGCA
>JAXDQF010000415.1:0-5369 GCA_034668025.1 Gammaproteobacteria bacterium | reverse complement strand
ACATTTCTCGCCCGGCTGCCCGACGTTCGCATCGAGAAGTCACCGGACAATCTGCATTTCATTGTGACACTCGAGAGTCACAGCGTGGTGACGCACGACGCGAATTGATCGGGTGTCGAGGGGGTAGGGGCCTTCGGATCAATGAGGAGGGGGGGTATGAGCGTTTGCTCACGGAACGAATTCGAAATCCACGAGGCCGGTCGCGCGAGTGCGCTGTTGGCCGCAGTCTTGCTTCTCGGTGTGCCCTTGCCGGCCCCGGCCGGGGAGTCACAGGACCTGCGGCCGCTGCGGATTGCGCCGCAGCCCCTGGAGTTGGCACTGCAGCAGCTCGCGGACCAGAGCGGCATTCAGATCATCTTTTTCTCCAAGCTGGCGGAAGGGCACGAGGCGCCTGCATTGGAAGGCGAGTTTTCGCCGCAGACCGCACTCAACCTGCTGTTGGAGGGAACTGACCTCACGTTCCTGCAGCTGAATCCCATGACGATCGAGGTACACGCGACGAGCCCGCTGCGCAGAACATCGAATCGGTCGGCGGACGTGGCGCCGCCGCCGGTGGACCCGGTACCCGCTAATCCGGCAGCGTCTGGAACCGAGCATGGCACCTTGGAAGAAGTCATCGTCACGGCGCGCAGGGTTCGCGAGAACCAACAGGACACTCCCGTCGCCATCACCGCGTTCAGTGGTGACGCGCTCGAAAAGCGCCAGATCTTCGAGACCGACCAGCTCACCCAGGTGGTTCCCAACCTGCAGTTCGGATCGAATGCGCCGCTCGCCGGCAACAACGCCTCCTCGCAGGTCTTCATCCGGGGTATCGGCCAGACAGATCCCACTTCGACAGTGGATCCCGGTGTAGGCCTCTACATTGACGACGTGTACATCGGTTCAGCCGTGGGAAGTCGGATGGACCTGCGTGATATCTCTTCCGTCCAGGTGTTGCGGGGCCCACAAGGCACCTTGTTCGGTCGCAATACCATCGGGGGCGCCATCCTGTTGTCGACGGCGGAGCCCGGCAACGAATTCGGCGGTACTGTGCGCGGTGGGCTGGGCTCGGATCATCTCTACGACGGCTTTGTAGCAGTCGATGTGCCGATTGCCAGCGAGCTTCGGTCGCGCTTTACGGCCGGCCGCCGCAAACAGGAAGGTTATGTCATCCGTGCGGATGGCACGGATCTCGGCGATACGAATACCTACACTCTCACCAGCAAGTTTCTCTGGCAGCCCACCGACCAGATCCAGGCCCGATGGCTGGCAGACTACTCGAGTGCGGACGAGCACGGCAGCCCTCTAGTGTTCGCGGCGATCAATACCGCCGCCACTTTTCCCCGCGTTGCGAGCGCGGATGCCGGTTGTCCGGGATTCAACGGCAATTTCGCAACGCTTGCGGCGGTGCCGAATATCCCCGACCCGCGCTGTGCAAACAACTTCCAGGCGGCCGGCCCGTTTCGCAACAATGGCACCGCGCCGCTCAAAAGCACGTTGGAGGCCTGGGGCAGCTCTCTCAACCTCACTTACAATCCTACGGAAGCCGTGGGATTGAAATCAATCAGCGCGTATCGCAACGTTCGCTGGACGGGAAATCGCGATGCGGACAACACGCCGCTCACAATTCTTAACACAACCTATGATGTCCACAGCTGGCAGGCTAGCCAGGAGTTGCAGGCCATCTATCGCGTGAAGCCCCTGACAGGGGTCCTGGGCGCGTACTACTTCAAGCAGTATTCCAACGACATCGCGGGTGTGGAGCTCAACCCGCCGACGCCGGGCATCCAGCGCGACAGCGATAATAATGTGGTGGACAACAAGAGCTGGGCGGTATTCACCCAATGGACCTACAATTTTGACGAGCGACTCGGCCTGACCGCGGGCGCGCGCTACACACAGGATAATAAAGGCTCGTACCCGGATCAGTTCGACTACGCAGCCCCGGCCATCAAACAGGTCCCGTTGCGCTGGTACCGGGACACGTTTTCGGCATTTACGCCTTCCGCTTCAGTGAATTACCGCTGGAGCAGGCAGGCCATGACGTACGTGAGCTACGCGGAGGGTTTCAAGGGGGGCGGCTGGAACAGCCACTTCAATTCAGTCCTCACGCCGCAACAGCAGGCGGCGCTGCAGGAGTTCAAGCCGGAGAAGGCCAAGAGCGTGGAGCTGGGTACCAAGCTCGATCTTCTCAACAACACCGTGCGCCTGAATCTCGCGGTCTTTGATTCAGACTACACCGACATGCAGATCACATACCGTGGTCCGGCACCTGCGGGCGTGGCTCCCTTTCTCACCAACGCCGGCAAGGCGACCATCAAGGGTGCGGAAGCGGAGCTGACTTGGGCGCCGACGGTCAACTGGAGCATCGAAGGCAGTGTCGGACACCTGGAAAGTAGTATCGACAGACTGGATATAAACCCATTAGCCGTGATTCCGCCCGGCCTGAAAGTGGGCAATGCGCTGCCATTCGCGCCCCGTTGGCAGGCTCACGCCGGCATCGCCTACACCGCGCATGCAGCGCGCCTGCAATTCACACCGCGTGTAGATGCTTCTTATCAGAGTACGACGTTTTTTGACGCAACCAATACCCCCGAGATCGCCCAACTGGGAGGGTATGCCGTTGTAAACACAACGTTTGTCGTCGCCCCCGCAGTTGGACCGTGGCGCATCACTCTCGGCGTGAACAATGCGACCGACAAGTTATATGCAATCGCCGGCAATTCATCCCTGTCCACCGGCAGCGGTTACGCGGAGATTGCGTATGCCCGGCCGCGCGAATATTTCGGAACGTTGAATTACGAGTTCTGATGCAACGCGGTTGGAAACTGTGTAAAGATATGACCGCAGGTTGAACCGACACTCAACCTCCCGTCGAGGAGACAGTGTTGCAATACAATTCAGGGAGTTAATCATGCGGACATCGGCACTCGGTCGACGGTGGGCAGCGCTCACCGTGTGTGCAACAGCCGTGCTCTTCGGCAGCACTGCATTCGCCGGACAAATGAAACCCGGCTCGGTCCCAGGGGAAAAAGCCACCCAGTTACCCAAGCTCGCACCCAACGCCGCGGTTTTCACTTGCGAGACCCGGCCTTTCGATGAAAGCGCGGGATTGTTCTGCTACGGTCCCGGTGCTATCCGTAAGGCCTACGGCATCGACGGTCTGATCAACAAGGGGTACACGGGCAAAGGTCGGACGATTGTCATACTCGACGCGTTCGGCAGTCCGTCGGTCGCAACGGACCTGGCGAATTTCGACACGGTCTACGGCCTGCCGGCGCCGCCCTCACTCAAGATCATCACCATGCCGGGCACTCCGGCGTTCGATCCAACTGATGCCGACATGGTCGGCTGGACAGGCGAGATTGCCCTGGACACCCAGTGGGCCCACGCCGTGGCTCCCGGCGCGAACATCGTGCTGGTCGCTGCCAAGAGCGACAACGACGAGGATCTGTTGGCCGCACTGAACTACGCGCTCGACAATCACCTGGGCGATGTCGTCTCCATGAGCTTCGGCGAGAGCGAGACGTTCTACGGAAATCCTTCTGGATTGGATCTTCTCGCCGCTTGGGAGAAGGCGTTTACCAAGGCCCGGGCACAACACGTGACCCTGTTTGCCTCGGCAGGCGATTCCGGTTCCACTCAACCGTTCGACGCTGATGGCGACACGCTGCCATTCCAGAATGTCTCGTGGCCCGCTTCGTCGACCAATGTGACCAGCGTGGGCGGTACCAACCTGTTCTTTGGTACGGCCACAAACGCGGATCCGAATGGCACCTACCAGGGTGAGCAGGTTTGGAATGATGGTTTTGGGGCGACCGGTGGCGGCATGAGCATTCTGATTGATGAGCCGCTCTCCCAGGCGCTCTTTGTCGGCGCCGCGATGAACAAGACGCTGCACAAGCATCGTGGTATCGCGGATGTTTCGTACAACGCCGGCGTTGTCGGTGGAGTGATCACGTACTGGTCGGAAGGCAGCGGCGGTGCTGGTTTCTATCTCTTCGGGGGCACCAGCGCCGGCTCACCGCAGTGGGCCGGCATCATCGCGGATCTCAACCAGATCCGGGGCCGGCCCATGGGCTTTCTCAACGACCGCATCAACCTGCTGGGTGGCACCGGGGTGCTCCGCTCGCTGTTCCATGACGTCACGGTTGGAGACAACGGCTTCAACGGCGTAGATGGGTTCTCCGCGGGAAGGGGTTACGACCTGCCCACGGGATGGGGCACGCCGAACTTTGGCCTTTTGGGCACGACCCTCGCCGATCCTGGTAATTGATACGAGCAACTGACTGACGTAGTGACTGGATTGGGCCCGCGCATGAAGGGCGCGGGTCCAATCACCCGAGAGCTCAGCGTCCCGACAGCGCCTTCTGGAGCTCTGCACTCTGCAACATCGAGCTGACCGTGTTGACAAGGGCGTCGCAGAGTACCTCGTAATAGTTCTCGAGCTTGTAGGAGCGACCGAAGCGAGTCGCGTCACCCGAGGCGAGCCCACTCCAGAGTGTCTGCCCGTCGCGGCCCACAACAGTCAGGTGCACAGCCACTGTTGATTTGTAGGTGCTCGCCTCCCTGACGAAAAATTGTTTGACCTCGCCTTTGATTGTCACAACACCGTTGCTGTCAACGGTTTTGAGACCGCCGTGCTCGAGCAGCTCACGCAGGTGAGTACTGACGAACGCGCCGACATCATCGGTGGTCGTGACGGGCTTCGGTTTGTCGTCCTCGCGATTCTCGCCGATGGCCTCCTTGTTCTCGCGGACGTCCTGGAAAGTCTCGACCTGAATCGATGCCTGAGACATTTCCATCGTGCCCAATTTGAGCTCCGAGGTCGGCGTCCATTTCAGGGGCACGTGCTCCAACAGAGCGGTCTTGGCTTGGGCACCGAGTGTCACAGCCAGCAGAGCAATAAATAGTGGAGCACGCATGAACCTACCTCCTACGGGCGGTCTGTGTATCATATAGGATTTGCTCATGCACAGGCCCAACCCCGCCCGGCGCGTCGCTGTTCTCATCGGCTCGTTGTTGAGCGCAGGAACCGCCCACAGTTCCCAAGTCACTCGTGAGCCCTATGGCGTCACCGCGACCGGTGCCCCCGTTGAGATTTTTACGCTCCACAACAAGAAGGGGATGCTCGTTCGCGTTCTGTCCTACGGGGGCATCATCACCGAAATCTCAGTCCCCGATCGCAAGGGCGTGTCAGCCAACGTGGCGTTGTCGTTGCCGAATCTGCAGGCCTACGAGGCGCGGGCTAATTTCAGCAGCCTGTTGGGACGGTATGCCAATCGGATTGCCAACGGTGGTTTCACATTGGACGGGGTCCGTTACGATCTGCCGAGCAGCCCTCAGGGAGTGTCTTCCCATGGCGGCCCAACAGGATTCAGTACACGAGT
>JAXDQF010000414.1:0-11815 GCA_034668025.1 Gammaproteobacteria bacterium | reverse complement strand
CTGCAATCGGCCGCCCGTCGTTTCGCCACCGAGCAACTGCCCGAGCTTGCCAGGCAACTGGAACAGAATTCCGAACCGGTACCCCGCGACTGGCTGCTCCGATATGCCGAGATGGGATTCCTGGGAGTCAATGTTGCCGAGCGTTACGGCGGCGCGGGACTCGGCAATCTGGAGGCCCTGTTGGTTCTCGAGGAATTTGCCAAGATCTCCTCCGCGGTCGCCTTTCCGGTGTTCGAATCCTGTGTCGGCCCCGTCCGGGCCATTGAACATTTCGCCAACGAACGGCTGAAGGAAAAGTTGATCCCGCGCGTCTGCCACGGCGAAATGGTCATTGCCGTGTCTATGTCTGAACCGGAGGCTGGAACCGCCCTCACCGACCTTCGAACCAGGGGCGTCATCGACGGCGAGAAGATCGTCTTGAACGGGACCAAGCGGTGGTGTTCCGGCGGCGGTCATTCCGACGGTTACGTGGTCTATTGCCGGCTCTCCAACGACCCCGGCGCCAAGGGAATCGGCGCGGTATTCGTCGAGAAGGGAACACCGGGCCTGACATTCGGAGCGCAAGAGCGTCTGATGGGCTTTCGCGGCGTGCCGTCGAGCGATCTCTATCTCGAAGCGGTCGAAGTCCCGCTCGGCAATATGATCGTGCCGGCCGGCGGCTTTCCGAAGTTGATGGAAGCGTTCGATCTGGAGCGCTGCGGCAACGCGACCATGGCGATGGCCCAGGCCGCCGCGTCCCTCGAAAACATCACCGCCTATGTTCAGGAGCGCAGGCAGTTCGGACGCCCGATCGTCGAATTCCAGGCGGTGCAGTTGCGTCTCGCGGAAATGAAAATGAAGGTCGAAGCGGCCAGGCTCCTGATTCATAGGGCCGCCTGCAATGCCGAAAACGGCTTGCCGAACATTCTCGACTCGTCTGTGGCCAAGTGCTTTTCCAACGAGATCAGCCGTGAAGTCACTGGCGCGGCGTTGCAACTCATGGGCGGCTACGGCTATTCGACGGAATATGACATGGAGCGCCGGCTGCGCGATTCCTGGGGCTGGGGAATCGCCGGCGGCGCCATCGACATACAAAAGGTCAACATCGCCGCAGCGATGGTAGGACGCCGCTTCAACCAGCGCGCCCCGGATGCAGCGCAGTTCGTCCCACAGATCAGCACCGCTTCCCAGCAAAGGAATACCTCTTGACAGCACTGCTAACTGAACCTCGCCTGTTCCAGACAGGCTCGATTCCGTTGCCCGCTTCGCGCTTCCTCTGCGAGCACCTGCACCAGAAGGTCTTCTTCTGGGCATGCATCTCTCGCATCCACGCGCAGGTCCCGGTCGTCACGACCGGCCAGCTGGCGAAGACCCTCCGCCAGCAAATTCCGTGCGGCATTGATGTCGCGGTCGTGGCAGGTCCCGCATTTCGGGCACGTCCACTGTCGCTCATCGAGCCGCAACTCATCGAGGGTGTACCGGCATTCCGAGCACCTCTTGCTCGAGGGAAACCAGCGATCCACCGTCTCCAGGATCTTGCCGTACCAGTCAGCCTTGTAGGTAAGCTGGCGGCGTACCTCGCTGAACGCGACGTCGTGGATCGCGCGGGCGTGCAGCCCGCGCGCCATCGCCTTCACGTTCAGGTCTTCGATGAAAATCAGATCGAACTCGCGCACCAACCGGGTCGTAAGTGCATGCAGGGCGTACTGGCGCTGTTCTCTCACCCGCGCGTGCGCCCGTGCCACGCGCAGCCGCTGCTTCTCCCGGCGTCGGCTGCCTTTCTGCCGCCGTGCCAGGCACCGTTGCTGCTGACGCAGGTACTTCAGGCGTGCGTGATAGCGTTTCGGATTGGGGATTTTCTCTCCTGTGGAGAGAGTCGCCAAATGCGTCAGGCCCAGGTCCACGCCCACCACGCGATACGTGATTGGCAGCAAGGACCTCTCCACCTCCGCGCAGAAACTGACGTGGTAGCGCCCCGCGGCATCGCGCAAGAGAGTCACCAGGTCCGGCCGCTCGACCTTGGGAAGCGATTCGGCCAGCTTGAGCGACCCCAACTTCGGCAGACTCACCACGCCTCGCGCCCAGGCCGCTCCCGCGTCCTGAAACCGCAGGCTCGCGGCGGCACTCTTGCGCTTGAATTTCGGGTACCGCGCCTGGCGGGCAAAGAAGTTTCGAAACGCCGAATCCTGATCGCGCAAACACTGCGTCAGACACGTTGCGGGCACCGCGGCGAGCCACTCGTGTCCTGCTGTGCGCTTCCACTGCGTCAGCCAGCGCGAGAGATCAACGCCGGTCAATTTCAATCCCCAGACGCGATACGCCTCCGAGCGAATCCCGAGGGTCGTGTTCCACAGCCACCGAGAGGCCCCGAACCAGTGCTCGAGAAGTCGGCGCTGCGCGCCATTCGGATAGGCACGAATCCGGTAACTGCGCGTGATGCGCCTCATGCTCGGATTCTAACACTCAGCTGCGCGGGCCGCAGCGCAGAAATTCAACATGTGCCGCCGGACATCCTGCGCGTAACGCCTCGAATCGAGCTGCGCGCAATGGCTCGAGCCGGCGGGGTCGTTCCCGTCCATGGAGAAATCCAATGAGCCAAGAGATCCCCGGAACAGCGCTGCTCGACCGAGAAATCCTCGACAATCCGTATCCGCTCTACCGCCAACTCCAGAAGCAAGCACCGGTGTGGCAAGTCCCCGGCACCGAGGTGTTCGCCGTGACCTCCTTCGCGCTGTTGGAAGAAGCTGCCCGCCGGGTCGGAGATTTCTCGTCGAATATGCGTACCTTGCTCTACCGCGATGAACAGGGGCTCCCCGCTCGTCTACCGCTCGGCGACGCGGGTGCTCAAGCGCTCGCGACCGCAGATCCGCCCGTCCACGCCGCGCATAAGCGTGCGGTCTTTCCCGAGTTCGTCGCAAAGCGCATGACTCTCCTGGAGCCGGAGATCGTGGCAATCGCCACCGGCTGCGTGGAGCGAGCTGTCGATGAGCGGAACGTCGATTTCATGGCTGTGGTTGGCAATCTCGTTCCGATCACAGTCATCGGCCGCCTCATCGGCTTTCGCAATAGCGACCCGAGCAGCCTTCTGCAAGCCGCGTTCGATTCAACGGCATTAGTGGGAGCGACGCTGACCCAACAGCAATTGTTTGAATGCATCGGGCGCAGCGTCGAAATTCAGGCCTGGATCACTGACCAACTTGCGCAGGTGGCAGCGGAGCCGGCCGAGGACATCCTGACCTCCATCAAACGCGGCGTGGCAAGCGGGGTGCTCAGCACCCCGGAGGGCGCGGCCATCCTGCATATCCTGCTGGCCGCGGGCGGTGAGTCCACGACGAGCCTGCTGGGCAATGCCGTGCGCATCGTGGCGGAAAACACCAATCTCCAACAGCAACTACGCCAGCAACCCGACCGCATCCCGGCCTTCCTGGAGGAAGTGCTCCGCTTGGAATCCCCTTTCCGCTCGATGTTGCGTTCTGTCCCCAAAGATACGACGCTTGGGGGTGTCGACATTCAGGCGGGCGCCACCGTCCTGATGTTCTGGAGCGCCGGCAACCGGGATCCCGCTGCGTTCGAAAATCCAGATGAAATGATCCTCGATCGGCCAATGCGCCACATGACGTTCGGGCGGGGCATCCACTTTTGTGTGGGCGCACCCCTCGCCCGCCTCGAGGGGCGGGTTGTGCTCACGGCGCTGCTCGAGCGTACCAGCAGTATCACCCTCGACCCCGACCAACCACCCGAGTGGGTTCAGAGCCTGCAGGTTCGGCGTTACAAGCACCTCCCCCTGAAGCTCGTTCCGCGGCAGGTCAACTATTCCAGTTGATCGAATTTCAGCCCCTCTGGATTGCCGAGCGTCGCGCCGCCGTCGATCGCCAGAATTTGTCCCGTCACATAGGCCGCAGCGTCCGACGCCAAATACAAGAACGCCTCGGCCATTTCGCGCGGCAGGCCCGGACGCGCGATCGGAATAGGCGACGTCATAGCGCGAATGGCCGCGGGCGAGCTGTTGCGCGCCGCCGAGGCTGTCAAAGTGAAACCCGGCTGGACAGCATTCACGGTGACGCCGCGCCGCGCCAGTTCCAGCGCCGCGCCGCGTACGAACCCGTTCAGGCCGGCCTTCATCGCACCATAATGAACGAGCCCCACCACCCCGCCGGTATTGCCAGCGCCGGAACTCGTGACCAAAATCCGCGCGGCCGGGCTTTTTTCCAACTGCGCCAACGCCGCATAACACAGCCAAAACGCAGCCTTCAGCCCAACATCGAGTAGTTTGTCCAACTCCGTGTCTGCCAGGGCGCCGAGGGGCGCGAACGGGACATAGGCCGCGTTGTGGAGGACGATGTCGAGCCTACCGTAGCGCTCGACCGTCTCGTCGATTACCCCCGTACAGGCCTGGCGGCTGCCGACATCGCATGCGACCAGGAATGCCTCTCCACCAGCCGCCTTGATCGCGGCCACGGTTTCCTCGCCAGCGCTCGCCGTGCGCGTGGCGACTGCGATCCTGGCCCCTTCGGAGGCGAACAGTTCCGCGGTCGCCCTGCCGATACCCCGTCCGGCGCCCGTGACAACGGCGACACGTCCATTGAGTTTGCCCATAGACCTGCCCTCTTTCCCGATATGCATTTCCCGGCCGTAGATGCGCCGGCCCCTACCGGACCAACCTGGTTTGCTAATTGCGTCGCCGCCCGTTGAGCTCGCCTGCCAGGATGGCGTCGATCGGGTCGAGATGGCGCGGGCGCCAGCCGAGCTCTCGGCGCGAACGGGGGCTTCGCGAACGGCTACAGACCGCCAGAACGACGAGGGTGACGAACTTGCCCCAAATGTCGATCGCTTCGGCAATTGTCACACTGCGTGTTGGCACGTCCTGCTGGCGCGCCACCAGTTCAGCGAGTATGCGATTGTTGAGTTCGCCTGCCACGGCGTGATAGAGGCCACCGGCACGACCTGTCTCGATCGCGAGTTGGTAAACTTCCGCCAAATCCGCCACATGAACATGGCTATACAGGTTGAGCCCACTGCCTATGTAGCACGCGGCACCGGTCTTTTCGATCGATGTCAATACCTGGTCGACGAATCCATGATAGCCCTCCCCCCAGATGAGCGGCGGGCGAACGACCATCGCGCGAACCCCGCGTCCTGCCGCTGCTCTCGTCAGGTCCTCAGTTTCGCGGCGGCGAAGCAGGTATTTGGACGCCACGAAAGAGTCATCTTCCGCGAAACTGTCCTCGCTCCAAGCACCATCCGTGCGCTGTCCGAGCACGCCGGTACCCGACGTGAATAAAAAGCCCTTGTCAGTACCCTCCAGCGCGCCCAGGAGCGACGACACAACTTCATATTCCCGGTCCTGATCAGGAAGCTGTGGTGCAAACACAGTTGTATCGGCGGCGCGAGCAAGCTCAGTCAACAGCGCCAGATCGAATTCGCCGATATGCGGCATACCACCGGAAGCGCTGACCTTAGCGGCTCCGGCGGCATCGCGCGCGAACCCGGTCACGGTGTAACCGCTGGCGGCGAGCTGGCGCACGACGTTGGAACCAACGAAGCCGGTCGCACCGATGACGAATATATTCACGGTAAGATGCCTTGCAACTCGCCTGATGATCCTGACTCTTGCGTCGACCCCGACGCTGACTATTCAGCCGACAGTGGTTAAACCCTGGTTGAGAGTCCAGGCGCCGGCCGGTGTACGCATCCAGCCGCCAGCCGCCCATGTGCCACCATCGACGGGCAGCAAAACACCGGTCACATAAGAGGACATTCGCGAACAGAGATAAACGGCGGCGTCGCCACATTCCTCGGGCACCCCCTCACGCATGAGCGGGACGAGCTGATCCATGGCTGCCTGCTGCTCGATACTGGGCCGTCTCCAGCTCGCCTCGTCGACGGGCCCTGCACGGTTGCCGCGCACACCTGGCGTTACCGTATGATCCGGTGCGATGGCGTTGACGCGAATAGCGTGCGGAGAGAACTCCAGGGCCATCGAGCGCGTCAAGCTCACCATCGCCGCCTTACAGGCTGCATAGACCGCATAGTTGGGCGCAGCGCGCGTCGCTTCGATACTGGCAACATTGAGGATCGCGCCGCCCTGCTTCCCGTCGATCATCATCGGCACGGCGCTCGCAGTCGCAACGAGCATGCTCATGAGATTCAGCTCGACGTGCCGGCGCCAGCTCCGTTCACTCTGTTGGAGGAAGGGTCTGCCGGAGACACCGCCAGCGTTGTTTACCAATATATCAACGCGCCCGCGCCATTGTCCCGCCGCTGCTATAGCATGTCGCAACGCATCCCCATCCATGACGTCAGCTGTTAGCGCCAACGCTTGGCCGCCATGCTCGAGAACTCTCTGCGCAACTTCTCGGGCACGCACAGGCTCGATATCGACGATTGCGACCCCGGCACCGCGCTCGGCGAGAGCAAGGGCAATGCCCCTGCCGATGCCGGCGCCGCCGCCCGTCACGATTGCCACTTGATCATCTAGTCTACTCTTGTCCATCGTCGCCCCATTCCGCCATTGTTAGTTACCGTGGCGAAGCCTCCTCGAAGGCGCGCCGCATCGCCTCGAGGACGTCGCGCCTGAGAGCCTTCGCAACACGCGCCTCCGGCGTCATGTCAGGAGCATGGTAGGCGCCGGGATAAACGTGCAACTCAGTCGGCACGCCGGCTCGGATCAGGCGCCGCGCGAAATCAATGTCTTCTTCGAGCAGCAGATCGAGAGCCCCGACGGCGATGAAGGTCGGCGGCAGTTCGGCGAGGTTCTTCGCGCGCGCCGGGGCTGCGTAGCGCGATACATCACCGCCTCCCGGCGCGCCTCCGAGTAAGGACGCCCAGCCGAACCGGTTGGACTCGGCGGTCCAGATGAACTCGCCGGCATAAGGGTGCGGCTCGCTCGTCGCGCCGGTGCGATCGTCCAACATCGGATAGATCAGCATCTGAAAGGCAACGGGCGCCTTGCCGCGGTCGCGCGCCAGAAGCCCAAGCGAAGCCGCCAATCCGGCCCCGGCGCTCTCGCCGCCTATGGCGATCCGACCGGGGTCAACACCGAGCGACGCCGCCTGGGCGTGAAGCCAGACGAGCGCCGCATAGCAATCTTCGACCGCGCCCGGAAACGGCGCTTCGGGCGCAAGCCGGTAGTCGACGGACACGACGACACATCTGAGGTCGCTGGCAAGGCGTCTGTTGCCCAAGTCGTTGAGCTCAGGAACGCCGAACACATAACCGCCGCCATGCATGTGCAGATAGGCCGGCGACGGGCCTTCGGCCCCGTCGCACGTGTAGACGAGCACCCTCACCTCAGGCGCGCCCGGTGGCCCGGGAATGTATCGCTCGACCATCGTCACGTCCGTGACGTCCGACGGCGGCGCCATCGCCAGAAATTGCGGCAGGCTGGCCCTCATCAGCGGAAGCGTTTGCGCGGAAAAAACCAACGACGGGAAAGTGTCCAACGCCGCCAAAAGCTCGGGATCTACCAAATGACGCGATAGGCCATGCACTTCTGCTGCTCAGAACCTCAGCGTGAATTCAGCGCCGTACGTCCGCGGTGGGCCCAGGTTGGACTCGATGAGTCCGAGCGAACCCGAGAGGTCGGCCGCGTTGTTGATGTATTTCTTGTCGGCGATGTTGCGGATCCAGGCTGCGATTTCCAGATTCGCCCGGTCGAAATGCAAGGCCGTGCGTGCATCCCACAGGCCGTAGGGGTTTTGCGAGGCAACGTTGCCGGTGAACGCACTCTGCGATTGGGACGAGAAGTAAATCTTGCTCTGGTAGGTATAGTCGACCGACGTGCGCAGGCTGCCGAACGGCAGCGGAAGGGTGTAGGCCGGCTCGATGCTCGTCTTCCATTTCGGCACGTTGTTGAACGGCGTGTCGCTCAGGTTGATCTGCGGATAGATCGGCGCGCCGGTAGCCGGATCGACACCGGAAGGCACCGGGCTCGTTGATATGAACGTATTATATTTTGCATGTAAATAAGCGAGATTGGTCCGCAGCTCGAGGTTCTGGAACGGGCGGGCGAACGTTTCCAGCTCGATACCGTCGATATCCGCCGATGCGGCATTCACAACTTCCGTTGCCAGGTTGCCATAGACGACCTTGAACACCGAACGTTGAATATCGTCATATTTATCGTAGAACCCGGCCAGGTTGAACCGCAGCCGATGGTCGAGCCAATCGGATTTGATCCCGATTTCGTAGTCGGTCACTTTTTCCGGAGCGAAGGCGTTGAAGTCGCCGTAACTGTTGACGCCGCCAGCCTTGAAACCCGTACTGGTCTTTACATATACCAACATGTCGCCGGTCGGACTCCAATCCATCCCCACCGTGTACGACACGTTGGAGAACGATGTTGGAAAGCTGCGATTACAGGCGGTGATTGGCAGGTTGATGCCCGGCGTGGTCGACGGGACGAGGCACACTTCGTAGGCTCCCAGGCCGAAACTCTCGTCCGGGCCCGCGAAACTGGCCGCGGTCTCCTCCAGATGCTCCGATGTCCACCGCAGGCCCGCAGTCACGTTGATGTTGTGAAGGACTGCATAGCTCGCCTGCGCGTAGGCCGAGTTCGAAGTGTCAACCAGGTGCGATCTGCCGAGGGCCGGTTGGACCTGGCTACCGCTGGGAAGAATGCCGCCACCGAGCCCGAGTTGTCCAAATAGAGTATTCAATGCCGGCAGGGTGGTCGAGTCGGTATCGTCGGTTCCCGACATGTGATAGTAGTAATAACCGGCTGTGTAATTCAGGCGGGATTCCAACAATTTCCCGGACGCCTGCAGTTCCTCGGTCAACTGTTTGAGATGCTCATCGGCGGTCGTCCCGTCCAGAGCCGTATCCTGCGTTCCGAAGAATTCAGTCGCGGTAACCCGACCGAGGGTCCGATAGGCCGTGATCGACTTGACTGTCAGATTCGCGTTTACATCGTATGTGACCGACGCCGACCCGCCGCTCTGATGCAGGGTCGAGTGCGGATGTTGCAGTGAACTATAGCCGTTGTAGGAGCCGCCCGGGATGATATTGCCCAGCAGGGTCTTCAGGCCCTGACCATTGGCAATGGCGGTGTCGAGGGCCGCGAGAGCGCCTGCGTACAACGGGCCGTATACGGCCGGGTTCGACGCGATCTGTCTGCCGTAGAAAAACAGCGTCCCAACTTGCGTGATGTTGATGTCGCCGTGCTGGATCGCCTCGTTGACGATGGCGGGGCTGTATCCAAAGGTCGTGAGCCCGAACAAGCTTTGCGAATAGGGCGTGACCCCGACCAGGTTGCTCGCGAGCCCGTTTGAACTCGATGAGCTCACGTCGCCACGGATGAGGATTTGCAGGTGTTCGACGGGGTCGATCCGCACAGCGATCCTGCCCGACGTGGACTGCAGATCATTGAGATCGGTGTTGGTGCCGATGATATGGCCGTAGCCGTCATGCCCGAGGTTCTCGGCGCTGATCCGTACCGCCAGCTTGTCGGTGACGACTGGAAGATTGACCGCTCCTGCCTCTTCATTCTGGTTGTACTTGCCATAGCCGCCTTTGACCCACCCGCTGATGCCCTCATAGTCGGGCAGCGGGGTGTTGATCTTGACTGCGCCCCCAGTCGAGTTACGGCCATAGAGCGTACCTTGCGGACCCTTCAGAACTTCGACCTCGTTGACGTCCGAGAGGCCGCCCGCCCCGATCCCGCCCGTGGTCGCCTGATAGACGTCGTCGATATAGATGCCCACCGACGGCTGCGACGTAAGGGTGCTGTCGTCGGGGTATTGACCGCGAATGGCGACGGTCGCGGCGAACGGGTCATAGGAACCGCCGCGGATCTCCAGGTTCGGGGTCTGGTGTTGAATATCGACAAGGGTGCGGATCGGATCCTCGGCGAGGTTTTTCGCCGAGAACACCGTCACCGCCGCTGGAGTCTTCTGCAGTGGTTCCACTCGCTTGCGCGCCGTGACGACCACTTCCTCGAGCTCCAGAGAACCAGACCGCTCGGCTGCGTCGGAACTCTCGGCAGCGGCCGTATCGGAGCCTCCGGCCGTTGCCGATGCCCAATTCAGGCAGGCGAGTGTGCCCACAGAACACAGTAGTGCAGCCTTCTGGCGCTTCGAGCGTTCCATCGTTGTCCCCCTACTTCTTCAACGCCGCGCCGATGCTGCGGTGCCACCCTTGTGTTGTCCAATATCCATTCCCCCGTTATCGAGGTGAAATGCATATCGATCGCCTCCCACAGTGGGTCGCCGTCGAAAACAACATCATGCTCTACGCGCGCGTGCGCGCCGATTCCGCAACTGGTGTCGACGCCCAGGCGACCATCAGCCAGCCTTTCTCTCCTCTGACCCAAACAGCGGTGAACTGATTGTTGATCGGAACATTGCGCTGTTCGTCGATGACGAAGACATCCATCCACATGCGGCCATGCATGACGGCAGTATCTGCGTAGAGATCGGTCACGACGTTCCCCGTGCGCACATTGCCATAGCTGACCTTACCGGCGCGGATGCGCTCGATATAGCTGGGCTTTCCCTCGCTCCACCCGGAAAAGTGGGTGTAGTAAAACTTGTCATGGAGCAATGTTTCGAGCGACGCCGCATCGCCGTCGATCATAGCCTGATAGCGGCGGGCATCTGCGGCGGCAACCGCTGCGAGGTCGTCGTCTTTCGTCATCCCGCGATCCCCCAGCCGGCAAGAATCGCTCTGATCGCCGTGACGAAGGCCAGCGGCTGGTCCACCATCAGATGATGATGGGCTTCCGGCAGCACGACGTAAGGCGTGCCGGGCGGCGCCTGGTTTCGCAAGGAGTCGGCGCGTTGCCGGGTGACCACCGCAGAATGTTCGCCGACCAGCAAGGCCAGGCGGCATTTTGGATTGGCCAAGGCATTCCAGGCTTCGGCGGACGCCAGCCAGGCCCAGATTCCGGGATCGAAACGCCAGGTCCAGCCGCCCTCGACCTGTTTGAGCGAGTCGCGCGCGATGCGATCGGCAATATAAAAGTTCTCGCAGGGTTGGATCGGGCCGAAGCGGAAACGGGCCAACGCTTGCGGCAAGGTCGGATAATTCCGGTGGCAGCGGCGGCGATCCGCCTTCTGACGGTGCGGCGGCGGCGGAACCGAAACACCGCTATCGGCGACGATCAAGCCACTCAGCCTGTCACCGTGTTGGGCGGCGGTGATGAGCGCCGGTTTGGCGCCCGCCGAGTGGGCAACCACTACCGGCGCGATAGGTGCGTCGAAGAGACCGAGCGCGGCGGCGCCCCCCATCAACTCGGCGACCCAATGGTCAATGTGATAGTCCGCTCGCCAGTCAGAACGTCCCATCCCGGACCATGACAAGGCGCCGACGCGAAAATTCCCGGCGAAGAACGGCGCGATGAATCGCCAGACATCGGCATGGGCGGCATGGCCATGGAGAAACAGCAATCCCGGGCGTCCCCGGGCTCCCCACGCGAGCAATTCGATGTTTGCGCCGTCAATACCAACAAAACTGCGCTGCGCCTCCAACGCCAGGGCCCGACGAAACCATTCGGGCGCCGGCGGCGGTTCACCGCCGAAACGGGCCAGCAGCGCGGGTACTGCTTCGTCCGCAGACGGTTCGGCAGATGCGCCCGCCGGCATTTGCCTTACTCCTGATGTTCCGGCAGATGCACAACCAACCCGTCGAGTTGGGGCTCCAACGGAATCTGGCAGGAGAGTCTGGAGTTGGGTTGCTTCTGCGTCAGGAAATCGAGAAGGTCCTGTTCCGCCTGCGCCGTGGGAGGCAGGCGGGCGAGCCAGTTCGCCTCCACGAAAACGTGGCAGGTGCCGCAAGCGGCACCGCCACCGCACACCGCCTCGATGCCGGTGATGCTGTGATTCCTTGCGGCATCCATCAC
>JAXDQF010000413.1:0-23936 GCA_034668025.1 Gammaproteobacteria bacterium | reverse complement strand
GAATCCGCGACGTAGAACAGATTACCCACCAACGCCATGCCGTACGGCGAATTCAACTTGTCAGCGAACACATACCGCTGATCAGCGACGCCCGTACCGTTCGTGTCCCGCAGCAAGGTGATCCGGTTGGCACTGGGCGTTATGGAACCCGCCCGCTTCATGATCCTCTTCTGTACCCAACCGCGAATTCCCTTGCCGTCTTCGGGCTTGGGCGGCGCGTTTGTTTCCGCGACCAGCACGTCACCATTCGGTAATAGGTACAGCCAACGCGGGTGATCGAGGCCAGTGGCAAATGCCTTGACGCTCAAACCGTCAGCCGCAATCGGCTTACCGCCAGGTGGCCATCCTTTAGCGGGCGCGATATTCAAAACGGGCAGCAGCGACTTCTCGGGCGGCGGCAGCTGGGGATTCGCGCCAATCCCCGCCTCCAGGGGCAACCGCGCCGTGCCGCCGCAACCCGCGGCGGCGATTGCGACGAAAGACAGGATTCCGACGCTCAACAACCGGGATGAAATGTGCATGGAACCGCACACAGCAATTAAGATGCCGCATCAGGGGACGATGTCGCGTTCCTGCATAATACCCTTTGTATGTCAAGCACTTCCGACCCCGCGGGGCAACACTTGCTTACAGTGTCTGGAGTGCGAATGTCGGGAAACTTCGCCCTGGGTTGCACAGTCAACGATGGGGCCGCAAGCTGGTGGATAAGTGGTGAACGAACAAGAGAATGAGACCAACGCCTCGGTACAGCCGCCGCAGTCGTTCTTCCGCAGATATCGCGCAGTCATCATCGTCGTAATCGCATTTGTAGTGCTGGTGCTGCTGGTTCTCAGACACCACAAGCATCAGCAGGAGCTGGCCGCGCTCGAGGGGAATCCGGGTAGCGGCCGCGGCGGCGGAGCATCGGCGCTTGGCGGCGGCGGCGGGGGTGGCCGCGGTCGGGGTGCTGGGGGTGGCGGGCCCAACAGCGCGGTTGCTGTGACAGTCGCTGCCGTAGCTTCGGGTGACATCGAGGTCCGCATCCCTGCCCTGGGAACGATCACGCCACTGGCCACAGTGACAGTCAGACCGCAGGTGAGCGGCATCCTGACCAAAATTGCGTTCCAGGAAGGTCAGCTCGTGAAGCAAGGCCAGTTTCTGGCCGAGATCGATCCGCGCCCCTACCAGGCGGCACTGGAATCGGCGAAGGGCAACCTGCGCCGCGACCAGGCGTTGCTGGCGGATGCCAAGCTCGATTTGAAGCGCTTCGAGGAGCTGATCAAGGAGGATTCGGTTGCCCAGCAGCAGCTGGATACCCAGCGCGCGCTCGTCGATCAATACGGCGGCACCCTCGAAGCCGACCAGGCGGCGGTCCGCACCGCGCAGATCAATCTCGAGTACACCCACATCGGCTCACCGGTCACAGGAAGAGTCGGCCTGCGGCAAGTTGACCAGGGTAACTATGTGACGCCCGGGGATACCAACGGCATCGTCGTCGTCACCGAGCTGCAGCCGATCTCGGCGATCTTTGCTGTACCGGAAGA
Source organism: Gammaproteobacteria bacterium (assembly GCA_034668025.1). Taxonomy (GTDB): domain Bacteria; phylum Pseudomonadota; class Gammaproteobacteria; order Steroidobacterales; family Steroidobacteraceae; genus 13-2-20CM-66-19. The sequence continues at coordinate 22,413 of JAXDQF010000413.1, read as the reverse complement.
CAACGTGAACGCCCTCATGGCCCAAATGCAGGCCGGCACCACGTTGACCGCGGTTGCCTACGACCGGGGCAACAGCGCCAAAATTGGCGAGGGCACCGTGAAAACCGTCGACAACCAGATCGACACGACCACCGGCACGATCAAGCTGCGCGCCCTGTTCGACAACGCGGACGGCCGTCTGTTCGCCAACCAGTTTGTGAACATCCAGCTGGTCGTGAACGTGTTGCATGATCAAATTGTCATGCCGGGAGCGGCCGTGCACCGTGGGGCGCCTAACGGCGTCGTCAGTACATTCGTGTATCTCGTGAACACGGCTGACAACACCGTAGCGGTTCGGCCGATCACGCTGGGAGTCATTGACGGCGAGCGGGTTGCGGTGACAAAAGGGCTGCAGGCGGGCGATGTGGTCGTCACCGAGGGTGGCGACCGGTTGCGAGACGGTGCGTCTGTGATCCTGCCGGCCGACACACCCAAACATCCGGTGACCGCACCGCCCCAGCACAAGCGGGGTGCAGGCAAGGGGATGGGCCAGCACCGAAATCGGGGGCAACAGCCCGCCCCGCAATGATTGTTGACGCATGAATCCGTCGCGCATCTTCATACTTCGCCCCGTCGCCACCACCTTGTTGATGGTGGCGATCCTGGTCGTGGGCCTGATCGCCTACCTGCAACTGCCCCTGTCGGCACTGCCCGAAGTCGCCTACCCCACGATCCAGGTCCAGACGTTCTACCCGGGCGCCAGCCCGGAAGTGATCACGTCAGCGATCACCGCGCCGCTGGAAAAGCAGTTCGGCCAGATGCCCGGCCTGAACCAGATGTCCTCGACGAGCTCTGCCGGCGCCTCCGTCATCACTTTGCAATTCAACCTGTCACTGCCCATCGATGTGGCCGAGCAGGAGGTGCAGGCGGCGATCAGTGCCGGCCAGAATCTGCTGCCCCAGGATCTACCCGCGCCGCCGATCTACGCCAAGGTCAATCCCGCCGACGCCCCTGTCCTGACGTTGGGTATCACCTCAGCGGTGATGCCTTTGACCGAAGTGCAGGACATGGCGGACACCCGCATTGCGCAAAAGATTTCTCAGCTCAAAGGCGTAGGCGTGGTGAGCATCAGCGGCGGCCAACGGCCCGCTGTGAGAGTCGTCGTCAACCCCCGCGCATTGGCCGCCTATGGCCTGAATCTCGATGACCTGCGAACGACGATCAGCGTAGCCAACCAGAACGGCCCCAAGGGTACGTTGGATGGCCCTGCCCGTGCTTACACGATCAACACCAACGATCAGATCAGGAGCGCGGACGAATACGGCAACATCATCGTCGCCTACCGGAACGGCTCGCCCGTTCGGATGAAAGACGTTGCGACCCTGGTATCCGGCGCCGAGAACACGAAGCTCGGCGGCTGGATGAACGGCACCCCGGCGTTGATCCTGAACGTGCAACGCCAGCCGGGAGCAAATGTAGTAGACGTCGTCGATCGCATCCACGACCTGCTGCCTCAGCTGCGCTCCTCCCTGCCCCCCGGAGTGGACGTCGCCATCCTAACCGACCGGACCACGACGATTCGCGCATCCATCCGCGACGTGGAACTGGAAATGACCCTGGCCGTCATCCTGGTCGTGCTCGTCATCTACCTGTTCCTGCGAAATGTACGCGCCACCCTGATTCCGAGTCTGTCCGTGCCGCTGTCCCTGATCGGCACCTTTGCCGTCATGTACATCGCGAACTTCAGTCTCAACAACCTTTCGCTGATGGCGCTGACCATCGCGACCGGCTTTGTCGTCGACGATGCCATCGTGATGATCGAGAACATTGCGCGCTACATCGAGCAGGGCGAACGCCCCCTGCAGGCGGCGCTGAAAGGCGCCGGGCAGATCGGATTTACCATTATCTCCCTGACCGTCTCCCTGATTGCCGTGTTGATCCCGCTGCTGTTCATGCAGGACGTCGTGGGGCGCCTGTTCCGCGAGTTTGCGGTAACACTGGCCGTAACGATCCTCATCTCCGCAGTCGTGTCACTCACCCTCGTCCCGATGATGTGCGCGAACCTGCTGAAGCATCGCCCGGAGAGCGAAAAGCATGCGGACGAGTCGGGCTGGTTTGCGAGGATGGTCGCCTGGTATGGCCGCAAGCTCACGTGGGTACTCGACCATCAACGCCTGACACTGTGGGTAGCAGTGGCGACACTCGTTGTTACAGCGGGCCTGTACATAGTCATTCCCAAGGGTTTCTTTCCGGATCAGGACACGGGCCTCATCCAGGGTGTGTCGGATGCCACGGAAGGAGTCTCGTACGCGGCCATGGCCGAACGCCAACAGGCTCTCGCCGCGGCGATTCTCAAAGACCCGGATGTCGCGAGCCTGTCCTCGTTCATTGGTGTCGACGGCAACAACGTCACTCTGAACAGCGGCAGATTCCTCATCAATCTGAAGCCGCGGGACTCGCGCACGATGACCGCGACCGAGGTCATCCGGCGGCTGCGCACTGAGACCTCCAACGTTCCAGGCATCACGCTGTACATGCAGCCTGTGCAGGATCTCACGCTCGACAACACCATCAGCCGCACCCAGTACAACTTCACGCTGGAAAGCGCGGACGCGACGGCACTCTCTACCTGGACACCGAAGCTGGTATCCCTCCTGAAACAGCTGCCCGAGCTGTCTGACGTGGTCAGCAACCAGGAGGACAACGGCCTGGCCGTGCAAGTCACCATCGACAGAGACAGTGCCGCGCGCCTGGGTATCAGCGTGGGCACGGTTGACAACGCTCTCTATGATGCTTTCGGACAAAGAATCGTCTCCACCATCTTCACTCAGTCCAACCAGTACCGGGTAATCATGGAGGCCGACCCCGAGTCATACCGCTCGGTCGACGCGCTTGCCTCTGTTTATGTCCCGTCGTCCGGCGGTGGACAAGTACCCCTGTCGGCGATTGCCAAAGTGACTGTTGAATCCCGCCCCCTGTTGATCAATCACCTCGCGCAGTTCCCGGCGGCCACGGTGTCATTCAACCTCGCGCCGGGAGCATCGCTCGGTGCAGCAGTGAACGCGATTGAAGCGACCGAGCAGAAAGCGGGCGTGCCATCGAGCATTCACACCACGTTCCAAGGGGCGGCCCTGGCGTTCAGGAGCAACCTGACCAACGAGTTACTACTGCTCGTGGCAGCCGTGCTCGTCATGTACATCGTGCTGGGCGTCCTCTACGAGAGCTTCATCCATCCGATCACGATTCTCTCCACCCTGCCGTCGGCAGGCATCGGCGCCTTGCTCGCGTTGATCCTGGCCGGTGACGACCTCACCATCATTGCGCTGATCGGTATCATTCTGCTGATTGGCATCGTGAAGAAAAACGCGATCCTCATGATCGACTTTGCCATCGATGCCGAGCGCACCCAGGGGTTGAGTCCCCGCGAAGCCATCTACCAGGCCTGCCTGCTGCGCTTCCGGCCCATTCTCATGACCACGGTAGCCGCCATATTTGGCGCGCTGCCTTTGATGTTTGGTACCGGTACAGGCTCCGAGCTGCGCCATCCGCTGGGTGTCAGCATCGTTGGCGGACTGCTGGTGAGCCAGGTTCTCACGCTGTTCACGACGCCCGTGATCTACCTTGCGTTTGACCGCCTTGCCAAGCGAATACCTGCAGCTCAGGAAGGCGACCTCGCGGACCGACCTGCGTGAACATCTCTGCACCTTTCATCGCAAGACCTGTCGCAACGACTCTGTTGACGTTCGGTGTTGCCCTGTGCGGAATCGTCGCGTTCACGCTGCTTCCGGTAGCACCGCTGCCCAAGATCGATGCACCGGCGATATTCGTTACTGCTTCACTTCCAGGCGCGAGCCCGGAAGTGATGGCGAGCTCGGTTGCGACACCACTCGAACGACACCTTGGAGCCATTGCAGACGTCGATGACATGACGTCGCGCAGCAGCGTGGGCACAACAAACATACAGCTCACCTTCGGAATCGACCGCGACATCGATGGTGCGGCTCGTGATGTGCAGGCTGCGATCGTCGGTTCCCATGCCGACCTGCCCTCGGCCCTGACCCGCAACCCGTCCTATCGAAAGCTCAACAGCGCGCTGTTTCCGGTGATGTCGATTGCGATGACATCGGATGTGCTGACTCAAGGGCAGATCTACGATGCGGCGGATGCGGTGATCTCGCAGCGCCTGTCGCAGATAGACGGAGTTGGCGGAGTCAATGTCGGTGGCGCCGCGCTACCTGCAGTTCGCGTCGAGATCAATCCGCTCGCCTTGTCGAAATACGGAATCGGCCTGCAGGACATCCGCGCCGCCATTTCCAACGCCAACGCCAACGCACCCAAGGGTGCAATCGAATCCGACCACCTGCATTACCAGATCTACACGAATGACAATGCGCGGGAAGCTGAGCCGTACCGCAATCTCATCATCGCCAACCGCAATGGTTTGACTGTCCGGCTCGGCGATGTGGCAACCGTCACTGACATGCAGGATGGTGCCACGGAAAATATCCGCGTCTACGGACTCTACAATGGCAAAGCAGCCGTGTCTGTCCAGGTATTCCAGCAGCCGGGCGCCAACATCGTCGACGTCGTGGATGCCGTCAAAGCCGAGCTGCCCCAACTGCGGGCCTCAATTGATCCGAAGATAGACCTGGTCGTCACATACGACCGCTCCATCACCATCCGCGCATCGCTGCGCCAGGTCGAACAAACCCTGCTCATAGCGGTCGCCATGGTCATCCTGGTCGTCTACATGTTCCTGCACTCCTATCGCGCCGCCCTGATCCCCGCAGTCGTCGTCCCCGTCTCGCTGATCGGCACCTTCGGTGCGATGTACCTGCTGGGCTACAGCCTGGACAACTTCTCACTGATGGCGCTCACGATTGCCACGGGCTTCGTCGTGGACGACGCGATTGTCGTAATGGAAAACACGACGCGGCACATCGAGGAAGGCATGGGCCGCATGCAGGCAGCATTGAAGGGCGCCAGCGAAGTGGGCTTCACGGTCATCTCCATGAGCCTGTCCCTGATTGCGGTGTTCATTCCGTTCCAGCTCGCGGGTGGCATCGTCGGCAAGCTGTTCCGCGAATTCACCGTGACACTGTCGGTCGCCATTCTCATCTCCCTGGTCATATCACTCACCACGACCCCGATGATGTGCGCGCGATTGCTCGGACGCGAAGCGGACCGTAAGCCGACGCGCCTGAGCATCTGGTTCGAACGAAACTTCCAGCGGCTGCGTGACGGTTACGAGCGAAGCCTGGGTTGGTCACTGGATCACCCGCGATTGATCATGCTGTTTCTGCTCGCGACTGTTTGCCTGAACGTCTACCTGTACATCGTCATCCCCAAGGGCTTCTTCCCTCAGCAGGATACGGGCCAGATCTTTGGCGGCATCCGCGGCGACGCCGATGCTTCGTTCCAGTTGATGAAGGCCAAATTGCAGGAAGTCGCGAAAATCCTGCAGTCAGACCCGGGCGTGGCAAGTGTGACCGGCACAGTCGGCGGCGGCGGATTCGGGCCCGGTGGCGGCGGCGGAAACGGCGCCAGTGTCAGCATGACCCTCAAACCGCTCGCGCAACGCAATATCTCGGCTGACCGGATCATCGCGCGACTGCGGCCGAAGCTGGCCAAAGTCAGCGGCGTGCAGACCTTTCTGCAGGCGGCGCAGGACTTTGGCGGCGGCGGGGGCCGCTCGGCCAACTCCCAGTATCAATACACCCTGCTGGGGGATGATCTGACGGAGTTGCGTGACTGGTCGCAGAAGTTGCGGGTTGCGCTTCAGGATGTGAAGGAAGTGACGGATGTCGACACCGACCTGCAGCCGGGCGGACTCGAGGCGGACCTGATTGTCGACCGTGACGCAGCCTCCCGTCTCGGTCTCACGGCGAGCCAGATCGACAACACGCTGGGCGATGCGTTTGCGCAATCCCAGGTCTCGACCATCTACAATCCTTTCAGTCCGCAGCAGTATCACGTGGTCATGGAAGTGGCGCCGGAGTTCTGGCAGAACCCCGAAACCCTCAAATCACTTTATGTGAGCACCTCCGGCGGTGCCGTGAGCGGCACACAAGCCACGCAGGCGGTTGCGGGAACCACTTCGATCACCTCGACGAAAAACGCTGCAGCGAAATCCACCACCACTACGAATGCGGCCGCGGTCGCCTCCGACCTGGCACGCAACCTGGCAGCCAACTCGCTGGCCAATGCCGGCCGCGGCAACACCTCAACGGGCTCGGCCGTGAGCGTCAGCAAGGAAACGGTGGTACCGTTTTCCGCGTTTAGCCATTTCGTCGAGGGAACCACACCCACCACTGTGAATCACACGGGCACGGCGATCTCCACGTCCATCTCGTTCAACCTGCCGGAGAACGAATCACTCGGGGTCGGGTTGGCCGCCATTGAGCGAACCATGAATGACATTCATGTGCCCGTGGCCATTCAAGGCGGCTCCTATGGCACGGCGCGCCTCTTCCAGCAGAATGCGAGCGCGCAACCGCTCATGCTGTTGGCCGCGCTGCTGGCAATCTACGTGGTGCTGGGAATGCTGTATGAGAGCTACAGCCAACCTGTCACGATCCTGTCGACCCTGCCGTCCGCCGGTGTAGGTGCCCTGCTGGCATTGCTGGCCACCGACATGGAGTTCAGCCTGATCGCTTTCCTGGGCATTCTGCTGTTGATTGGCATCGTGAAGAAAAACGCCATCATGATGGTGGACTTCGCGCTCGAGGCGGAGCGCACATTGCAGCTGGCGCCCCGTGTTGCCATTGCAAGGGCCTGCTCGTTGCGGTTCCGGCCGATCATGATGACGACCCTGGCGGCGATTGCCGGTGCCCTGCCCCTTGCCATCGCCTCCGGCGACGGCACGGAGATGCGCCAGCCGCTGGGAATTTCGATTGTGGGTGGACTCGTGGTCAGCCAGTTGTTGACTCTGTACACGACGCCTGTTGTTTATCTGTATGTCCATCGCTGGGGACGCAAGAACAGGTATAAGCAGACCCAGCTGCTGGAAGCGAGCATATGATGCGTATGGTTCGAGGCGTGCTCGTTGCGGCGAGCTTTGCGTTGTTGACTGCTTGTGCTGTTGGACCCAATTACAAGCGTCCTGCGTTCGATGCGGCCGCGGCATACAAGGAGCAGGATGGCTGGAAGCCGAGCGAGCCAAATGACGCGTTGGACCGCGGTGCCTGGTGGGAGATCTACAACGACGAGGTGTTGAACGGCCTCGAAAAGCAGATCAACATCTCCAACCAGAACGTGCTCGCGGCGGCGGCTTCCGTGGAGGAAGCCCGCGCGTTGGTCAGGCAGGCGCAGTCGAGCTTCTGGCCCCAAGTCAGCCTGAACGCCAGCCGGACCCGCACGGTCCAGGGCGGCAATGGCCTCGGCTCCTCCAGTGGCTCGACCATTCTTGGCTCGTCCGTTGGTAAGACCACCACCAGCACCATCACCGATGTGGGCGTCTCGGGCAACTGGGAAATTGACCTGTGGGGCCGGATTCGGCGCCAGACGGAAAGTGATCGCGCCTCCCTCGAGGCGAGCGAGGCCACCCTGGCGGGTGCCCGCCTGGCCGCGCAGGCCGAGCTCGCCACCGATTATTTCGAGTTGCGAGCCCAGGACCAGTTGCAGAACATCCTGAACGACATCGTGGCCGCCGAGCAGCAGTCGCTGAAGATTACTGAAAACCGCTACCGCGTGGGTGTTGCGGCAAAAGCCGACGTCGTCAGCGCCCAGACCCAACTGCTGTCGAGCCAGGCTCAACAGGTCAACGCGCCCCTGCAGCGCGCCATCCTGGAGCATGCCATCGCGGTGTTGGTCGGGCAGCAACCTGCCAATTTCTCCCTCCCGCCCACGACGATGCGGTCGAATGTTCCGACCGTCCCGGCGGGCGTCCCGTCCAGTCTGCTCGAGAGGCGACCCGACGTGGCCCAGGCGGAGCGGCAGGTGGCCGCGTCCAATGCGCAGATCGGCGTAGCGATCTCGGCATTCTTTCCCACCCTGGACATTACCGGCTCCGACGACTATCGCGGAAACACCATCAGCCGCCTGATCCGGACCTCGAATCGCGTGTGGGCCATCGGCCCGAGTCTGGCGTTGTCTGTGTTCGACGCGGGGCTGCGTCGCGCGCAGGTTGCGCAGGCGCGCGCTGCTCACGAAGTGACTGTGGACAACTATCGACAGACCGTGTTGACCAGTCTGCAGCAAGTCGAAGACAACATCACCACATTACGCGTTCTCGAACAACAAGCGGTGATCGAAGAGGCGGCCGTGAAGGCGGCCCGAGAAGCCGAGACGCTGACCTTGAATCAATATAAGGCGGGCACGGTGCCTTATAGCAGCGTGATTACGGCACAGACGACGAGGTTGAATTCCGAGGAGACAGCGTTGAATGTGTTGTCATCGCGGTTGCAAGCCAGTGTGGCGATGATCCAGGCGTTGGGCGGCGGCTGGAAGGCACCAGCGCACTAGTCAATTGGCGCGAAAAAGTTCGCGCGGAGCCCGGGTTCTTTGCCGCCGGCAAAAAGCGCGGTTTTTGCCGGCTGCGCGGCGCGCTGCGCCTGCGGCGCCCAGGCGAAAAAGTTCGCGCGGAGCCCGGGTTCTTTGCCGCCGGGCTGGGCGCCCCCGCAAAAAGCGCGGCCTTCTTCATTGTTAACCTGGGACGGCTGCGCGGCGCGCTGCGCCTGCGGCGCCCAGGCGATTTTGAGATAGGTTCTAGCCGGCCGCGGGCACTAGGCGCAGGCGCGTGATTTCCGACGGCGCACCAAACCGGTTCGGCGGGCCCCAATAGCCCGTCCCCCGGCTCACGTACACCCAAAGTTTGTTCAGCCGATGCAACCCCGCCGTGAACGGCTGCTGGAAGCGCACAAACAGGTTCCAGGGCCAGAATTGCCCGCCATGCGTGTGTCCTGACAGCTGCAAATCGTAGCCCGCCGTGGCGGCTGCCGGAGCCGAGCGCGGCTGGTGAGCGAGCAGGATCCGTGCACCCGCTTCTGCCGGCGCACCGGCGAGTGCGGCGGCCGGATCGCTCCGTTGCGCCGGGTTGAAATGGTGCGAGCTGAAGTCAGTGACGCCGGCGACCACCAGCGAGCTGCCATCGTGCCTCAACACTGCGTGCTCGTTGAGCAACACCTTCAAACCGAGGCGCCTGAACTCGGCGATCCAGGGGCCCGCCCCCGCGTAATACTCGTGATTGCCGGTGACGAGAAATGTCCCGTGGCGCGAGCTCAGCCTGGCAAGCGGCGCTGTGTGACTCTCGAGCTCGCCCACTGACCCATCGACCATGTCGCCGGTCACCGCGATGAGGTCCGGACGCAGCCCGTTCACCGCATCCACAATGGCATCAACATACTGCTTCCGAATCGAGGAGCCGACATGCACGTCACTGATCTGCGCAATCGAGAAACCGTGCAGCGCCTCCGGCAGGTTGAGGATCGGGACGTCCACATTCACGATGCGCGCTCGCCGGCGCGCGGCAGCAAAACCCACTCCGGTCGCGATCACGGCCAGCACGGCAACCGCCGCGGCGGTTACCGAACGCAGCGTATATACATGGGCCGGTGACAACGCGAGAATGCCCGCAAGCAGCACCAGATCACGCAGCAAGGTGAGAACCAATAACGAGGAAAAGAAGCCCGCCATGAACAGGCCGGGACCGGCCAGCCGGGCAGCCTGGAGTCGTGGCAGCCGCCCCCGCGCCAGCACTGCGAGCAGCATCAACGTATAGGATGCGAGTAACACCATCGCACCCAAAACGCGAACCGAGTCACCGAGGTCCGGCACCACACGCCAGCCTATGTAGGCGTGCAGCAGGCCGAGAAGCGCTATGAAATACATAAAACGACGACGCATAAAACGACGAGCTTGGCGCAAGCGAGCTGTATAGATGGGAGCGCCTCTGCCGGCTTCAAGTGGCCCGGATCCTCAAATCACGTCAGTCTATCCCGACGGTTTGCCCGTCCCGCGCCGCTACTGGGCCATCGCGGCGACGATCCTCGCCATCACCATGTCGGTGCTCGACAGCAGCATCGCGAATGTTGCGCTCCCCTCGATTGCGCGCGATTTTCACGCGAGCAACGCCGCCTCCATCTGGGTGATCAACGCCTACCAGATTGCCATTCTGGCGGCGATTCTGCCGTTCGCCTCCCTCGGCGAGATCGTGGGCTACCGGCGGGTGTCCCAAGCCGGCCTGCTGGTGTTCACCCTGGCCTCCGTCGCCTGCGCCTTTTCCGATTCACTGCTGACGTTGAGCATAGCCCGGGTCATCCAGGGCTTGGGCGCGGCCGGCATCATGAGTGTCAACGGTGCGTTGGTGCGCTTTACATATCCCCACACGATGCTGGGGCGGGCCATCGGCATCAATGCGTTTGCCGTCGCTGTTGCAGCCGCCATCGGACCAACAGTGGCATCGGCCGTGTTGGCCATCGCTCCCTGGCCCTGGCTGTTCGCAATAAACGGCCCGATCGGACTCGTGACCCTCCTCATTGCCATGAAGGCGCTGCCGGAAAGCGGCCAGGCCGCGCGCAGTCTCAACTACGTCGGCGCGGTATTGAATGCCGCTACCTTCATATTCCTGATCAGCGGCCTGCAGGCCCTGGCGCACGATTCCGCGGAAGGTCTCGCCTTCGTGCAACTCGCGGCAGCGGCGGTGTTGGGAGTGATGCTGGTGCGCCACGAGATCGGACGCACGGCACCCATTATTCCGTTCGACCTGCTGCGAATCCGGCTGTTCTCGCTGTCGATCGCCACCTCCATCTCGTCGTTCATGGCGCAGATGGCCGGGCTCGTAGCACTGCCGTTTGAGATTCAACGACTGGGCCGCAGTGCCGTCGAGACGGGCCTTCTCATGACTCCATGGCCAGTGGCTGTGGCCATCGCCGCCCCGATCGCCGGGCGGCTGGCCGATCGCTACCCCGCCGGCATCCTGGGAGGACTCGGAATGTTGTGCATGTCAGGTGGGCTGGCGTTGTTGGCCGTATTTCCGCAAGGAGGTTCCGCTGCCGATTTCATCTGGCGCATGGCACTGTGCGGACTGGGATTCGGATTTTTTCAGACCCCCAACAATCGGACCCTGATCTCCGCGGCACCCCGAGCGCGCAGCGGCGCCGCGGGCGGCATGTTGGGGACAGCGCGATTGTTGGGCCAGACGCTGGGAGCTGCGGGAGTGGCGATCGTGTTTCGTGCCTATCCGGGAACAGGCTCGAACGTCATACTGTGGTTTGCGGCCGCGATCGCTCTCGTGGCCGCCCTGATCAGCATGTCGCGCCTTACCGGGACGTCGCCGCCGTGAGGCCGCGGTACTCCAACAGCGGCCCGATGTCAGGCGGTCCGCCGTAGAAATTCCGGAACATGGTCTGCGGATCATCCGTCCGGCCGCGCGACAGGACCTTCTGCCTCAGCCGCTCCCCGTTGGCGCGAGTCAGCCCGCCGCGCGCATGCATCCATTGCCCGGTATCACGAGCCAACACCTCACTCCAGAGGTAGGCGTAGTAGCCAGCCGAGTAACCACCCGCGAACACGTGTGAGAAATACGTTGAGTGATATCTGGGTGGAATAACCGGGTAGTCGATTCCATTCGCCTCCAGGGCCGCTGCCTCGAACTTCGCCACGTCGACGGCACCCGGTGCCTGCTCAACGGTGATCCGGTGCCACGACTGATCCAGTAGCGCTGCTGCAAGATACTCAGTCGTCGCATAACCCTGGTCGAACTTCTGAGCGGCCAACACCTTGGCCAGCAAGTCCTGCGGCATGGGCGCGCCGGTCTGATAGTGGCGTGCATAGTGGGCCAATACGGCCGGCTCGCGCGCCCACATCTCATTGTATTGCGACGGATACTCCACGAAATCCCGCGGCAGCGACGTGCCCGAGAGCATCGCGTAATTCACGTCCGAGACAATTCCGTGGATGGCGTGGCCAAACTCGTGGAACAGGGTAATCACCTCCTCAAACGTCAGCAGGGTCGGCTGACCGGGCTGCGGCTTGGGGATGTTGGTGTTGTTCGCAACCACCGGCTTCAGGCCGAACAGCTTGGACTGACGCACGAAATTGTTCATCCACGCGCCGCCCTGCTTATTGTCGCGGGCGAAATAGTCACCCACAAACAGCGCCAGGGGCGTGCCGTCAGAATCGAAGACCTCAAACACGCGCACATCGGGATGATAAACGGGCAGATCGTGCCGCTCACGGAAGTTGAGGCCGTAGAGCTCCTGCGCGGCGTAGAACACGCCGTCGCGCAATACGTGCTCGAGCTCGAAATACGGCTTCACCTGCGCCTGGTCGAAGTCGAAGCGCGCCGTGCGCAGCTTCTCTGAATAGAACGCCCAGTCCCACGGCTGCAGCTCAAACGATGCGGTGTCATTCGCGGCCGCTTCGGAGTCGATGAGCTTCTGCATGTCGACCGCGTCCAGCCGTGCTCGCGACAGGGCCACGGGCGCCAGCTCGCTCAGGATTTTGTGGACGGCGGCGGGATTCGCGGCGGACTCATCCTCGAGTTGGTACGCGGCATGATTGGGATAGCCGAGCAACGCTGCGCGCTCGGCGCGCAGCCGCACGATTTTCGCGATGACCGTGGTGTTGTCGGAGTCTGCATCCGAGCCGCCGCCGCGCGCCTCGGATGCGCGGTAGATCCGCTCGCGCAAGGCTCGATTTTTCAGCTGTGCCAGGGGAGGCTGGTTGGTCGTGTTCTGCAGCGCGATGACCCACTTGCCCGCGAGACCGCGCGCCTCGGCCGCAGCGGCGGCGGCGCCGATCTGCACAGCTGAGAGTCCATCCAGTTGGGCGGCGCTGTCGACAATCACCGCCCCGCTTTTGGTCGCTTTCAACACATTCTGCTTGAACTGGGTCGTCAACGAGGACAGCTCCCCGTTGATGTCGCGCAGTCGGGCCTTGTCGACATCGGCCAGCCGGGCGCCCGCGCGTACGAACTCAATGTAGTACCGGTTCAGCAGTTGCAGCGATTCGCTGTCCAGTTGCAATTGCGCGCGGCGCTGGTACACGGCATCCACACGCGCAAACAGGGCGGGATCCAGAAAAACCGCATCCTCGTGGGCCTGCAGCTTCGGGGCTATCTCGGAGTCGATTTCCTGCATTTGCGCGTCGGTATTGGACGCGTTCAGATTGAAAAATACGCTCGACACGCGGCTCAGCATCCGCCCCGAACGTTCCAGGGCGACGACGGTGTTCTCGAAATCCGCCGGGGCCGGGTTATCCACAATCCGCTGCACTTCAGCCCGCTGCTCGCGCATCCCTTCGTCAAAGGCAGGGCGGTAGTCCGCGTTGCTCACCCGGTCAAACGGCGGCAACTGGTAGGGCAATGTGCTGGGGCGCGAGAAGGGGTTTTCGGCCATGTCGCTAGTCCTGCTATTCTCTTCAGTCTGATCATACCCGACCGACATTACATGGGATCGCCACTGTGAGCATCAAGAAAGACTCCGTCGTCACGTTCAACTACACCCTGAAGGATGACGCCGGAAAAGTCATCGACAGTTCCTCTGCGGGTGAGCCCCTCGCCTATCTGCATGGACACGGCAACCTGGTCCCCGGGCTCGAGCGGGAACTGGAAGGCAAGAATACGGGCGAGAAACTGACGGTCAAAGTCGCGCCGGCAGACGGTTACGGCGAGCACAGCAAGGACCTCATCCAAAAGGTTCCCCGCCGCTCTCTCAAAGGGATCAACAAGATCACCGTGGGAATGCGTTTGCACGCCCAGACGGATCAGGGTCCGCGCGCGGTCACCGTGACTGCCGTCACCGGCGACATGGTCACCATTGACGGTAATCATCCGTTGGCCGGTCAGAATCTGAATTTCGACATCGACCTGGTCGATGTGCGGGATGCAACGGAAGAAGAATTGGCGCACGGACACGTGCATGGCCCGGGCGGCCACCATTGAAAAGAAGGACTGAAATGACGCAACTGAAAAATAAGAAGTTTGCACGGGGGTGTTGGGCACTGACAGCATTGGGCTGCGGCCTGGCAAATGTGAGTTTCGCTGACACAGTGGTGGTCACGGCCGACCGCATGATCGATGTCATTGCAGGGAAGGTCGTGGACCACCCGCAGATCACCATCACGGATGGCCGCATCAGCGCTGTCGGACCGCAGGGCGGCACCATTGCCGCCGGGGCGCGGCGCGTGGATCTGCCGGGCATGACTTTGATGCCGGGATTCATCGATATGCACACGCATATCACGAGCGATCCGCAGTACAGCGGCTACAAGGGACTGGAGTTCACCGACAATTTCTGGACCGTGGTCGGTGTGGCCAACGCGAAGAAAACGGTGGAAGCGGGCTTCACCACCATCCGCAACGTCGGCTCGGCAAACTTCGATGATGTAGCGATCAAACAAGGCATCGACACCGGCCACATTCCCGGGCCCCGGATCGTTCCGGCAACCTATGCGATTGGAGCCACCGGCGGCCATTGCGATTCAACCGAGTTTCCGCCGTCCATCACTGTCCCCTCGCCCGCGGTAGCCGATGGTCCTGATGCAATTCGCGCCACGGTGCGCAAATTGCGCAAGTACGGCGCCGAAGTCATCAAGTTCTGCGGTACCGGCGGCGTGTTATCCAAAACTGACACCGCCGGTGGCCAGCAATACAGCCTCGAGGAAATGAAGGCGCTCGTGGACGAGGCCCACATGCTGGGACTCAGGGTAGCGGTCCACGCGCATGGGGCCGCGGGAATCAAGGATGCGATTCGCGCGGGCGCGGATACCATCGAGCATTGCAGTCTCGCCGACCCGGAAGCGTTCGCACTGGCGAAGCAACACGGGACGTACTTCTCCATGGACATCTATGACGATGATTACATTATGTCCGAGGGTCCCAAGAACGGCACGTTCAAGGAATCGCTGGAGAAGGAACGGATCATCGGTCTCAAGCAGCGCCAGACATTCCAGGCCGCCGTCAAAGCCGGCGTGAAAATGATCTTCGGCACCGACGCAGGCGTCTATCCCAATGGTGACAATGCCCACCAGTTCGCCACGATGGTGCAATGGGGAATGACCCCGATGCAGGCCATCCAGGCTGCCACGGTGACGGCAGGCGAAGCATTGGGACGTTCCGGCGACGTCGGCGCAATCGCTGTCGGCCGCTATGGAGATCTGGTTGGTGTGACCAGCGATCCGCTCGCCGACGTGAAAGTGCTTCAGTCAGTAGCGTTTGTGATGAAAGGCGGCGAGGTCGTAAAAGGCCCGGCCAAATAGCTGCAGTCATGAGGGCGTTGACCGGTACAGTGATGGTGGGCGTGCTCGCGCTCATCGGGTCGGCGTCGCAGTCTGCGTCGTGTCCACCAACAGTCACGGCGCAATCGGCCGAGGCTGACAAGAAGGCGATCCTGCAGGTCATCTCCGACATGCAGGACGCCTGGAACCGCGGAGATTTTCGCGGTTACATGCAGGGCTTCAAGAACCCCGATGTCGTGTTTGTATCGGGCGGGCGGTTTCAACAGGGATGGGCCGGAACACTCGATCACTACATCCGCGATTATGGAACCTCGGCCGCCTCACGCGGCACGCTGAAATTCCACGACATCCAGGTCGAGATCCTGTCTGCCGACGCCGCCCAGCTGATCAGCCAGTACGAGCTCAATCGTCCTGAGCATCCCCAGTATGGAATCAATACACGGCTGATGCGTAAGGTGGCCGGACACTGGGTGATTGCTTTGAATCACGTCTCCTCGAGCGAGACGCCGCCAAGGAGCCTGTCTGACTAATGGGCGCCGTCGCGAGGGCGGCCCCCAGCGAGCAGATTTTTGCGATCGTTTCGCGCGCATAGTTGAATGCTATGTAAGCGAAAGGATCGCAAAAAGATGCCGCTGCGGGCCGGCCGCAGCAGGCGAACATTAGTCAGACAGGCTCCTTATAGTCGATGCGACGCGGATGATCGCCTCCAGGCTGCGCTCGACATCTTCGTCGGTAGTTGCCCACGAAGAGACGCTGATGCGCATGGCGACTCGCCCGCGCCACTCCGTAATCCCGCACCAACACGTCCCGTCGTGCTGAAGCCCACTGATGACCCGCCGTGTTTGTGCGGCGTCACCGAAAGCCACGACGACCTGGTTGAGCACCACTTCGTTGAGGATCTCGTAGCCTGCGGAACGTAAGCCGCGAGCGAACCGCCTCGCCTGCCGGCAATTTCGTTCAAACAACTCAGCGAGGCCTGCCCGGCCGAGCGTTCGCAAAGCCGCCCACACCTCGACTCCTCGCGCCCGCCTCGACAATTCCGGCGTGAAGTCACTGGGGTTGCGCTCCGACGTCTGAGTCGGAAGGTATTCCGCGGTGATCGCCATCGCTGCCTTCAACGTGTTCGGATCACGAACGAAAGTCAGTCCGCTGTCATAGGGCACGTTCAGCCACTTGTGAGCATCGGTGGCCCACGAGTCCGCCAGCTCAAGGCCGCGGGTCAGAGGGTGCAGCAACGGCGACGCCTTGGCCCACAAGCCAAAGGCGCCATCGACATGGATCCATGCACCCAGCGCACGTGCGGGCGGAATGATGGCCCCGAAATCGTCAAACGCGCCTGAATTTACATTCCCCGCCTGCACACAAAGGATGGTCGGGCCGGAAATCGCCGGGATTCCCGACGGCCGCATCCGGCCCTGATCGTCACTTGGAACACGCACGACACGCGAGCGTCCCAGCCCCAGCATACCGAGTGATTTCAGCAGCGAAGGGTGTGCTTCGTTACCGATGATCACTGTGATGGGAGGGGCGCCGAACAATCCATCCGCTTCGACATTCCAGCCCGACCGGGCCAGCACAGCATTGCGTGCCGCGGCCAGGGCAGTGAAATTCGCGACGGTGGCGCCGGTCACGAAAGCGCCGCCGGTGCCGGCAGGTAGCTCCAGGAGCTCAACCAGCCATCGCAGTGCAACATCCTCTAGATACGAGACGCCCGGCGTGCTCAAATGCAAAGCCGCATTCTGATCCCAGGCACCCGCCAGCCAGTTGGCCGCCAGCGTTACCGGCAGCGAGCCGCCGATCACGAAACCGAAAAAGCGCGGTCCCGCCATCGCCATCGTCGCCGGCGACACCAGCCGGTCCAGCAGCGCCAGCGTTACAGCGGGGTCACTCGAGTCCGCCGGTAGTGCCTCATCGAGACCCCGCAGGTTGCGGACAGCCGCCGCCGGGGGAGCCACGGGCCTCCCCTCGAGGCCCTGCAGATAGGCCCGCGCGCGGCGGGCCGCGTCATCGAGAATCGAATACACACCACGATCTTACGTCACTTGCTGTTGACTGCACTACTAACAGAACCTTGGGCGCGTGCACGGCGTACTGGCGCTCTTGCGCCCGTGCCTCGCGGCATCGCGCGAGAGGGTCACCAGGGCCGGCCGCTCGACCTCGGGAAGCGATTCGGCCAGTTTGAGCGATCCCAACTTCGGCAGACTCACCACCCCTAGTGCCCAGGCCGTTCCAACACTTGCCGCGAGCATGGCGTCACATTAGGCTGCCTTCAAGTTTGTGGAATTCCGTTTCGCTGTGCGAAATGGACGCCGGGAACGGCACCGATCTGACATACGAGGGGAACCAACTTGAATCTCGACTTCTCCGCCGAGGAAACTCAGTTCCGCGAGGAGGTACGTGCTTTTCTACGCCGCAACCTGCCCGCGCAACTGAGCGCGAAGGTGCTGGGTCTCAAGCGCCTGACACGCGAGGACATCATCGGCTGGCAACGGATCCTGCACTCCGCAGGTTGGGGCGGCCCTTCCTGGCCGACGGAGTTTGGGGGAACGGGCTGGTCGTCGATTGAGCAACACATCTTCGATGAGGAGTGCAGCCTCGCCGGCGCGCCGCCCATCATCTCGTTCGGCTCGCGCATGGTCGGTCCCGTGATCATGGCGTTCGGCAATCGCCCCCAACAGGAGCATTTTCTCCCGCGCATTCTCAATGGCACAGACTGGTGGTGTCAGGGTTACTCCGAACCCGGCGCCGGCTCGGATCTTGCCTCGCTCACAACCCGCGCGGAACGCCGCGGAAGCGTGTATGTCGTGAACGGGCAGAAGACCTGGAACACGCTCGGGCACCTCGCCGACTGGATTTTTTGCCTCGTACGCACGGACAGCGAAACGCGTCCGCAGGCCGGAATCTCGTTCCTGCTGATCGACATGCGGACGCCCGGTATCACGGTCCGTCCCATTCCCCTCATTGACGGCGAGCATGAAGTCAACGAGATCTGGTTCGACAATGTAGAAGTGCCCATTGCCAACCTCATCGGTGAGGAAAACAAGGGTTGGACGTACGCGAAGTATCTCCTCACCCACGAGCGGGTCAACATCGCGCAGGTGGGACAGGCGCGGCGCGAGCTGAAGCGACTCCAACAACTGGCGGCCCGGCAGCTGGAAGGGGGACAACGACTGCTGGACAACGTGCGCTTCCGCGACCGGCTCGCTGAAGTCGAGATCGACCTAATGGCCCTCGAGCTCACCGTCATGCGCGTACTGTCCGCCGAGAAGAAACGGCGCGACCCCGGGCCGGAGTCTTCAGTCCTGAAGATCCGCGGCTCCGAGATCCAACAGGCCCTGTCGGAGCTCAACATGCAGGCGCTGGGCCACTATGCGCTGCCGTGGATTCCCGCGGCCCTGGATGCGGACTGGCACGGCTCGCCGGCCGGCGCGGAAGTTTGGGCGCCGCTCACGGGCCGGTATTTCAATCAACGCAAAACGTCAATCTTCAGCGGCTCGAATGAGATCCAGCGCAACATTATTGCGCAGCGGATTCTCGAGCTGTGAACGGGAACGCGCATGGACTTTGAACTGACAGACGAGCAGACACTGCTTCGCAATTCCTTACAGAAGCTGCTCAGTACCGAGTACAGCTTCGAGCGCCGGCAGGCTATGCTCCAAACGCCGTTCGGCCACAGTCCGGCGGTGTGGAAACTGCTTGCCGGGCAAGGCGTGCTCGGCGCCGGACTCCCCGAAGCCCAGGGTGGCTTTGGAGGCCCGGTGGAGACCATGATTGTCATGGAAGAAATCGGTAGGGCACTGGTGCTGGAGCCGTACATGAGCTCAGTCGTGGTCTGCGGCGGCCTCATCGCCGATCTGGGGACAGAGGCGGAGCGCAACGAGCTCCTCCCCCGGATCATTGCCGGGGACTGCTGTGCAGCACTGGCCCATCACGAAGCTGACGCCCGGTATACACTCAGCCACGTCAAAACCTCGGTGCGCCGCCAGCCCGGGGGACTCGTTCTCAACGGCACCAAGACCGTGGTTCAGGATGGCGCTGTTGCCGATATCGTCATTCTGTCGGCACAGGACGACGAGGTGGGGGGCCTGTCGCTTTTGTTACTCGATTCGACCACACCGGGATTCGAGTGGATCCGCTACCGTACACAGGACGGACGCAGCGGAGCCGACCTCATCTGTAGAGATGTGCAAGTTACGGAACAACATGTTCTGGGTGCCCGGGGGGCAGGACTCGCGGCAATCGAGCTGGCGGTTGACGCCGCGATCGCGGCCTCGTGTGCCGAAGCCGTGGGCGCGATGGACGCCCTCAATGCGGCCACTCTCGAGCACCTGAAAACCCGCCGCCAGTTTGGCCAGCCCATCGGCCGTTTCCAGGTTCTGCAACACCGCATGGCCGACATGTTTCTGCAGGCCACACAGGCCCGGTCCATGAGCTTCCTGGCGACTGGCCGGTGTCGGGAGCCGGACCGCGTGCAGCGCCGGCGAGCGCTGTCAGCAGCCAAGGCATTCATCGGCAAGGCCGCACGTTTCGTCGGTCAGCAGGCCGTGCAGTTGCACGGCGGCATGGGCATGTCGACGCAGTTGTCGGTGAGTCACTACTTCAAGCGGCTGACACTCATCAATGCGACCTGGGGTGATGTTGACCACCATGTTGGTATCGTGGGCGACCTGTTACTCGCTGCAGAGCAATGAACACCCGGGAACCCTCATTGAGCTTCGATGTTGCGGGCCTGGAGGGCTATCTCAGTGGCGTCATCGCGGGCTTTCGGGGTCCGATCCGCGTGCAGCAATTCGTCCATGGGCAGTCAAATCCCACCTATCTGCTGGAAACAGCGAGTCAGCGCTACGTGTTGCGCAGAAAACCGCCGGGTGTGTTGTTGCCCTCAGCGCATGCGGTCGATCGGGAGTTTCGGGTGATGCGCGCCCTGCTGCCCACCGACGTGCCCGTGCCCCGGACACTGTGCTATTGCGATGACGACTCCGTCATCGGGACAGCGTTCTATGTCATGGAATACATTGAGGGACGGATCTTCCAGGATGTGTCGCTCGAGGCGCTGCAGCCGGCCGAGCGCACGGCGATCTATTCGGAGTTGAATCGCGTCATTGCGGCGTTGCACCGCGTGGAGCCGGCCAACATCGGGTTGGGGGATTTCGGCAAGCATGGCGGGTATGTTGCGCGCCAGGTTGCACGGTGGACGAAGCAGTATCGTGCTTCCGAAGTGCAGCGGATCGATGCGATGGAACGCCTCATGGAATGGCTGCCACAACACATTCCGGCCGAACAGCCCAGCCGCATCACTCACGGCGACTACCGGCTCGACAACGTCATTTTCCATCCGCGCGAGCCGCGGATACTCGCGGTGATCGATTGGGAATTGGCCACGCTGGGCGATCCGCTCGCGGATTTCGTCTACCACTGCATGCCATGGCGGCTGCCTCCTGGATTGGGCGGGTCACTCCTGGGAAGCGATCTCGAGGCGCTGGGCATTCCGACCGAGTCCGAATACGTGCGCTCGTACTGTGAGCGGACCGACCGGGCCCGCTTCGAGCATTTCGACTTCTACATGGCCTTCGGGATGTTCCGACTGGCCGCGATTCTGCAAGGAGTCGCAGCGCGAGCCATCCAGGGCAACGCCTCGAGCGCATCCGCCAAAGAGGCGGGGAAGCGGGCGCAACCTATGGCCGAAACCGCGTGGGCGCAGGCACAACGCGCCTCCTGAGGAAGCCGCATGACGGAGCCCAACCTGACTCACTGGCCCGAGCGGGCGCCCAAACACCTGCCGCTGCCCCAGACCTCACTCTGGTACAACGTCGAAGTGGCCGCGAACCGCTATCCGCGCAAAACGGCCATCGTCTTTTACGACACCATGCTGTCGTATGCCCAATTGAAGCGCAGTGCGGAGCATCTGGCTGGCTTCCTGCAACACAAGTGCGGTGTGAAGCGCGGTGATCGCGTAGCCCTGTTCCTCCACAACAGTCCGCAGTTCATCATTGCGTATTACGCCATCCTGCGCGCCGAAGCCATGGTGGTACCTGTCAACTCCATGAGCACGGCGTCGGAGCTGACTCACATCATTGGGGATTGCGGCGCGAACATATTGATCACGGTCCAGGAGCTTCTGCTCCACGCGCGATCCCTGGAAGGCGTATTGCAACACACGATTGTAGCCTGCTATTCGGACTACCTCACCGCCCCTACGGACCTGAATGTTCCCGACTTTCTGAAGGCACCCTCCCTGATCGTCGCGGGACCTGCCACGACGCCGTGGAGCGATGCGCTTGCGATGCAGTTGGAGCCGGCACCGCATGTCGGCACTCCCGATGACCTTTGTGTCATGCCCTACACGTCGGGCACGACAGGCAAGCCCAAGGGCTGCGTCCACCGACACAACAGTGTGATGCACACGGCGATCGCCCTCGCCCGCTGGTATGAAAAATACTCTGAGGAAGTCATCCTCGCCGTTTTGCCGCTGTTCCACGTAACTGGCATGCAGAACAGCATGAACATGCCCCTGTACCTGGGCGCGACGATCATTGTGTTACCGCGCTGGGATCGCGAGGTCGCCGCCAGGCTCATCAGCCGCTACGGTGTCACAGGTTGGACGACAGTACCGACGATCATCGTCGACCTTCTGTCGAGCCCGAATCTCGATCAATACGATCTGTGCAGCCTGAGGAGTGTGGGCGGTGGCGGCGCCGCCATGCCGAAGGCCATTGCCGAAAAGCTCCAGAAGTTGTGCGGCCTCACCTACATCGAAGGCTACGGTCTGTCGGAAACCATGGCCCCGACACACATCAATCCTCCCGATCGCCCCAAGCCGCAATGCCTGGGGTTGCCGATCTTTGACACAGACGCGCGGGTCATCGATCCGCAGACGCTCATTGAGCTTCAGCCTGGAGAGGTTGGCGAGATCGTCAGCATGGGCCCACAGTTGTTTGATGGTTACTGGCACCGTGAAGAGGCCAACGCTGAATGTTTCATCCAGGTGGATGGGAAGCGATTTTTCCGCACCGGTGACCTGGGCTATGTTGATGAGGAAGGGTATTTCTTCTTCGTCGACCGGCTGAAGCGCATGATCAATGCGGCCGGTTTCAAGGTGTGGCCGGCGGAAGTGGAGGCGCAGCTCTATGCGCACCCTGCCATCCAGGAGGTCGCCATCATTGCCAAGCCGGATGAGCGGCGCGGCGAGACCGTGAAGGCGGTAGTGGTGCTGCGCCGGGAGGCACGCGGCAAGGTGACCCCGGACGAGCTGACCGA
>JAXDQF010000412.1:0-6615 GCA_034668025.1 Gammaproteobacteria bacterium | reverse complement strand
TTGATTCAACGAAGCTCCGGCAAGACTGAATCACTCACGGCAGCGGTTGCGGTGGAAACGGCGCTGGAAGTGGCGCTGCTGAAGGATGGCGGCATCCTGCCACACATCCTGCGGCGCATCTCGAAAGAGGCGGCACATTCATGAAAATTCTAGTCCTGCCCGGTGACGGGATCGGCCCGGAAATCACGCGAGCCACCCTCGAGGTACTCCAGGCAGCCGATACCCCCTTCTCGTTGGGCCTGGAATTCGAAACGCACGATATCGGCCTGACTACATTGAAGTCACGGGGGACTACCTTGCCCCCTGAGGTCATGAAACGAATCCCTGAAGTGGATGGAGTCATCCTGGGGCCCGTTTCGCACTATGAATACCCGAGCCGCCAGGACGGTGGCATCAACCCATCCGCCGAGCTTCGAGTTGTATTTCAGCTGTACGCCAACGTACGCCCGTGCCGCTCGCGCCCCGATCTGTCGATACTGCGGCGGCCGATGGACCTGGTCATCGTTCGCGAAAATACCGAAGGCTTCTATTCCGACCGGAACATGTTCGCGGGCAGCGGAGAGTTCATGCCCGACCCGGATATGGCGTTCTCGATTCGCAAGATCACTGCCAAGGGTTCAGCGCGCGTGGCGCGTGCCGCTTTTGAGCTCGCCCGCCACCGCAAGCGAAAGGTGACGGCCGTGCACAAAGCCAACGTGGTCAAACTCTCGGATGGCCTCTTTCTGCGTGAGGTTCGCAAG
This sequence comes from Gammaproteobacteria bacterium, assembly GCA_034668025.1. Classification (GTDB taxonomy): domain Bacteria; phylum Pseudomonadota; class Gammaproteobacteria; order Steroidobacterales; family Steroidobacteraceae; genus 13-2-20CM-66-19. Next base: position 5,875 of record JAXDQF010000412.1, on the reverse strand, counting down.
GTCGCGCAGGGCTATCCGGATGTTCTGCTGGATGAGCTGATTGTTGATGCGACGGCTGCGCTGCTCATTCGCGACCCGGAGCGGTTCGATGTGATCGTCACGACCAACATGTTCGGTGACATTCTTTCGGACGAGGCATCTGAGCTGTCCGGCAGCCTTGGCCTGGGCGGTGCCATCAACGTGGGCGACGAGATCTGCGTAGCTCAGGCGCAGCATGGCTCGGCACCTGACATTGCCGGCAAGGACATCGCCAATCCAACCTCGCTCATCCTGTCCGCCGCCCTGTTGCTGGACTGGCGCGGTCAACGCGATGGTAACGAGCGCCTGATCGAGGCCGCCGCTGCCATCGCCGCGGCCGTGGACCAGGTTTTGGGGAATGCCGCCACTCGTACCCGGGATATCGGGGGAGTGGCGGGGACCCGGGTATTTGGCGCGGCTGTTTGTGGGGCTATACGTAAGGAGTGATTTGCTATGAAACCGGCCATCATTCGTCCATCGCAACTGACTCCCCGCGAACGGGGCAACGGTGTCAGGACCATTCCGTTGGTTACCCGCGCGCACGGCGCGACGACCTTCCTGAACGGCATCACCATTTTTGATCCGGGTGCCGCCGTCTGTCTGCACTGCCACAACTGCGAGGAAAGCGTAGTCATCCTCGAGGGTCACGCCATCGTCGAAGTCGATGGCACCGAGTTCGAGGTGGGTCCGCAGGAAACCACCTTCCTGCCCCCCAATGTCCCGCACCGCTTCCGGAATGCGTCCAATATTGAGAGTATGCGAATACTTTGGACGTACGCGTCAGTAGACGCTAACCGAACCCTCATCGCGACGGGCGACACCCGGCGCATAGACGACGAGCACAGGACATGAAATCAGCATTCGATGGTTGGGATTGGCAGCCCCCTTCTCATTGGGCGCGAATCGAAACCATCGACATGCACACCGGCGGCGAGCCGCTGCGCGTTTACACTTCAGGACTCCCTACGATCCAGGGCGACACGGTGCTCGAGAAGCGCCGCTACTTCCGCGAGCACTACGATCACCTTCGAACCGGCACGATGTGGGAACCACGCGGCCACGCTGATATGTATGGGGCCGTGGTCACCCCATCGACCGATGCCGACTTCGACGTGTTTTTTCTGCACAACGAGGGCTACAGCACGATGTGCGGTCACGCCATCATCGCGCTGACCACACTCGCAGTGGAGACGGGGCTGGTCCGCGCAGACGGTGATGTGCAACTGACCTTCAGCGTGCCCGCCGGTCTCATCCGAGCGCAGGCCCGATTGGAAGGCGGCAAGGCTCGCGAAGTCAGATTCCGCAACGTGCCTTCGTTCGTATATCTACAGGATCGCGAAGTTAACGTGCCTGGCATCGGCCGCGTTCGCTTCGATGTCTCCTATGGCGGAGCGTTCTACGCGCTCGTCGAAGCGGAGCCGCTCGGACTCGAGCTCGAGCCCGGGCATTTCAACCGGCTGGTCGACTGCGGCCGCCGCATCAAGCTCGCGGTCATGGATGCATTCACCATCGAGCATCCATTTGAGAAAGACCTGAGCTTCCTGTACGGAACGATCTTCACCGGCCCCGCGCGCCAGGCCGGGCACCACAGCCGCAATGTCTGTATTTTCGCCGACGGCGAGCTCGACCGCTCGCCCACCGGTTCTGGTGTGAGCGCCCGCGCTGCCCTGCATCACGCCAAAGGCGAGCTGTTTCAAAACGAGGCCATCACCATCGAGAGCATTCTCGGTAGCACGATGACCGTACGCGCGGTCGAGCAGACGAAGTTTGGTCCTTATCATGCGGTGACTCCGGAGGTCGGAGGCACCGCACACATCACGGGGCGCAATGCATTCTACTTTGACCCGGCGGATCCACTGGGGCGCGGGTTTATCTTCCGCTGATCCTGGGTCGGCGGGATCTTACCCGCGTGTCTTGACCATCATCCCGGCAATCTCTTTCAGCAACTTCGCAGCGACCGTGGCCGTTATGCCGCCAATGTCACACTTCGGGTTGTATTCAACGATGTCAGCACCCACGATGGGTTGATCGAGGCTCTGAATCAAGTTGATCACTTGACGGGTCGACGGCCCACCCGGCTCCCGGTGCGAAACACCCGGCGCAAAGGCCGGATCCAGCCCGTCCATATCCAGCGATATATAGATGGGCGTTTTGATGTCGAGCCGCAGATCCTCGCCCCAGCGGCTCATCTCGATGACCTCGACCCCAAAACGCTCAAACTGCTCGCGGTGATGGTCGTTCACGGTGCGGATGCCAACTTGTATCAAACGGTCGACGAGCCGCTCTTCCATGATCCGTGCAAAGGGCGAGGCGTGGGAGCGCAGGTTGTCCTGATAGGCGTGGTAGATATCAGCATGCGCATCAATATGAACAATGGTCAGATTGGAGTGGTGACGACGCACTGCGCGCATGATCGGATGCGTAATGGCATGATCGCCGCCCAGGCAAATCAAAGGATCGCCTGACTCCAGCGCACGCCCCACACTCCGCTCGATCAAATCCCAGGGATCGCAGCTACTGTCGAATTGGATATCGCCGTGGTCCATGATCCGCCCGGCAATCCCCAAATCGACGCCCGTCTCACTCCATTGACTATACGCGTCTGACTGGAACTCGCGGCGGATGGGCGCGGGAGCGCCGGCAGCGCCTCTCATGTACGAGGAGTTTTCGTCGTGAGGGATTCCGAGAAGAGAGATCTTGTTCATATCTGCGGCCAACTCGTATCGACAGAGCCCCATTTTGCCACTAACGTTGGGTGACGCGCTTTTTATTGACGACGAGGTCCGCAATGCGAGGGAAGACACTTCTGTGGGTCGGTAGCGTGCTCAGCGTGCTGGGTGCATTGCCTGCCGTTGCGGCCGACCATGACGTTTCCGTGACGATCTATGCCAATGATCTGGCCCTCGTACAGGATCACCGCAGCATCAATGTGACCGGGGGCCGGCAGCGCATCGAGTTCCAGAACGTGTCCGGGAAAATTCGCCCGGAAACGGTCTCACTCGCTGCGGATGGTCTGACCATTGTCGAACAGAATTTTGACTTCGACCTGCTGACCCCGGCCAAACTGATGGAAAAGGCCGTCGGCCAGGAAGTGACGATCGTGAGGGTCACGCCGGGCACCGGCGCAGAGACCCGCGAGAAAGCGCTCGTCCTGGCAACCAATGGTGGCGTGGTTCTCAAGATCGGCGAGCGCATCGAGGTACTGCGTGATGACGGGCTGCCGGTACGGGTGATCTTTGACAAGGTGCCCGACAATCTGCGCGCCCGACCGACATTGTCTGTGACCGTCAATAGCGCGCACGGCGGTACACGGCCGGCGACCCTGAGCTACCTCACCCCAGGACTGGGCTGGCGCGCAGATTATGTGGCGCTCTTCAGTGAAGCTGACTCGAAGATCGACGTGCAGGGCTGGGTAACACTGACCAACTCGAGCGGCACGACCTACGACGATGCCAAAACGCTCCTGGTCGCGGGCTCCCCCAGCAACCTCTCCGGAAACAACTCCTGGGCGATCCGTCGCCCACGCCCCACATTGGCTGAGGCAGGAACTGAGAGTGGCACACGCGAGCGCCTGGGCGACTTCTACCTGTATCCGATTGCCGAGCGCACGACGATTGCCAACCTCCAGACAAAACAGGTCAGCTTTCTCGACGTGCACGGCGTGCCGGCCGAGCATGGGTACGAGTATCGTAACGTCTGGCTCGGAACCTCCGAAACGCCACAGAGCGCCAAGTCCGTGTACCGATTTTCAACGAGCGCCAAAGCAGGCCTCGGCGATCAACTGCCTGCAGGCATCCTACGCTTCTACATGCGCGACAAGCGCGGCGATCCCCAGTTCATTGGCGAGAATCAGATCGACCACACGCCTATGGGCTCCGTCATCTCGCTGTCGACGGGCGATGCTTTCGATATAAAGGTGCAACCGACTGTGCTCAAGAGAACGTCTCTTGGGGATTTCGCCTGGCGGACCGAAATGCGCTATTCACTGACCAACGCACTGCCAAAGTCAGTGCAAGTGGCCGTGTTGCAGGGTGGGCTGTGGGGCGATACGACGATCAGCGCGGAAAGCCAGAAAAGTACGCGCCGGAGCGCCGACGTGGCGGAGTGGCTGGTGACGGTCCCTGCCAATGGGAAGATTGATCTGACTGCGACGTTTATGACTCGCTTCTGACGAGCCCGCTGTGCGCCGCTCACTTGCGTTGATGTTGGGATTTGTTCCGCTGGGCGCCGCCGCGGCAGACGTGGCGGTCCAACGCGAAGGTGCGCTGGCGGTCACCATCTATCGCGCTCCGAGCAGGTCATCCGAAGGGATCGATTTGGACGATCTCGGCGGCTTTGCGCTGGTGAGTGAAACACGGACGGTATCCATTCCTGAGGGTGAGAGCCGGATCCGCTTCGAAGGCGTTGCGGACGGCATCGAGTCCGCGAGTGCGATCATCACCGGATTGCCGGGCGACGTGCTCGAGAAGAATCGCGATGCCCGCTTGCTGAGCCCCGGCGCACTGGTTGCCGCCACGCTCGGGCGCTCCGTCATGCTGGTTCGAACGAACCGAAAAACCGGCAAGCAAACGCGTCTCCCGGCCAAGATCCTCTCGGACGCCGAGGGCGGCGTAATGTTTGAGACTTCAGAGGGCATCGAGGCACTGCGTTGCTCCGGGTTGGCTGAAACATTCAGCTTCATCACCAACACCGACCTGGCAGCGACACCGACGCTGTCCGCACTGGTACGAAGCCCCACGGCCACCACCGTGAAAGTAACCCTTTCATACCTGGCCCATGGTTTCGATTGGACCGCGAATTATGTGGCCACGCTCTCCCCTGACAGCAAGTCCATGGATCTCGGCGCGTGGGTCACACTCGCCAACGGCAACGGTGTCACCTTTCCGTCTGCTCAAACACAAGTCGTCGCCGGCCGCATCAACCACGAGTCGGGAGACGTGCAGCCCCTGGATATGGGTGAGCCGATTCTGGCGAGATGTTGGCCCATGGGAACCACCAGCGACCCGGTTGAGGAGCCCGTTATCCCGCGGGCGAGTCCCTTTGGCGATTCAGATTCAAATGCCACGACGTTCCAGGAAGTGCTCGTTACAGGGCAACGCCGTTCCTATGAAGCTGTCGTGCCCATCGCAATGAGCGCCGCGCAACTCGTGCAGGAGGAGCAACTCGGAGACCTGAAACTGTACCGGGTACCCGATCACACTACCCTCACGAGTCGGCAGATCAAGCAGGTACGTCTGCTGGACCGGCGAGAAGTGCCAGTGGAATTGTTCTATGGCGCCGACCTGGAGGCGAATCAAAGTGTCGAATCCACGGCCGCCGAAAGGACTCTGCGCACCAAGAACGATGCCGCACATCATCTCGGGCTCCCTCTGCCTTCTGGTCGAGTCGCGACCTTCGCGACACGAAAGGACTCGACGTTGCTGCTCGATGAAGTCCCCTTACGCGACGTCGCTGTCGATGAGGATGTCGAGATAGGAGTCGGAAGCAGCGCGGACGTGCAGGTCAGCGCGGTGCCCGAGACGACTAACGTGTCGCCGCGTCGAGCAGTGGATCCACCTTTGTTGCGTGGTGTTTTACGGTTTAGTTCTGCTGTGGTTGATGACGTCAGCCGAGTGGAGATCCACAACGCGAGTCGCTCTGCGATTCGGTTTGAGTTGCGGCTGCGCTTGAACGAGGGTACGCAGTTGATTGGCGCGGAACCCACCCCAATGAGTCGCGATGGGCGGCCGCTGTTCAAGGTGGTCGTGCCGGGTCAGGGTAGCGCAGTGATTCGGTATCGGACTGAGCATACTTCGGTGAAGGCGGACCGGTCGGCTAGCTGAGGGCGGCCGCTCCGCTGTAGCATCCCTTGCTTGGG
>JAXDQF010000411.1:0-13989 GCA_034668025.1 Gammaproteobacteria bacterium | reverse complement strand
CCGCTCTGACCTGGAGCACGGATTCGAGCCAACCCGGGCGATTCATGGCCGTGCATGGACGGCGCGCCGCCACGTTCGGCTATTCCCAGAATGGCCTGGAGAGCTGGGCGTATCCCGTGCAGATCCTGACTTCGTTCAGCGTGTCGTTTCGCCAACCGGGTACGAGCGCCGCGATCGCTGGACAGACCGTCCTGCGCCGCGTGATCTACAGCCCGGAAGGTGTAACCCGCATTTATGCCGGACCCGATTTCATCGTCCGCGAGAACATATTTGTGCCGCTCGAGGAGCCGGGAACGATCGTAACCTACGAGGTTAACGGCACGCACCCGGTCGACATTGTCGTCCATTTCACACCGGTGTTGGATCTGATGTGGCCCGCTTCTGTGGGCGGCCAGGAATTCAGTTGGAATGCCGCAGCATCGGGCTACGTGCTGTCGGAAGCCACCCATCGGTATACGGCAATTGTCAGTTCGCCCGACATCGTGGCGCATGACGAGATACGTAACACCAACAAACCCTCAGCCGGTGTCGAATTCACGATTCGCGCGGGGGCTGACCGCAAAGCTCAGGTTGTCATTGCGGGCGGTATCGCCGGACAGGACGCGGTCACACTGGCAAAGAAACTTCTGACAGACAGCGCATCGCTCGAAAAGGCGGCCGTCGGGCATTACGACGAAGTATTGGATCGGGCGTTGCAAATACAGACACCGGATCCTGCGACCAATCGAGCGCTGCTGTGGTCCGTAATCGCGGTCGACCAGGCCTGGGTCTGCAACCCTGATCTGGGATGTGGCCAGGTTGGTGGGTATGGACCGTCGCGCCGGGCGAGGCGGCCGCAGTACGACTGGTTCTTCGCTGGTGATGGACTCGTATCCACCCATGCCCTGGTCGCTTCCGGGCAGTACGACGCCGCACGTGAGGAATTGGAATTCATACTGCGCTACCAGGACCGCAAGAGCGGCATGATCTGGCACGAGCTGTCACAAAGCGCTGCGACCCTGAACTGGAATCAATATCCCTACATGTTCGTCCATGTGGGGCTGACAGCCGATTTTCTGGCCGCGGTCGCGAGTTACCACACGGCGAGCGGCGACCTGGGATTCGTGAGGAGGCATTGGGAGGCGCTGCAGCTTGCGTACCGGTACTGCCAGTCGCTGCTCGCGAAGCAAGGCGGACTGCCCCGCATCCCTGACAACAAACAGGGCGCCAACGAGCAGGATGCCCTCAGTGATGAGCTATCGCTTTCCGCGGGCTGGGTCGCGGCTTCTGAGGCGTTCGCGCAGCTCGCTGCCGCCACAGGCCATCATGCAGCGGAAAAAGCCGCCCGAAGCGCCGGCCAACGCGCACGACAGGCCATCGGTCAACGCTACTGGGATGAACGACAGCGGTTCTGGATCAGCGGCCACACCCGATCCGGAGCCCCGGCACTGATGCGCGAAAGCCGCCCGGCGAGCACCGTCCTGCAATCCCTCTTTTCAGCGCAACAGCGCGCCGCCGGACTGGACCAACTCGCCGGGCACGCCTTTCAAACCGACTGGGGCACCCGGGGCAAGTCCTCGGAAAGCGCGCGCTACGACCCCAACTCGTATGCCAGTGGGAGCGTGTGGGCCATCGGCTCAGCTGAAGTGGCGGCTGCATTCTGGGCGGAGCACCGCCCCCTCACCGCACTGCCGGTCTGGAGCGCCCTCGTTCCCTGGAGCAGCCTCGATTCGCCGGGTCACATGCATGAGACGCTGGCCGGAGACTATTATCACGAAGAGATCGAATCCGTGCCCGAGCAGACCTGGTCTTCCGCAGCGTTTTTCACCACCACTGTTCAGGGACTGTTGGGACTTCGTGTCGACGGCGTATCGAGACACCTCACCTTTGCGCCGCATCTGCCTGCGGACTGGAACGCGGTTAATGTTCGACACCTGCACGTGGGCGGCGCCGAAGTGGCCCTGAGCCTGACGCAGTCGGTTTCCGGGATCCAACTGCAGGTACGCAATGGAGGGACGCCCATCCGCCTGGAATTCGCGCCGCAACTGCCCTTCGGTGCACAATTGCGTGCTGTTCAGGCAGGCACTCAGCCGCTTGCCGCGCAGCTGGAACAGAATCAACAGGACACCCATGCGAGAATGGAATTCACCGTGCCGGAAGGCAACACCACTTTGACCCTGAGTTTCTCAGGAGGCGTTACGATTGTGTCCCCTGCCCCGCAGCCCGAAATCGGCGAACCGAGCCGGGGAATCAAGATAACGGGTGTGAATTTGCGAGATCGGGTACTCACCCTCGAGCTCGACCAACTGGCCGCGGGGTCGAGCTTTGAGCTGCGCACACCCTGGACGATTCGCAGCGCCACAGGCGCCGAGTATGCAACCAGCGGGCCGTCTGAATATCACTTTACGATGAAAGCCACCCGGGCCCCGACCCATAACACTGTGACTGTGAATTTTGCGGAAGGCGCCGGGCCATGATCCCAGTGACGCCGATTCTCAACATCGCTGCCTACAAGTTCCTGCCGTTGTCGGACCTGAGGTCCTTGCGCGCACGCCTGCAAACACTGTGTAAGAGCGAAAACCTCAAAGGGACGATCCTGCTGAGTCCCGAAGGCATCAATCTGTTTGTGGCCGGCGAGGCGCGCGGCATCGATCAACTGCTGGCGCAGCTGCGAAGCTGGCCCGGGCTCGCCGACTTGCAGCCCAAGCTGAGTGAGACCGACCACCAGCCCTTCCGCCGCATGTTGGTCCGGTTGAAGAAGGAGATCATTGCGTTCGGCGTTGAGGGTATCGATCCAGCGCGGCGAACCTCACCCAAGCTGTCGCCTAAGGAGCTCGAGCGTTGGCTGGATGAAGGCCGCCCGGTCACGCTGCTCGACACACGCAACGATTACGAGGTCCAGCTCGGAACGTTCAAGAATGCCTTGGCCCTCGGTATAGATCACTTCCGTGAGTTTCCCGAAGCGGTGGCCCGACTGTCGCCCGAGTTGAAAAAGCAACCCATCGTGATGTTTTGCACCGGCGGGATCCGTTGTGAGAAAGCGGGGCCGTTCATGGAGCGCGAAGGGTTCGAGTCGGTGTTTCAACTGGACGGGGGTATTCTCAAGTACTTCGAGGAATGCGGTGGGAAGCACTACGATGGCGAGTGCTTCGTGTTCGACCAACGGGTGGGACTGGATCCGAGTCTGCATGAGACCGGGTCATCGCAGTGTTTCGGTTGTCAGACTCCGCTGACTGCGGCCGATCAGCAACATCCGCACTATGTGCCGGGGAAGTCCTGTCCGTATTGCTTCAAGACGCCCACGCAGATCCGCTCCGCCAACATTGCGCGGCGCCATGAGCAGATCAGCCGACTCACAGCAGCACTTCCGGGCAGCCAGCCGTACGAGCATCACAAGCCGGTGACGATCCCTGCGCAATTTGACCGCAAAACGCTGTTGGAGGCGCTCACCGGAATCTTTCCCCACATACCGGCCGAGATCTGGGAACAGCGCTTTGCAGATGGCCGGATGTCGAACGGCTCGGGGCAGAGCGTGCTGGCCAGCCAGGTGGTGCGGGCCGGGGAGCGGTATCTGCATAGGGTGCCCGCGGTTGTTGAGCCGGATGTCGACATGCGGATCGAAGTGTTGCATGAGGACGAGGCCATTGTTGTGCTCAATAAGCCTGCGCCCTTGCCAATGCACCCTGGCGGGCGCTTCTTTCGGAATACGCTACAACACGTCCTCGATACGGTTTATGCCCCGCAGAAGCCGCGACCATCGCACCGCCTGGACGCCAACACGACAGGCGTGGTGGTAGTCGCTCGGACCCGGCACTTCGCCGGGCACATCCAGCCACAATTCGCCGCAGGCGAGGTGCAAAAGGTCTACCTCGTGCGGGTCACGGGTCATCCGGCCTGGGACGAGCTCAACTGCGAGGCGCCCATCAGCGCCGACGCAGGTAAGCTGGGCTCGCGAACAGTGGACTCGGAATCCGGGCTGCCGGCGCGGACTGAATTTCGAGTTCAGCAGCGCTCGAGTGACGGCACGGCGCTATTGGAAGCCCGTCCTGCGACCGGCCGCACGAATCAGATTCGCATTCATCTGGCGCACTTGGGTTTTCCGGTGTGGGGTGATCCAGCCTATTTGCTGGGGAGCGAGCTCGGTGAAAGTCAGACCCTGGAGGTAGGCGCGGCTCCACTGTGCCTGCATGCCTGGCGAATCAGCTTCCGGCATCCGTTGGACAATCAAACCGTGACATTTACCGCACCGCCGCCGGCATGGGCGAGCGAGTTGGTTGTGTGACACCCGTGCCGCTGTCCGCCACGCTGGTGCTGCTCTTGTCGGGGACTGCTCGGACTGGCCCTCATCCACACTCGCCGCCCAGCAGGCCGGCCTTCAATTCCGGGTTTGGTGGCGTAGGACCCAGCCAGATAGAGATCAAGGCGCGGGAGAAATCGTCACCTTCGATCACCCCTTTTTGCACTCCGTTGACGGACACCTGCACGCCGGCTTGCGGCAGCCGCACGAAGCTGAGTCGTTGCCCGGTCTTCATGTCCGACATCCAGGCGTTGAGCCGGGCAACCCGCTCCCGCAACGCAGGAGAGGGCTCGCGCTCGAAGCCCTCCAGGAACGCCTTTCTCAGATCGTCGACGCCGACATTGCGTACAAACTGCAAGGTCAGTTGTTGAGGTGTCGCAGATTCGATGAGCGGCTTTGGATCATGCGTGGGTTGGCTGACGTAGAACGCCGCGACGTAGACGTTCACCTTCAGAAATGTTGCCTTGCGTACACCGAGGCCGTTGAGTGTCAGATCGGTGCCGCCGACCTGGAGGTGCCGCGGGAAACTGATATCTCTACAGGTGGCCTCCTGGGCCACTGCGCTGGTCGCCGCAAGCAAAGACACGAGCAGAAAAATCCGGTACCGGGGGGTGACACTCATGCCCTTCCTCCACCAAAAACGATGCATACGGTGTGCCAGAGAGCGGTCTGTGCGAAATAACCCTACATCGGAGCAAGGCCTGTGTCACACACAATTGTCATTACTGTCACACAGGTTTACCTTGTGCGCCGCAGGCTTGCCGCTCCATGACCAATTAAAAAAGCGCCAGGTGAGCGGCGGGGCTGCTGAAACCGGAAGTTACATCAGGAGTTGCTCATGATGAAGAGATCCATCTGGGTCACAGCAGGACTCGCCACCCTGCTCGTGTCCGCATGCTCGAGTCAGAAGGACCCCGCCGAACAGGCCATCACGAAGATCGACAACACGATGAATGCCATCCACGATTCGGCGGCGAAGTATGCGCCGGATGCCTTGCCGGGGGTCGAGGCACAGGTGACGGCCATCAAGCAGACCTTTGCGAAGGGGGACTACGCAGGGGTTCTGGCACAGGCGCCGGCGGTCAATACCGCGGTTTCGAACCTCAGATCGGATGCCGGCGCCAAGCAGTCGGCGGCGGACGCAGAACAGGCGAAAGTGAAGCAGCAGTGGCGCACCCTCACGTACGAGGTGCCAAAGATGGTCGCCGGGCTGCACACGCAAGTTGACAGCTTGTCGAGCGGACACTCGCTGCCCAAGGGAGTTACGAAGGCATCCTTCGCAACTGTTAAAGACGGGGTCACGTCGCTGGATGCGATGTGGACAGATGCCAATAACACCGTTTCATCAGGCGACTACGCCGCCGCGGTGACCAAGGGGCAGGCCGTCAAGGACAAGGCTTCCGAACTCATGCATACGCTCGGGATGAAGCCGAGCTGAGGTCAGCGCCGGGCGGGGCCGCCTATCAAGGCGCCCGCCCCGGCGGCGGGTGGGCTCAAAGGCCCGCCCCCGAGGCTGAACCGGCCTGCCGACCCTTCAAACAGCCAATCGCGCCGGACGGATCAACTCGCCGCTGTCCGCTGGGTGGCCGCCCAATCCAGGTCGAAACGCGCCAGGTATTTGCGCAACCGATCCGAATCGTTCTGGGAAGTCCGCCGGGTACGGGTGGCGGCGAACAGCTTTCGGCCGGCATCGGCCATCGACGTCGAACGCCGGCAGACACTGACGACCGCCTCCAGTTGCACGCGATCAAAGAGGTCCAGCCCGTCAGGTCGTTGCCACATTCACCGGGCGCCGCATATCGGCGGACCGCCGGGGTGACCGGTACCTCGTCGCGGCAGCGGAACCAGGATGAATTTTATTTCACTGCCGCCGCCCGCCGGCACCGCTAGCATTCCGCAGTAATTTCGCGGGTGTGTTTTACGGCACCCCACCGTAAATCGCCGCCCCCATTATGCTCGGGGGCTGCGATCTTGGCACTCTGCCATCGGACACGTGGCAGAGTGCTTTTTCCGCACCCCGCCGCAACAGCGGATAAAAGTTCTTTCACTGTGACGCACACAGTGCCCCGTTAGGATCTCCTCCAGGTCGCAACAACATTCCTGGAGTGAGTCATGAAATTCAAACATAACCTGCTCGCGCTACTGAGCTGCGGTACGCTCGCCGTCGCCGGCATCAGCGCGTGCGCCGCGGAATCGATATACAACCCTGACAATCTCGGCAACACCGAGTTTGCGCGCGTATCCAACATCTGCCAGTCGGTCATGGGACTGAGTCCCAACGAAGCACTGTCCGGCGGCTATTGGATGGGCAATGACCGGCTCGATTACTGGACCAGCAAGTACCGTGGCTGCGTCGTCAGTCTGTCCGACTCGCTGCAGAGCTCACACGACACGCAGATCGCCCAACAGGCAGACACCAACTGCCGCGCCAAGGGATACGACAGCGACAGCCCGGACCTCGCGCTGTGTGTTCTGCGTTCTATCAACAGTCGCACCGAGCCCCAGGCAAATCCTACTTCCGCGGCAGCACTCACGCCCGTCAGCGAGAAGCTGCCGACCGCCGGCGGGTCGTATACGTACGCATCGCCGCATGAGAACGCCCGGAGGGAGCAAGCCGCTTGCGCCGCCTTGGGCTTTGAACCCGCCCACGGAGCGTTCAATGCCTGCGTCAAGAGCTTGAGCGATACGTTCTATGCAATCGACCACCCGATCCAGTAAGAACCCAGGTGTCTTATGATCTGCAGGTCATGAGCCGTGGAAAGTCTGCGAGGTAATCTGTTGCCATCCGACTCCCCCCCGGGGCATCAGCCCCGGGTTCTGATCATTGAAGATGACGTTGAAATGGCCGCTGCCATCGCATCCTGTCTCGCAGCGAACGGCTTGCTGACGGAGCGCTGCGCCGATGGCACGGAGGGCCTGCGGATGGCTTTGAGCGGTCACTTCGACGTCATTACGCTGGACCGCATGCTGCCCGGCTGCGACGGGCTGCAGATCGCCCGAGCCGTGCGCGAAGCGGGTCTCGGGACCCCCATCCTCATGCTCAGTGCCATGGCCGATCTCGACGCGCGACTTGCGGGTTTGCGCGGTGGCGGCGACGACTATGTCATCAAGCCCTTCGAGCCGGAAGAGCTGGTGGTCCGGGTCCAGGTGCTGCTGCGGCGAGCCAGCCGCAGCCCGGAAGCCCTGGCATTGCGAGTGGGTGACCTGGAGCTGGACCTGGTCGCGCGCGAGGCCCGCCGCGGCGGCCGCGGGATCGAGCTGCTGCCCATGGAATTCAAGCTGCTCGAGTTCATGATGCGCAACGCCGGTCAGCTGCTCACGCGGCGGATGATTTTCGAGCACGTCTGGGAATATTACTTCGACCCCGGCACCAACCTGATCGACGTCCACGTCGGCCGGCTGCGAAAAAAAATCGACGCCCCCGGGGCACGCTCCTTCATTCGCACCGAACGCGGTGTCGGTTACGTGCTCGATGCGATTTAGCGAGCTGTGGCGCACGACCACCTTCCGCCTGACAATTCTGTATGGTGGATTGTTTGCAGCCGGCACCATTGCGTTGCTGTGGCTGATTTACATGCGCTCCGCCGTCTACCTCACGAGCCGGGTGGACAACATTCTCAACACGGAAGCGGACGCGCTCGTGCACTCGCCGCGGCCCGGACTGCGCGAGCGGGTCGTCGAAGAGCTCACTCTGAACGGCAACCGAACCAACGTGTTCGGTTTGTTCAGCCCCCGGGGCGAGCACATTGCCGGCAACCTCGAAGCCATTCCCGCCGGGCTACGCACCAACGGGGTGCCGCTGGAGTTTCCACCGCTGCCTGGATTCTCAACCAGCTCCCGTCTGTTGGCCCGGCGCCTGGAAACCGGTGAGACCCTGGTAGTCGGGCGGGATGTCAGCCAATTGCGCGAGCTGCGCGCCATCATCAATTCCGCGCTCACCTGGAGCGGGGTTGCCATACTGTTGGTCGGATTGGGTTGCGGAACCGCTCTGAGTATCGGCCCCCTGCAACGGGTGCGGAAACTGCAGGCGGTGGCGCATGATATCGCACGCGGTGACCTGCAGCGGCGCATGCCGACGACACAGCGCGGTGATGAGCTCGATATGTTTGCCACGACCGTCAATCACATGATGGCCGAAGTCGAACGCCTGATGTCAGAGGTAAAAGGTGCGACCGAGGTCATCGCGCACGACCTGTTGAGTCCGCTTGCGAGTGCCACGGTGCAGTTGCGCCGCCTGGAGCAGGCCGACAGCGTGCAGCCGCAGGAGATTGCCCACGTCACGGCCCGGATCGAGGAAGTACTGGAGCGCTTCCGCGGAATTCTGCGGATCGCGGAGCTCGAGGTCCGCCACCGGCGTGCAGGTTTCACCCAGGTGGATCTCGCCGATGTCATCGGGCCGGTCGCCGATCTTTACGCGCCTCTTGCGGAGACGGTGGGAGTGCGGCTGCTGGCCGTGCCGGAGCGCGGCATCGTAGTGGAAGCGGACCCCAAGCTGTTGTTCGAAGCAGTCAGCAATCTACTCGACAATGCGATCAAGTTTGCCGGCCGCGGGGCCACTGTCCAGCTGCGCGTCGGCAAAGATCCGGCGCGGCCGCAGCTCATCGTGCAGGACGACGGGCCGGGAATCCCGAGTAATGAGATAGGCGCCGTCATGCAGCGCTTTTATCGCGCCGAGCACAAACGTCCTGTCCCCGGCTCGGGGCTCGGACTCAGTGTCGTGTCGGCCATCGTGCGCCTTCACGAGTTTTCCTTGGAGCTGCAGGACGCCGAACCGGGCGTGCGGGCTGTGATCGACTGCCACCCGAAGTCGGGTGGCTCCCTGAGCCGCAACGAGCTGCCATGGCATTCGTCCGTTTCATCCTGAAGCATCCGCACACGGTCGCGGCTCTGATCATCCTGCTCAGCCTGCTGGGCGTGGGCGCGATGCTGCGCATGCCGCTCGATATCTTTCCGGAAATCGACATTCCGGTGGTGAGCGTGGTTTGGACCTACAACGGTATGAGTGCCACGGACATCCAGAACCGGATCCTGTCGCTGCACGAGCGGCAGATGGCCTCCCTGGTCGATGATATTGCGCGGATCGAGGCCACGAGTTACGCCGGCGTCGGAGTGGAAAAAGTATTCCTCCACGAAGGCGCCGATGTCAGCCGCGCGGTCTCGCAGTTGGAGGCCAGCGCCCTCGTGGTCCTCAAGTACATGCCACCCAACACGACTCCGCCACTGGTGTTGCGCTACGGAGCCACTGACGTGCCGATCCTGCAGCTCAGTCTGTACAGCGATCGGCTGTCCGACAGCAAACTGAACGATCTCGGGCAGAACATCATCCGGCCGAATCTGGCCGTGGTTCACGGAGCCGAGGTGCCACAGCCGTACGGCGGCAAGCCCCGCGTGATCATGGCGGACCTCGACGTGCAGGCGCTGGCTGCCCGCGGACTCTCGCCTTCCAACATCAGTGAAGCCCTGCAGAGGCAGAATGTCATCCTGCCGGCAGGCGACGTCAAGATAGGCACGAAGGACTACCCGCTGTTCATGAATAACAGTCCGGGTGTCATCGACAGCATCAATTCGTTTCCCGTGGCGCAGGTTGCCGGCAAAACCATCTACATGCGGGATATCGCCCACGTCCACGACGGCTTTCAGGTACAGACCAACTCGGTGGCCGTGAATGGCAAGCCCGGCGCGTTGATCAGCATCCGCAAGACCGGCGGCGCTTCGGCGCTTGCAGTCATCGATGGCGTCCGGGCCGCGTTGCCGTACATCCGCAAGCTCATGCCGCACGGCGTAGTCATCGCGCCACTCTTCGATCAGTCGATCTTCGTGAATGCGGCGCTCGCCAGTGTGAAGATGGGTGGGCTGATGGCCGCCGCGCTCACCGCACTGATGATCCTGCTCTTCCTGGGCAACTGGCGGCTGACAGTGATCATCCTGGCCGCCATCCCCCTGTCGATCCTTGCCGCCACCCTGCTCATGAACGTGGGGGGACAAACCCTCAACACCATGACCCTGGGCGGATTTGCCCTGGCCGTCGGCATTCTCGTCGACAATGGAACCGTCGTCATCGAAAACATCGAGCGGCACGTCGCTCTCGGTGAGCCATTGACTGAGGCCATCGTGCGGGGCGCGAGCGAGGTTGCGATCCCCACGATGCTGGCAACGCTCTCCATATGTATCGTGTTCATCCCGGTTTTCCTGCTGCAAGGAACAGCGAAGTACTTATTCTCGCCACTTTCGCTGGCGGTGTGCATGTCGCTTCTGGCGAGCCTGGTGTTGTCGTTCACGCTGGTGCCGGTGCTGTTTGAATACCTGATGCGCTCGCAGGTAACGGCCGGCCACCGGGAGATCACTCCCGGCGCATCACGCCCGGCGGGGCGCAATCCATTCACAGCCGCGCATGTGCGCTTCAACCGGGGATTCGAGCGCGGCAGAGCCATTTATCGCGAGGCCCTGTCCTGGA
Source organism: Gammaproteobacteria bacterium (assembly GCA_034668025.1). Taxonomy (GTDB): domain Bacteria; phylum Pseudomonadota; class Gammaproteobacteria; order Steroidobacterales; family Steroidobacteraceae; genus 13-2-20CM-66-19. Next base: position 3,259 of record JAXDQF010000411.1, on the reverse strand, counting down.
TCGTTGCCGCGCCCGCAAAGCCTTTGGCGTATTTCGGAGCGCTGTTGCTGTGCTCGCTTGCGCTGTTTCCGGCGCTCGGCCGGGACTTTTTTCCGCAGGTTGATGCAGGCCAGCTGCGCCTGCATGTGCGTGCACCGCCGGGCACGCGCCTGGAGACCACACAGGTCTATTTTGCCGAAGTGGAGTCTGCCATCCGCGCCATCGCCGGCAACGGACAGGTCGCCACCGTGTTGGACAACATCGGCCTCCCCTACAGCGGCATGAACATCGCGTTGAGCGATTCGGCCACTGTCGGTCCCATGGACGGCGAGATCCTCGTTGCCCTCGCACCGGATCACGCGCCCACCGCAGGATTGATTGCGCGGCTGCGGCGGCAATTGCCGGAAAAGTTTCCCGAGCTGCAGTTTTTCATGCAGGCCCCCGACATCGTCGATCAGATACTCAACTTCGGTGAGCCCGCTCCAATCGACATCCGGATTTCCGGGCCGGACAGTCACGCCGCCTATGCACTGGCCGGGAAGCTCGCCCGGGATCTGCAGCACGTGCCCGGCGTCGTCGACTCGCATGTTTTTCAGGTGCCGGACACCCCCACGCTGAACGTATCCGTCGATCGTTCCAAGGCTACGCAGTTGAACCTGCAACAACGCGAAGCCGCGAACGATGTTCTGATCACAACCAACGGCAGTGGACAAAGCGCACCGAATTTCTGGGTCGATCCGCGAAACCAGGTGAGTTACCCGCTCGTCGTACAGATGCCGACTTATCATATAAACGGCACTCACGACCTGTGGACGCTGCCACTGATCGCCGGCACCGATGCGAAGAATGGTCACGTACTGATGAACATCGCAGGCTTTCATCGCGGCACCAGCCCGACAGTGCTCTCCCAGCTCAACATTCGACCGGTATTCGACGTCGATGCGGATGTGCAGGGCCGCGATCTCAACTCCGCCGCCGCGGCCATCGACCGGGTCATCGCAGCTGACCGGCCGCCCGCTGCCAGCGCGCTGACCGTAAACCTGGGCGGCCAGATCGAAACCATGCGCGACAGCTATGCGGGATTGTTCCGCGGCATGGCCTTTGCGGTCATCCTGGTCTACCTGTTCCTGGTCATCAACTTTCAAAGCTGGCTCGACCCGCTGATCGTATTGGCAGCGGTGCCTTTTGCGCTCGGCGGTGTCCTGTGGATGTTGTTTCTGACAGGCACGCACCTCAGCGTTCCGGCGCTGATGGGTACGCTGATGTGCATCGGACTGACCACTGCAAACAGCATCCTGGTGGTCACCTTCGCGAATCAAAGAATGGCCGCTGGCGATACCGCGGCCCTGGCGGCCGTCACTGCGGGTTTCACCCGGATCAGGCCGGTTTTGATGACCGCGGGCGCGATGATTCTGGGAATGATCCCGATGGCCTCAGGGGTCGGTGAAGGTGGCGAGCAGAACGCACCGCTGGCACGCGCCGTGATCGGCGGATTGTTGTTCGCGACAGTGGCAACACTGGTGTGTGTCCCGGCTATTTTTCCATTACTGCGGCGAGCTCCCACCTCCCACAGCACCCTGCACGAAGGAGAGCCGCTTGCCATCTCTTGATATGGGTCGGATTTTGCGGCGTGCGGCGCTCGGCGTCAGCGCTGTGCTATTGATCGGATTCCTGGTTGTACACGCCGGCCGGGTTCATGCGGATCGCTCCCTGGCTCGCGAGGCCGAAGCGACCGCGCTTCCTCTGGTTGATACAGCGGTTGTCACTGGAGCGGCCAACGATGGCAGCCTGACATTGCCCGGCGATACGGCGGCCTGGTACGAAAGCACCATCTATGCCCGCGTGAGCGGTTACGTTGCTCATTGGGATGTGAATATTGGCGACCAGGTCAAAGCCGGTCAGCTCATGGCGTCAATTGATACACCGGAGCTGGACGCGCAACTGTCGGCGGCGCGAGCGAAGTTGCGCGTGGCGCAGGCGCAGGTCGAGGTGAAAGCCGCCGATGCGCAGTTTGCCCGAAGCACTTACGCGCGTTGGCGGGATTCGCCGCGCGGTGTCGTGTCAGAGCAGGAGCGCGAGAGCAAGAAAGCGATTGATTCGGCAGCCGTCGCCGGACTCGCGGCAGCGCGCGCTGAGGTCAGCCTCGAGGAAGCCGAAGTCGAACGTCTCTCAGCTCTACAGCAGTTCAAGAGCGTGGTGGCACCGTACGCCGGCACGGTGACTCAACGACGCATCGATATCGGCGATCTCGTCACCGCGGATAGCTCGACTAACACGACCCCGCTGTTTCGCATGGTACAGGACGACCCAATGCGCGTTTTTGTTGACGTTCCGCAGAGTGTCGCCAGTGAGCTGATGAAAGTGGGGGTGCCCGCCCAAGTCATCCCTTCCGACGCGTCCGAAGGGACGATCGCCGGTGCCATCACGCGCACCTCCAATGCAATCGACCCCAAAGCGCGCACTTTCCGCGCCGAGCTGGATATCGCCAACCATGACCACAAACTGGTGACAGGCCAGTACGTGCAGGTTGCCTTCGTTTTGCATAACCGTGGCTCCCAGCAGATACCGGCCGCCGCACTCGTGTTTCGCTCCGGCGAGCCTGAGGTAGCGCAACTGACCCGCGACCGCTCGGTGCATTTTCATCCGGTGACGATCGACCGCGATGACGGCGATACGGTGGAAGTGAGCTCTGGCGTAGCGACAGGCGACCGACTGGTTTTGAACATCAACAGCGCAATTGTTGAGGGACAAAAGGTACGTGATAACGGCGCGCAGCGCGGGCAGACGGCCACGGTGGCGATGAGTGAGCGTTGATATGCGGCGGGGAAACCGTTTTTGCTGCGGATTTATCCTGGCGTGGCTGACTGGTTGCGCGGTTGGCCCGAACTACCGGGCTCCCAATACGCCGTTACCGCCTCGATATGCTGCCAACACCAACAGCGCCGCGTCCGATGGCGCGGCGGTGGAGCCGAGCAAATGGTGGCATTCGCTTGGAGACGCGCAGCTCGACGCGTTGATTGATGAAGCGGTTCGTGACAATCCCGACATCAACATTGCGCTGACACGCCTGCAGCAGGTGAGAACTGAGCAAGCCGGATACGCGAGTGCGGCGCTGCCGTCTGTGGCGGCAAGCGCGGCGGGCGGACGGGGGACCGGCAGTGACCTTACGCGTGCCGGTGCAGCACCACCGCTGCGGGAGGCAGACAACAAAGGTGATTGGAATCAAATCCGGCAGATCGCCGGCTTTTCCGCCAGTTGGGAGCTGGATCTGTTCGGGGGC
>JAXDQF010000410.1:0-4105 GCA_034668025.1 Gammaproteobacteria bacterium | reverse complement strand
AAAGTTGGTGGCATCGAAACGTCGAAACCCAGTGCGGCAAGCTTATCCCGGTCAAGCCACGCAATCGGCCCGAAATTGCCGTAGGGCGAGAACGTTTCCTCCTCCTCAATCTCCGCCGATCTCAACGTTCGGCCCGACTCAACTCTATACAGTAGTCGAAGACTCGAGCCACTGTTCTCACCTTCCCGCCACATCCAACTCCATTGTGGTCCAAGTTCTCGTTCAGTGAGCGTAAGGAGACTGTCGGGAGGCTGTCGTCGGTTGGACGCAACGCCCACGAGCACGACGGCGTTGGTGAGTGCCAGTACGAGGGCTCCGGCTGCTATGAGCCACACGTGGGATCGGTTCATGCGCTCACCTGCGTCTGTAAAGCGGTGGGTCCCTCGGACCGCAGCCGGCGGAGGACGAAGAGCGTCAGCAACGCCGTGAGTCCCAGCATGAGGAAGAAGAGGTATTTCGGCATCAGTTCCCACCACCAGTCGTAGAATTTGGTGTACAGGAACACGATGAAGAAGGTGACGCTCGTATTCACGACATCGGGCCAGTGCTTGCGAATCCCAAGCGCTGCTGCCGCCCCCGTGCTGAGAAATCCCAACGCCTGATACAGATGTTCAATGGTCTGCGGTTGGAGCGCCAGATAGCTGCCGTCTCCCCAGTGGGCAAGCACCAGCACGGGGAGAAAGAAACTGAGCAATCCCATGAGCCGGTAAATCTGGGCGAAGCCTGCGTATCGGGCCTGGTTGAGCAGCAGGGGAATGACGAACATCACGATCGCGGCGGGAAAGAAGTTTTCCGGTCTGTCGCCAAAGTCCAGCCAATAGAGGCCCTGGAACTCGCCTGCGCGTGCCGCAATGAACGCTGTGATACACAGCAAGCCAGCGGCCAGGAGTAGGCGCAGGTCACACATGTAGGCCAGCAAGACGGCATAGGCCGCCCACGGGAGGAGCGCCTTGTCGGAAGGGGTGATATTGAAAATCTCCCCCATCATCTGGATGTTCAATACGAAGCAGACAAAGGTCACTAAGGCCGCGAGCTTCGTGAAGTATCCGGTGTCATCCTTCCTCCGGATCCGGAGCGTGGCCCAGTAGGTTAGGCTCGAGGCGCCAATCAGCGTGGTAATCTGAAGCCCCGTGCCGAGGCGGCCCCAAAACTGATAGAAGAGGAAGAAGACACTGGCCGCCAGCGCAATCGCACCGAGGAGCGAGGCGATGCGCATTCCCAATGAGAGCTGCTTTGAGCGCATATCGCGATCAATGTCGAATTGGTCTGATAGCGAGGCAATGACACTCTGATGGTGCTCTTGGATGCTCCGCCGTTGTTCATCGGACAATGAGACAACCTGAGACGCCTCCAAGTGCGCCAACTCGAGCGCGAAGACCCGAATCTGCTCGGCGCGCGCCTGCGCCTCGACGCGCGTCAGTGGTTCCGCCATGTTACCCCCCGGGTGACTTCCCGGAATGTCTCATCGAGCATGAGTGACCCCAATCCCTTTAATTGTCTCTATCATCGCGCCGTTACCGAATTGGCTGGCGGTCATCCTGCATTTCAACCGGCCCGCTTGCAACGATCTAGTGATCGGGTCGCGTGGTTTGCGCTCGGCGGTATCATCTCTTGATACCCCTGCATTGGGTTCAAGGGGCCTTGCAATGGTCTGCGACAGAAGCCGCAGTGAACATCTCTAAGCCAGGCCCCGAAATCGGCATGGCGCCGACTCCGACTTGCGACCGAAAGCGGACGTCCGATTGGCGGCGAAACTCGATTTCGGCGCGAAGCATGGGGGCTGAGCCCGGCTGGTGTGGGGTCGTGAACGGACCTTCGTCAAGTCAGCTGAACATTGATCCGCGTCCGGCGCGGCGCGCCCTGCAGAGGTTTGGCGAGGGGCCGGGATTGGCGGAAAACAAATTCGGGTTACTGCCTGCGGTGGGTATGACGGTGCACTGTGCTGTTGGACGGCCGTATCAACATCTGTTCTGACGGCGGTGTCCGGTGCGTCCTATTGCGGGACGCGCGTGACTTGTGTGTATGTTGCCTGCCAATGACCGTTGCGCTTCGCCCAGATATAGGCGATACGCAGCAGGCGCGTCTGATGCTTGCCGTCCTGTGTCCAGCTCAGATGCACAAGGCCGCCGATCACCGCGGCGTTGCCCCACATCTTTTCCACCGGCTGTTCCACCACATACGGATCAATCTTGAATCCCGGCAGGCTGAAATCGGCGAGGAACTGCTGTTTGTTTTCCACAGTGGCGTTCGAGTTCACCAGCACATAGTCGTCGGCGACAAGACGCTCGAGAGTCGGAATGTCGTTGTGGGTCTGAGCCCGGTCGTAGTCCTGCACCGCTTTGGCAAGATCGGGCGGCAGTTCAACAGCGAGCGCGGGCGCTGCACCCAGTACAAGTATTGCGGCGGCAAGTTTCATGCTCGTTTGGCCCGGGGTTCTCACTGCCGCCGACTTCCCGCGGAGTGACGCAGATTGACTGTAACTACAAACGACAGTGCACAATCTGATGATGTACGGGGAAGGGCCAATCTAGACGGAACTCACGATACCACTTCGAACGTCCGCTTTTTGCCTCCCGACGACCGCTCTATGGAATGCCATTGTCCGTTTCGGGGCCGTGAGCGGTCCTTCGTTCGAGGCGATCGGGGAGTCGATCCGCGTTCGGCACCGCGCGTCCGGAAACGATTGTTGGGTCGAGTGACAGATGAACGCCTGGCAAAACAGGCCAGCCGAGGCAGTTCGTCTCCAGTTATGTAAAGGCGGGCACGCACGTTGGCGTCGAACCGCGCTGGCATCCTTTGCTTCCATGAATCGATGGCAGAGGATTCGATGGGTCCTACTGGCTGCGCAACTTTAGCGGTCAGCCCGATTCGGGCAGTATCGCGGGTGGGCCTGTCGAACTGCGGCCTACGTCGGCGCCGCCGTGGTCGGCGCCACTGCCGGTGGGTCAGCGGTCGCGGTTACAGCGCTATTTCTTCTCGTCTGAGGGCTCTTCCGCTGTCGAATCGGCAAGCGCCGGCGATTTTTTCGCCTCGATGTCTTGTATCCATGCCCGCATCTGCCGCGCGTACTTTTCGCCATGAGGTGAATATGCGATCGGTTTCAGCACAGCAACGGCGCGGTCCGTTTTTCCATCGTGCAAGTCCTGCCGGGCCTGCGCCAGTGCATATTGTTGGCACTGAGGCAAACTCAGGTAAGCCTGCGCCAACGCATCAATGGCGTTTTGATTGGGCCCGTTATCTTCGTGGGCGAAGCTGCGATAAAACAGGTAGAGCGCTTCCGGGTCATTCGGGTCGAGCCGGTTGGCCTTCGCGGCAAGACTGCGGGCACGTCGGTCAGCAGCCAGCCGGGCGGCATGGTCGTCCTGGTCGCTCTGCAACTCCAACGTTGCAAGGTCCAACATCGCACGCCGATTATTGGGAGTAGAAGCTACCTGAGCCTGAAACAGTGTGTGGGCAAGGGTCCGGTCGCCGTAGCGAGCCTCTGCTTCGCCGAGCATGATCTGCGCGTACTCACTGCCGGCAAGGCGTTGCGCCTTAGCTCGAACCTGGTCCAGTAGTTTCTTTTTCTCGGCGTCGGAGACGCCGAGCTCGATGCGCACTGTCAGCAGCAGACAATCAGCTTCGGGTTGCGTCAGTGTTCGTACCGACACTTTGGGTTCTTGCGTCAAAGTTGCTGAGGTCAGGCGCTTGATGACGACCTTTCCCTTGTCGAAATAATGACGCAACAGCGCACCCAGCTGCTCGTCATTCAGGTTAAACGCTTTCTGCAGCGCTTCATCATGCGTAACGCCCTGCGATCGCAATGTAAGATACTGTCTGAATTGATCGTGCCGGTCGTGGCTGCTGAACAGAAAATGGGTCAGCAGCCAGCCCTGTGCATAAAACCTGTCCCAGTCTCTTTCCGGCAGGTCCTCGAGCGTATCCGTCATCAGCTGTCGCGTGCTCAGCCACGTCTCATTGTACAGCGCCGGCAACCGAGCCATTTCGGGTTTGCCAATTTCGGCAACACCGTCCTTGTTGAACTTGATCGAGGCGAAATACTCTGCGAAGCCTTCCTGGTACCAAACGGGATAGGCAGACGGAAAATATTGCGCCATGTAGTGGT
>JAXDQF010000409.1:0-15133 GCA_034668025.1 Gammaproteobacteria bacterium | reverse complement strand
CCGTCATTGCGACCCGAAACGGCGTCTCTTCTGACCGCGTTCAGATCGCGCCCTGCGAAAGCAATTAAGCAACCAATGCCCGAAGTTTGCGTTGCACCGGCAGGTCCAGCCGATCGGTTGCTTTGATCAGATTGATCTGCATCGCGATATGCGCCACGTCGATCTGCTGCTGACTGATGTCATAGCCACCTTTGCTTCGGAGCCATTGAAGCACTGGCTCCAGGTGCCAGATGGCTGTACTCCCCTCATGAACTGGAGCAGGGAACGTCGCGGCGTGTGTCAACATGAGCTTTCGCATGTTCTGGCGCGACACTCCCAGGATGTCGGCCACATCGGTCAGTCCCACAAAGTCCGGACCGGCCTCGATGAGCGTTGCGGTTGGGATGGCCTTCTTCACGTCCTCCAGAGCGGTCGAGACAGCGTCCTTTGCCGACTCGGCCTCTCGGTTGAATCTCAATGCAATTCGCCCAGATTGGCCAACGCCAACCAAGGCGTCATCACAATCCGCTTCACCCAGACGCTCTACGAGTTCGCCGGAATCAGCGAGATCCGCCGCAATGCTAAATTTCAATTCGAACTCGTATTCCATCTCTCAGTCACTCCCGACAGCAGCCCGGCGCCTACAGCAGTTACTCACCACGCGCACGATCTGCCTCGCATGATTGCCCGGATTTTTTGGAGTGCTCCAAATGCTGGTGATGCAAAACTCGCCACAACGACACTCAACATCGTTATACGGACAATAAATTCTGCCCCACGCATGGCTGCCGCCCACCATCACCTGCCAACCGTTCGCTTCGGCATATCGAACGGCCTCCTCGACTTCCTTCTTCGGATGTCTGGCTCGTCCCATTGTGTTCACCCATAGATTGCTTCGTGTCCATTTGGTTGTCAAGTGACAACCAATAGTGCTGTATATAATACCAGTACCTATGGAGACGATCTGCAGTCATATCAGGCGATTCGGAGCCATTTCTCCGGAAGGAGCACAGGTGGGTTAGTCGTTGTTGGTGCGCGGCCGCGATATGGCGGAGAGAGTGGGATTACTGCGGCCGTCCTGGCCGCAGGCCCTTCGGGCCCGACGCGCCAAAGCGCGCGTCGTCCAAAATTGCTCCCGGCAATTTTGTCGAACCCGCTTGTTTGTCTGTTCGTGGGTTCGAATCCCTGAACGCAGTGCCCCGACCATCGCATGAGGTATGCGATACGCCGTGCTTAATTTGGCGGAGAGAGTGGGATTCGAACCCACGAACACCCGTGAAGATGTTACTGGAATTCCAGTCCAGCGCCTTCGACCGCTCGGCCATCTCTCCAATCAATCAGTTATAGCGCCTTGCTAAAGTCAGTTCTGGGTGCCTGACGCCACCACGAGAGCGGCAAACCACTCTTTTTGCCGCGGGTCCATCGGGGCACTGCCGTGACTTCCGCGGCGGCCAGTGCCGCCGCCAATAAACGAGCGGCGCGAATGATACACCGTCACGCCTGAGGAGGCGCCTGCTTCGGCACATTGAAAGGAGGTGGCTCGTCCAAGCACGGTTGCGTCTTGGTCCGACGCGGCGGAGCCGGCGTGTTGAGCGCCGGTATCTTCAAGGCGTTCGTTGTATCCGGCGAATCGAGCCCGGGAGGTATCTTCAGCGGCGCAATGCTTCCGGCCTTCATGTAAGGCTTAACGTCGTGGCACGACCCCCCGATGTTTCGCAGATGCTGCAGCGGATGGCACCCCGCAAGACCCACAAGGGCAGCCACAATTCCGATCAGCGCCAGGCGATGCCTCATCAAATACCTCGTAGACAAACCTATAAAACTCCCGCAGTACTCAAAGCGGCTAGCACCGCCGGCTGGTACTGCGCGGACAACTCCGTCAGCGGCAACCGTATGCCGCTCCCAATCATTCGCATCCGCATCAATGCCCACTTAGCGGGGATCGGATTCGCTTCGAGAAACAGGTCGCGGTGTAACGCCGCAATCGGCTCATCGAGCTGTGCAGCGGCGGCGGCGTCTCCTTTCATCGCGGCAGCGACCATGTCCGACATCGCGCGCGGCGCAACGTTGGCGGTCACGGAGATCAGCCCCTTCGCCCCAGCTAGAACAGAACGACGTGCGCTGGCGTCATCTCCACTCAGAATCGCGAAATCCCTTGGGCAGACGTCAACGAGCTCCCGCACGCGCTCCAGGTCAGGCACGGCCTCTTTGACCGCGACGATTCCGGGAAGTTGCGAGAGCCGCTGCACCGTAGCCGGAAGCATGTCGACTGCCGTGCGCGCTGGCACGTTATACAGAATCAGAGGCGCGCGTGCCGCCCGGGAAACCGCGGCGAAATGCTGATACAGACCTTCCTGCGTGGGACGGTTGTACGCGGGCGTCACGATTAGCAGCCCGTCGATTGGCAACTCCGACAGCCGACGCGCGCGCTCCGCAGTGCTCGCGGTGCTGCTCGTACCAGCACCCGCAATGACCTGCATCCGCTTACGGACATGGGCGCACGCTCGCTCAGTGAGCTCCCACAACTCGGAATCGCTCAAGGTGGCGGACTCGCCAGTGGTTCCCCCCACTACGACCCCGCTCGTGCCGCTTGCTGCATGAAAGTCCAGAAGCCGCTCCCACGCACCAAAATCGACGGCGCCATCGGGCCGCATCGGCGTCACTATCGCGACCAGACTGCCTGAAAACATTGATCTTCCTAGGTGTTCGCGGCCCGCATGTTACGAGCCGACGCTCCGGCTAAGCAAGCTGTACGAGCTGTAGCTGAGAGCCTTAACTGGTACAATGGGGATTGCAGACGACGGAATGAAAATCACACGCAGATGAAGCAGCACCTGGCCGTTTCGGCGATCGGTGGCGACCGCACGGGGATGGTTCACGAGCTGACGCGCGTGATCAGCGAGTGCGGTGGCAACATAAGTGAAAGCCGCATGGCGAGTCTCGGAACCGAGTTCGCAATGCTGCTGCTCGTCTCGGGCAACTGGCACGCGCTGGCAAAGCTCGAAACCGAGCTCAAGCGACTGGCCGAGACCAGCAGCCTCAGCATTCACCTCAAGCGAACCGAGCCTCGGGCGGCGCGCACGGACATGCTGCCGTACTCGATTGATGTCGTCTGTCTCGATCAGACGGGCATCGTGTCGGGGCTCTCGGGCTTTTTCTCGAGCCGCGGTATCGACATTGCGGAAGTCTCAACGCGAAGCTATCCCGCCGCGCACACCGGCGCACCGATGTTTTCCGTGCAGATGATTGTGAATGTGCCGAGCCGCATTCACGTGGCCCACCTGCGGGAGGAATTCATGGAATTCTGCGACTCGCTCAACCTGGACGCCATCCTCGAGCCGGTAAAGTCCTGACCCCATGGCGGCTGTAAAAATCGGCAGCAAGGTAAAGGACTTCTCGCTACCCGCGAGCGGCGACAACACCTGGTCTTTGAAGGAAGTCGCCGGCGAGAAGCTGGTGATCTACTTCTACCCGAAGGACATGACCGGCGGCTGCACGAAAGAGAGCCAGGACTTTCGCGATCTGTATGAGGCGTTCCGCAAGGCAGGTGTGAACGTCATCGGCGTATCGCGCGACAGCGTGAAATCGCACGACAAGTTCATCGACAAGGAGAAACTTCCCTTCCCGTTGCTCTCCGACGTGGACGAGAAACTCTGCAAACAGTTCGATGTCATCCAGGAGAAGAGTCTGTACGGTAGAAAGTACCTGGGCATCGAGCGCAGCACGTTTCTGTTGGATGGCACTGGCATCCTGCGGCGCGAATGGCGCAAGGTGAAAGTACCGGGCCACGCGGAGGAAGTACTTGAAGCAGCGAAGTCTCTCTGATCCAGGACCGGCAAGCGCCCTGACCACTGCGGCGCCCGGCGATTCACGTGATCTGAAGACCAGGGCCCGCGACGGGCGCCGATTGTTTGTGCTCGACACGAACGTGCTCATGCACGATCCCACCTCGATATTCCGCTTCGAGGAACACGACGTTTATCTGCCGATGGTCGTGCTCGAAGAGCTCGACGCGCACAAGAAGGGACTCTCCGAAGCGTCCCGCAACGTGCGCCAGGTGACGCGCTTCCTCGATGAAATGATTCGCGACGCCACGAAAGAGCACATTGATCGTGGCCTGCCGCTGCCAAACGAGTATTCCGGCAATCACGGCAAGAAACCCTCCACGGGCCGCCTGTTTTTCCAGACGCGCCAGATGCAGGGCGCTCTGCCCGAAAGCCTTCCAGGGCAGGCCAACGACAATGTGATTCTCGGTCAGACGCTCGCGCTGCAAAAAGAAAAGCAGGACGCGCGCGTGATCCTGGTTTCGAAAGACATCAACCTGCGGATCAAGGCCGCCGTTCTCGGCGTACACGCTGAGGACTACTACAGCGACAAAACGCTGGAGGACTCTGACGTCCTCTATAACGGCATGACGGCCTTGCCCAGCGATTTTTGGGAAAAGCACAGCAAGGACATCCGATCCTGGAAAGAAGGCGACCGGACCTTTTACGAGCTGTCAGGACCCGCCGTCGAGCAGTGGCAGCCGAACCAGGGAGTTTACGAGGACACGCCCGAAGGCATCGAAGGCATGGTCCGCAAGACTTCCGGAAACGAGGCCACTATTGAGCTGCTGCGCGACTATCGCAGCGAGCGCCACAACGTCTGGGGCATCGTGGCCCGCAATCGCGAGCAGAACTTCGCCTTCAACCTGCTGATGGACCCGGAAATCGACTTCGTCACCATTCTGGGTCCGGCCGGTACTGGCAAGACCCTGCTCACGCTGGCCGCCGGCCTCATGCAGACGCTGGAGACCAATCGCTTCGTCGAAATCATCATGACGCGCGTGACCATTCCTCTGGGAGAGGACATCGGCTTCCTCCCGGGCACCGAAGAGGAGAAGATGGAGCCCTGGATGGGAGCGCTGATGGACAACCTGGAAGTACTCACCGGCAGCCAGGAAGGCGGCAACTGGGGCCGGGCCGCGACCAATGACCTGCTGCGCAACCGGATCAAGATCCGGTCGCTGAACTTCATGCGCGGGCGCACATTCCTCAACCGGTTCATCATCCTGGACGAGGCTCAGAATCTCACGCCCAAGCAGATGAAGGCGTTGATCACCCGCGCGGGCCCGGGCACCAAGGTCGCATGCCTGGGCAACATTGCGCAGATCGATACCCCGTATCTCACGGAAATGACGTCGGGCCTGACTTATGCTGTAAACAGGTTCCGTGGCTGGGGACACTCCGGTCACATCACGCTGGTGCGCGGTGAGCGGTCCCGGCTGGCGGATTTCGCGTCGGACATCATGTAAAGGAAACTCTGACCGTGACTGAACGGTCGAAGCCGAACAATGCGTTCTTTGCTGCTTTGCGCCTTGGCCGCCCTGACGACGATCACTACGGTGGCGGCGGCGGAGGAGCCCATCTCCCTTCCGAATCCTCCGGAGCTGCCGGACATCGGCAGCCCCGCCTCGGCCATATTGAACGGTACGGACGAGTACCAGCTGGGTGCGATGGTCATTCAGCAGATTCGCGACCAGAACGGCATTCTCGAAGATCCGGAGGTTACCGAATACCTGAACGCGCTGGCATCGAGGCTCGCGACCCAGGCTCCTGATGGCGCGCCGCACTTCCAGCTGTACGCGGTCAAAGACAACGCCATCAACGCGTTCGCGTTGCCTGGCGGCTTCATCTGTATCAACGCCGGCCTGATCATCCAGACGCACAGTGAGTCTGAGCTTGCGAGCGTGATGGCGCACGAAATGGCGCACGTCACCCAACATCACATCGCACGCGCGATCCGGGCGCAGAGCCAACAGAGCCTCACGACGGCGGCCGCCATGTTGGCGGCGATCCTGCTGGGTACGCTGGGCGGCGGCGGCGGTCAGGCCATTGAAGGTGGCATAGCCGCGGCACAGGGCCTGGCCGTGCAGCAGCAAATCAACTTCACGCGCGACAACGAAGCCGAGGCCGACCGCGTCGGCATTGGCTTCCTGGCCGGCGCTGGATTTGACACGCGCGCCATGGCCAACTTCTTCGAGACGATTGGCCGAACCGAGGGCCTCGCCGGAACCTACATTCCAGCCATGTTGCAGGATCACCCGGTAACCTCAGTACGTATCGCTGAAGCCCGTGCACGCGCGGCGCAATTCGGCGCGCAGAAGGTCAAAGAGTCACTCAACTACCTGCTGGTCCGCGAGCGCGTGCGTGTTCTGACCGCACCGGGCGATCAGGACATTGGGAAGTACTACGAGGCCAGACTGCAGAAGAACAGTGGCGACATCGGCACCCGCTATGGCGAAGCGCTGGCAATGATGGTCGACAATCGCCCGGTGGAGGCTGAGAAAATTCTCGACAAGCTGGTTGAGCAGCACGACGGACTGACGTTGCTGCACGCCGCGCTCGGCCAGGCCCAGATCAAAGCCGGCCAGACGAACGACGGTGTTGCCTCACTGAACCATGCCGTGCAGCTGTTCCCCCGCAATGTGCCTGTGACGATCCGTTACGCTGAAGCGCTGATGAAGGCGGGTCGTCCCGCCGAAGCGCATACCGTGCTGCTGGATCTTTTCAACAACGTCCCGCCAACTCCCGAGCAGATCCGGCTGATTGCGCTGGCAGCCAGCGCGGCGGGGGACCCGGGAGATGCGTATTTCTACATGGGCGAGTACCAGATCTCGGGTGGCAACCTGCAGATGGCCGCCCAACAGCTCACACTGGCCCTGTCGACTCCCAACCTGAGCCAGGTACAACGCGCCCGCTACCAGGCGAGACTGGATGAAGTGCGCGAATACTTGCAGAACTCGCGGCTGCGCCGCGTGAGCAATACTCAGTAGCGGGCTGTTTTTCAGCCCCATTGTGGTGCCCTCTCTCTAAGGGAGCAGGACACTTTAGCCCGATGTAGCTGCTCCGTAGATCGAGGCGGGCCGGCCGCATGACCTAACAACACTGGTACAATCCACCGCCGCTCCATCGCAGGTCTTCCGGTCGGAACAATGCACAACACAGCCCGCGTCTCATTGCTTGCCCTCGCCTGCCTGAGCCTGTTCGGGTGCGCGTCCCTCCCGCCCAACGCCAAACGTGACCCGCGCGACCCGTGGGAGCGTATGAATCGCACGACCTTCAAGGTCAACACGGCGCTCGATCATGCGATCGCAAGGCCGGTGGCCCGGGGCTACAAGAAGGTCGTACCCGGTGTGGTCCGCACGGGCGTGTCCAACTTCATGGACAACCTGTTCTATCCGGTCACGATGGCCAACGACCTGCTGCAGTTGAAATTCAAGCCCTTTGGGCAGGACACCGGCCGCTTCCTGTTGAACACGACTGTCGGCATCGGCGGTCTGTTTGATCCGGCGAGCAAGGCCGGATTGCAGAAGAACGAGGAGGACCTCGGACAGACTTTCGGCTACTGGGGCGCGAAGCCGGGCCCGTACTTCATGATTCCCATCCTGGGACCCTCGGATGTGCGTGATGGCATAGGCAAGATCGGCGACGGTTTCCTGAGCCCGCTGAGTTACGTCAACAACAACTACATCCGCTACGGCATTTACGGACTGGACGTGATCGATATCCGGTATCGGTTGCTGCCGCAGGATGCGTTGCTGGATGAAGCCTATGACCCCTACACCTTCCTGAAGAATGCGTACCTGCAGCGCCGCGAATACCAGGTCAACGATGGCAAGCAGACGGAAGAGCAGCGCAAGAAACAGGAACAGGAGCAGTTGGACGAAGAGAAGCGGATTCTCGAAGAGTCCGGGCCCGACGATTCGAACGCGCCACCGGTGACTCCACCGCAGCCCAAGTAGCGGCTGCAGCCTGCGGGGTAATCCCTAAACGCCCTTCTCCAGCAGCTCCAGGGCATCGCTGATCCGCGCGATTGCCCGGACCTGCTCGGGCAGGTTGCCATAGTGCAGCGAGCGTCCCGAGTGCTTGGCGAACGACAGCCAATCCAACAGCACCGTCATTCCGGCGCTGTCGGAAGAAGTGATCCCGCTGCAGTCAACCTGGATGGTCTTTGAGCTCGCGGCACCAAACGCCTTCAGCCCCTTCTCGCGGGCAAGCGTAGCCGTAGCAAACGTGAGTGGGCCGCGAGCAGTAAATTCGCCCGGCGAGCTTTCAGTCAGCTCGAAAGGCGCTGCAGCAGCCTCTTCCTTCACGATGTCTTGTCCGTCGTCTTCTTGATGCTGTCGGGCTTGTCGCCCTTCTGCAGCCGCGCGATCACGGATTCGATGCCCTTCTGCTCAATCTGCGCTCCGAAGTCCTCGCGGTAGCTCTTCACGTAGCTGATTCCGTCGATGTTGACGTCGTAGGCCTTCCAACCCGTGGGTTCCTTGCGCAGCTCGTAGTTGACCGCAATGCGATCGCCGTTGCTGCGCTTGACCTCAGTGCGAACCGTCGCATGGTCATCAGTTGGCTGCACGGTCGTGGGAAACACTTTCAGCTTGTCGGCAGTGAACTCGGCCAGGGCGCTGCCGTAGTTGCTCAGCAGCGAATGATAGAAGGCGTCAATGAAGCGTTTCTTCTGATCGTCCGTGGCAGTCCGCCAGTACTTCGCCAACACCAGCCGCGCCGCGTATTCGGTATCGAAATGCGGCAGCAGGTACTTGTCCACCAGTGCCGAGACCTTGGAAGGGTCCTTGCGGTACATGTCCCGGTTGGCGTCCAGGTCCTTGAGAATGCCCTGGGCGGCTGCCTGCACGATATCGCTGGGATTCTGTTCGGCAGCCGCGCTGGCCGCCGGCGCAGCCGCGCCCTGTGCAATGACCAGATCACACTGAAGAGTTGCGCCGGCGATCAATGCGCCCGCTGCGAGAAGCGTCGAAAGTTTCATTTCTTGGTTCCTTGCTGCTGACCGTTGCCGTTGCCCTGTTTGTTGTCGGTGCTGTCCGAGCCGCCGTTGCTATTGCTACCACTTTGGGTTTGGCCGCCAGTGCCGCCGCTGCTGCCCGCCTTGTCCGCAAAATTCGCGAACAGCTTGTTGATCAGGCTCTCCAACACAATCGCCGACTGAGTCTGTTCGACCCGGCTGCCTTCCTTGAAGTTCGTGTCCGAGCCACCGGGGCTGAAGCCGATGTACTTGCCACCCAGCAGGCCCTGGGTCTGAATGCTGGCAAAACTATCGTCCGGTATCTGGTTGTACTGGTTGTCAATGCGCAACGACACCACCGCCTTGAACGTCTTCGGATCGAAGTGAATCTTGTTCACGTCACCGATGCGGACGCCTGCGATGGTAACGGGCGAACCCACCTTGAGATCCCCGATATTGTCGAACTCGGCCGTGATGTGATATCCGGATTTCGAGCTGGCGAGCCGGAGCCCCGTGGAGGGCAGCTGGGTCGTGAGGAAGAACAGCGCCGCGAATCCCAGCGCGACGAACATCCCCGTCCCGATTTCCAATGTCCGATTGGCACGCATGGTAATTAGATCTCTATTGGCTCTATAGGAAAAAAGCGGTCAGCACGTAATCGAGCAACAGCGTCATCACCGACGAGGCGACGACAGTACGCGTGGTCGCAAGTCCCACGCCCGCCGCGGTCGGAGCAGCGTTATAGCCTTCGTGGACCGCAATCAGGCTGCAGGTGATACCGAATACGACGCTCTTCACGAGCCCTTCCCAGATGTCCCCCAGGCCGACGGCGCCCTGCAACTGTGACCAGAAAGCACCCTTGTCCACGTGCATCAGCTGAACACCGATCAACTGCGCCCCGAACAGCCCTACCAGGCTGAATATGGCGGCAAGCAACGGCAATGCAATCACGCCCCCCAGAAAGCGCGGGGCGGCGACATAACGCAACGGGTCGACCGACATGATTTCCATTGCGGTGAGCTGATCGGTGGCGCGCATCAATCCGATCTCGGAAGTCAGCGCAGTTCCTGCGCGGCCCGCAAACAACAGCGCGGTGACGACGGGACCCAGCTCCTTGAGCAGCCCCAGGGCCGCAGCGGAGCCCAGGGCCTCTTCTGAACCGAACCGCTGCAGCAGTTGGAAGCCCTGCAGACCCAGCACCATGCCGACAAACAGGCCGCACAACATGATGATGATCAGCGAGCGCCCGCCCGCGTTGTAGATCTGGGCGATGATCAGACTCGGTCGCCCCATTGCCGGCACACACTGTCCCAGCAGCTTGAACAGAAACAGGAACGAGGCGCCCATGCGGCGAATTCCGCCGACAATGAAGTTCTCTTCCCGGCCGTTGCTCATGGCTCTTCTCCCATGAGCAGTTGGTCAAAATAGTCGGGCGCGGGGTAGTGAAAGGCCACCGGGCCGTCCGCCTCGCCGCTCATGAACTGATGCACCACTTCCAATTCGCTGGCAGCCAATTCCTTCGGCGAGCCTGACGCCACGACCTTGCCGCCGGACAACAGATAACTGTCATCCGCGATCGTGGCCAACTCCTGCACGTCGTGAGATACGACCACGCTCGTAATGCCCAACGCCACGTTCATCTGCTTGATCAAACGCAGGATGACACCCAACGAGATGGGGTCCAGACCCACAAACGGCTCGTCATAAATGAGGATTTCAGGATCCATCACGATGGCGCGCGCCAGGGCCACCCGGCGCGCCATGCCGCCCGACAACTCGGTAGGCATCAGCTCGGCCGCGCCCCGCAGGCCCACCGACTGCAGCTTGGAGAGCACCAGCCTGCGAATCAGCGGCTCGGGCAGATCCGTATTCTCGCGCACCGGAAAGGCCACGTTCTCAAACACCGACAGGTCCGTCAGCAGGGCCCCGTTCTGAAACAACATGCCCATGCGCTTGCGCAGCCGGTAGACCTCTTCCTTGTCCGCCTGCTCGATGTCGCGACCCAACACGCAGACACTGCCCGAGCTGGCAACGACCTGCGCCGTTATCAACCGCAACAGCGTTGTCTTGCCGGTACCGCTCGGCCCCATGACAGCCGTGATCCGGCCGCGGCGTGCCTTGAGGTTGAGTCCGGAAAATATGGCGCGTCCGTCGACGGCATAATGCACATCGCGCACGTCGACGACCGCGTCATCGGCCGGCGCCGGCGACGCGCTATTGAGCGAAACAGGATTTGTCACGCGAGGTGCGCGGTCGCCTCAGGCGGCCTGGCTCTCCATGGAGGACGAATAACCGCCCGTGGTGGCGAGGCTGTTGAGCTTCGCGCGCTTGGCCATTTCCTTCTGGCCGGCGGCAAAGTTGCCGTCCTTACCCGCCCAGGTCTTCAGGGCATCGTCCTGCAGCGCCCGGCCATAGCTGAACGTCAGCGACCAGGGCAGCGGACCCGACTTGTTCATCAGCGACAGGTGCAGTGTGGCTTCCGGGGACGACTGGCCACCGGACAGAAACGCGATTCCCGGCACGGCCGGCGGCACGTGCCGCTTCAGAACACGCACCGTCGCTTCGGCGACCTGCTCAGGACCTGCGCGATTGGCGGCCTTCTTGCCCGAGATGATCATGTTGGGCTTGAGCACCATGCCTTCGAGGAGGATGCGATGCTCAAACAACTGGTTGAATACTGTTTGCAACACGCCGCTGGTTACTTCCTCGCAGCGCTCAATTGAGTGGCCGCCGTCCATCAACACTTCAGGCTCCACGATGGGAACGATGCCGTTTTCCTGACACAGCGCCGCGTAGCGAGCCAGCGCGTGGGCGTTAGCCTCAATCGCGAAGGACGTCGGAATGCCGTCAGCGATGTCGATGACAGCGCGCCACTTGGCGAACCGGGCACCCAGCTTGTGGTACTCAACGAGACGCTCACGCAAGCCGTCGAGTCCTTCCGTGATGGTCTCCCCTTTGAACCCGGCCAGCGGCTTCGCTCCGGTATCAACCTTGATGCCCGGAATAATGCCCTTCTTGGTCAGGTACTCGGGAAATGGCGTGCCGTCCTTCGTCTTCTGTCGAATCGTCTCGTCGTAAAGGATGACGCCACTGATGTAATCCGCAGCTCCCGGAGCCGTAAACAGCATCTCGCGATAGGTGCGGCGATGCTCTTCGGTGGATTCGAGCTTGATGCTGTCGAACCGTTTCTTGATCGTGCTCGTGCTCTCGTCTGCGGCCAGGATTCCCTTGTTCTTGGCCACCATTGCCTGCGCAATTCGTGCGAGCTCACCGCCGTTCATTATTCGAATCTCCGGTTCAGCCTTGAAGTCTCCGAAGAATAGCAAATTCATCCCCATACAAGGGCTCGCCCTTCCGGGGCATGGCGCTGACGCCACAGCTGGCGACCCCGCTTCCCCAAGCGCCCCGCCAACGCCGGACCTTGGAAAGGCAGACAAAGAGTACTAAAATGGTCCTGTATGCTCAGAATCAGCAAACTGACCGACTACGCCACCGTCATCCTGGCCGCCCTGGCTCAGGACCCCGAGCACGTCCATACAGCTACGGCCCTGGCCGAGCAGACGCGCGTGGCGGCTCCGACGGTCAGCAAGCTGCTGAAGCAGCTGCAGCGCGCGGGCCTGGTCGCCTCGACGCGAGGACTGCACGGCGGCTACCAATTGGCGAGGCCGGCGACCCAGATCAGTGCCGCGGCCATCCTGGATGCGTTGGAAGGCCCGGTCGCCCTGACCGATTGTTCGGTAGGCCATGGTAATTGTGACATCGAAGCAACATGCCGCGTCGGCAAGGTCTGGCAACGGCTGAACCTGGCCATACGGCGTTCCCTGTATGACGTGAGTCTGGCACAGCTGGCGGGCCTCGACCCCACCCAGGTGAGACTGCCGGAGCTCGAGCGAGAGATGAAGACGGCGGCCACCCGTGGCGGCGGCCGGCCTGGAGTGAATCGACATGAGTGAGACGGCTGACCAGCTGGAAAGTTTGATGGGTCGTGGCTACCAGCACGGCTTCGTAACCGATATCGAATCCGACACGGTGCCACCGGGCCTCGACGAAGACGTCGTGCGGATGATCTCGCGCAAGAAAAACGAGCCCGCCTTTCTGACGGAATGGCGGCTCAAAGCCTTGCGCCACTGGCTGACGATGCCGGAGCCCAAGTGGGCGCACGTGAACATCGCGCCCATCGACTACCAGGCCATCTCTTATTATTCCGCCCCGAAAAAGCAGACGGACGGTCCGAAGAGTCTCGCTGATGTCGATCCGAAGCTGCTGGAGACTTACGAGAAGCTGGGCGTCCCCCTCCACGAACGTGCGCGCCTGGCGGGCGTTGCGGTTGACGCGGTGTTTGACAGCGTCTCCGTTGCTACAACATTCAAAGATCGGTTGATGGCAGCCGGTGTTGTGTTCTGCCCCTTCTCGGAGGCCGTGCAGACTCATCCTGAGCTGATTGAGCAGTACCTCGGCACAGTGGTGCCGACCTCGGACAACTTCTTCGCCGCCCTCAATTCGGCCGTTTTTACGGACGGCTCGTTTGTTTACGTGCCCAAGGGTGTGCGGTGTCCGATGGAGCTGTCCACGTACTTCCGCATCAACGCGGCGAAGACTGGCCAGTTTGAACGCACGCTCATCATCGCTGACGCCGGCGCACAGGTGAGTTACCTCGAGGGTTGCACGGCGCCCATGCGGGATGAAAATCAGCTGCATGCGGCGGTTGTTGAGCTGGTGGCACTCGATGATGCGTACATCAAGTATTCGACGGTGCAGAACTGGTATCCCGGTGATGCCAACGGCGTGGGCGGTATCTACAACTTCGTGACCAAGCGCGGCGAGTGCCGTGGCCGCAACTCGCGCATTTCCTGGACCCAGGTGGAGACCGGCTCGGCCATCACCTGGAAGTACCCGAGCTGCGTGCTGCGGGGCGAAGGCTCGATCGGCGAGTTTTATTCCGTCGCGACCGTGAACAACTATCAGCAGGCGGATACCGGCACGAAGATGATTCATATCGGCCGCGATACCCGCAGCACGATCGTCTCCAAGGGCATCTCCGCCGGTCATGGCGAGAACACCTACCGGGGCCTGGTGAAGATCCTGCCGAGCGCTGAAGGCGCCCGTAATTTTACGCAGTGCGACTCGCTGCTGATGGGTGGCAAGTGCGGCGCACATACGTTTCCCTACGTGGAGGTCAAGAATCCCTCCGCGACAGTGGAGCACGAAGCCAGTACCTCCCGTATCAGTGATGACCAGCTGTTCTATTGCGTACAGCGCGGCATCGCGCACGAGGACGCGGTCAACATGATCGTGAGCGGCTTTTGCAAATCGGTATTCAAAGAGCTTCCCATGGAGTTCGCAGTGGAGGCGCAAGCCCTGCTCGCGGTGAGCCTGGAAGGCGCAGTGGGCTGACAGCGCACAACAGTTATGCTGAAAATAACCAACCTCCAGGTCGCCGTCGGCGACAACAAAGTCCTCAACGGCCTGAGTCTCGAGATTCCGACCGGTGAGGTGCATGCCATCATGGGCCCCAACGGGTCCGGCAAGAGCACCCTCGCCCACGTATTGGCGGGCCGTCCCGGTTACACGGTCACGGCCGGCTCCGTAACACTCGACGGGAAGGATTTGCTTGCCCTGGAGCCGGAAGAGCGCGCCCACGAAGGCGTGTTTCTCGGTTTCCAGTACCCCGTTGAGATTCCGGGCGTCAACAATGTCTACTTGTTGAAGGCGGCCCTGAACGCGGCGCGCAAGCATCGCGGCCTGCCCGAAGTCGACGCCTTCGAGTTCCTGACGCTCGTGCGCGAGAAGATGAAGCTCATGAAGATGGATGAGAGCTTCCTGTCTCGCGGCGTGAACGAAGGCTTCTCGGGTGGCGAAAAGAAGCGCAACGAGATCCTGCAGATGCTGGTCCTCGAGCCCAAGCTCGCCGTGCTCGACGAGACTGATTCGGGCCTGGACATTGATGCGTTGAAGGTGGTTGCGAATGGAGTCAACACATTGCGCTCACCGGATCGATCGGTGGTCCTCGTCACTCACTACCAACGTTTGCTCGACTACGTAGTCCCCGATCACGTGCATGTCCTGGTGCGCGGCAGGATCGCCCGCAGCGGCGACCGTACCCTCGCCCTGGAGCTCGAGAAGCGCGGCTACGATTGGGTCATCGAAGAGGCCGCCTGATGAGCGCTGCACAGGCCAGTCGGGCCACACAGGTCACAGGCACGCCCCTGCCGAGTCCCCTGACGACGCGGATCGTCGAGGATTTCGCCGCCGCGTCTCACGAGCCGAATGATCCGCAGCGCCAACGGGCGTTGCAGGCTCTGACGGAGCGCGGACTTCCGACCTCGCGTGACGAGAATTGGAAGTATGTGAATCTGCGGCCTCTGGAGAA
>JAXDQF010000408.1:0-5847 GCA_034668025.1 Gammaproteobacteria bacterium | reverse complement strand
TTCTCGTGGGTGACCGCGAGTGCCCATTACCGGATGTTCGCCGGATTTGACGTGTACGTGGAGGGCAGAAACCTGACCAACGCGATCGCTCGAACCTATCTCAACGGCAACTCACTCCTGCCTTGGGCACCAGGCCAGCAGGTAGGGGCAAGCGCCAGCGGCGTCGGCTATGGCTACACTGCCTATGGCCGCAGCTACGTGGCCGGTGTGTCGTATCGCTTCTGAGATGAGCAAGCCGTGGCTCATATACGCGCTCATTACTACCCTGTTCTGGGGAGTGTGGGGAGCCTTTGCCGAGTTTCCAACTCGGCACGGGTTTCCCGACACGCTCGTGTATGTAGTCTGGACGCTGACCATGATCCCGCCAGCTCTATATGCGATGCAGCGTGTGGGCTGGCGGGTGCAGCGCGACGCCAGATCCGTTCTGCTCGGGGCGTTGATCGGATTCACGGGGGCGGGAGGGCAGATGTTGCTGTTCCACGCCGTGCATACCGGCCCCACCTACTTGATCTTCCCGGTCATCGCGTTGTCGCCGGTTGTAACCATCGCCCTGTCCATGGTGTTTTTGAGTGAGAGGGTCACCAAGGTCGGCGCCCTCGGAGTGCTGTTGGCATTGATCGCGTTGCCGCTGTTCAACTACTCGCCGGCTCCCGCGGGCGGCGCGCCGGAGACAGCGGGCGTCAGCTGGTTCATTTTTGCCTCCATAGTGCTGGTGGCCTGGGGCGTGCAGGGCTATTTCATGAAGCTCGCGAACGCGACCATGGATGCCGAAAACATTTTTTTGTACATGGCACTGACCAGTCTGCTGCTGATTCCAGTCGCACTGTGGATGACCGATTTCTCCACTCCTATTGAATACGAGTGGCAGGGCCCCGGTCTGGCCGCCATCACCCAGATTCTGAATTCTGTGGGCGCGTTGACCCTGGTGTATGCCTTTCGATACGGCCGCGCGTTGGTCGTGGCACCGCTCGCCAATGCCGGCGCGCCCATGTTCACGGCCGTCGTTTCGATGATCGTCCTGGGCGTGGTTCCGAACAGTGTCACCGTCATCGCGGTCGTATTGGCTGTCCTGGCCGCGGCTCTGCTCGCGATCGAGCCGGAAGACAAGCTCGTCGAGCAACCCGTATGAATGCGATGTTGGATCTCGTTCGCCGTCACCAGTCCGGCGAGCACGTTGGTATATATGCCGTGTGCTCCGCGCATCCGCTGGTCCTCGAGGCAGCGATGCGGCTTGCGAAGAGAACGGGCAGCCTGACGCTGGTCGAGGCGACCTCGAACCAGGTCAACCAGGACGGCGGCTATACCGACATGCGGCCCGCGGATTTTCGCGAGCGCCTGTTGTCGATTGCAACCAAAGTTGGCTTGCCGCACGACCGCGTAGTGTTGGGCGGCGATCATCTCGGCCCCAACTGCTGGCAAGGCCTGCCGTCGCAAACCGCGCTGCAGAAGGCAGCGGTGATGGTAGGGCAATACGTCGCTGCGGGCTTTCGAAAGATCCATTTGGACTGTTCGATGTCCTGCGCTGACGATCCGCGCTCACTGGGCGATGCGGTGACTGCGGAGCGCGCGGCAGCCTTGTGCGAGATTACCGAGGCTGAGTGGCGCAGAGTCGGTGGAGAGCCGCCGGTCTACATCATCGGTACCGAAGTGCCAGTGCCGGGCGGGGCGCATGAAACCTTGGAAGGGCTCGCTGTTACAACTCCGGCAGCGGCCCATGCAACCATCGAGGTCCATCGTCGGGCGTTCGAGCGACATGGTGTTGAAGACGCATGGTCACGTGTAGTCGGTCTGGTGGTGCAACCGGGTGTCGAGTTTGACCACCATCAGGTCATCGACTACGTTCCCGCCAAGGCGGTTGAGCTGAGCCGAAGCATCGAATCGGTCAATGGCCTGGTGTTTGAGGCGCACTCCACGGATTATCAAGCTCCGGCCGCGCTTGCAGCCCTGGTGCGGGATCACTTCGCCATTCTCAAGGTCGGACCCGGAGTCACCTTCGCCATGCGTGAAGTCTTCTGGGCTCTCAGTGACATCGCCTCGGAGTTGGGCCTGATGCGGGACGTATCGTTGAAGGACATCACGCTCGCCGAAATGAAGCGCAGCCCGCGCTATTGGAAGGCGTATTACACGAATCCCGAACAGCAGGATTCCGACCTGCAGTTCAGTCTCAGTGACCGGATCCGTTACTACTGGAGCACGCCCGTCGTCGAGGCCGCATGCACCCGGTTGCTCGAGGTCCTGGCGTCGCGAGGCATTCCGCTGACGCTGATCAGTCAGTATCTCCCATTGCAGTACGCTGCCATTCGTGAAGGGCGGCTGAGAAACGATCCACGCGAGCTGGTGCTCGAGGCAGTGGAGCAAGTGCTGCGCCATTACGACCGCGCGTGCCGGCCTGCTGAACAGCGGTAGGCACGCTGCCATCGATCGAGGAAGCAAATGAATTATCTTGGACATCCGCAAGCCGAGCTGGAAACGGCCGGTGGACTGTGGACGGCGCGCGAGATTTCGCAACAGCCGGCTGTCTGGCCGAAAATTGAGGCCCTGTTGAACGGCGGGGCCGGCGCGTTGCGGGCGTACCTTCGACCGCTGTTGGACCGCCGGGATCTGCGCATCATATTGGCGGGTGCGGGAACGTCCGCATTCATCGGTGAGTGCCTGGCACCTGCGCTGAAACGCTCGACGCAACTGCGCGTGGAGGCGATACCCACCACGGACCTGGTCGGATCGCCCGATAGTTGGTTCGAGGCTTCCGTACCGACACTGTTAGTGTCATTTGCGCGTTCGGGCAACAGCCCTGAGAGCCTCGCAGCGCTCAATTTGACGGAAGCATTGGTAAAGGACCGCTATCATCTGATCCTGACCTGCAACCCCGACGGTGATTTGTATCGCCGCGGCGCACAGTTGGACAACGCGCACGTCCTGCTGCTGCCCGAAGAAACCAACGATCGTGGTTTCGCGATGACGTCCAGCTTCACCGGGATGATACTCGCGGCCTCGCTGGCTTTTGACTCGTTGCGCCTGGATCGGGCGGAAATGCTTTCCCGCTGGGCAGCCGGGGTTCTGGAAACCCAGGTGCCGTATATCGCCGAGCTGGCCCGCGCGGGCTTCGAGCGGGTGGTGTATCTTGGCGGCCAGGAGTTCAAGGGGCTGGCGCGCGAGTCGGCGCTGAAAATGCTCGAGCTCAGTGACGGCAGAATCGTCGCCCTGGCGGAGACTCCCCTGGGGTTTCGCCATGGTCCCAAGACTATCGTCAACAACAAGACGCTGGTGGTCATGTTCTTGTCCAACGACCCCTACGCTCGACAATACGAAACCGACCTGCTGCGAGAGCTGCGTGGCGATGCGGTGGCTGCTCGTGTTGTCGCGCTTTCGGCAAGCGACGGCAAGCCCGGGTCGCAAGGCACAGCCTCGTCACCGCAAGGGATCACTATCGATGCTCCCTCGACGGCAACCAACCTTGGATTGTGTTTTCCGTATGCGGTGTTTGCGCAGACGCTCGCATTTCTGCGGTCGCTGTCGCTCGGACTTCGACCTGACACTCCGAATGCACGCGGCGTCGTCAATCGAGTCGTACAGGGCGTATCGATTCATCCCTGGAACCGACTGCGGTGAAAGCCTTTCTCGGCATCGACGGCGGAGGAACCAAAACAGACTTCCTGTTGATTGACGAGACTGGTCGTGTACTTGCGTCCTACCATGGCGGTTCTGCGTACTATCTGGAGACCGGATTTGATGCCCTGCAGGCCATGCTGGCCGAAGGTATCGCGGCTACATTGAAGCAGGGTGGGATATCCGCGTCCCGACTCGAGTTTGCTTTTATTGGGCTGCCCGCTTATGGCGAGGACAGCGTTCTGCTTCCGCGCTTGGACCGCATTGCGGCAGATGTGCTGCCGCAGAAGAAGTTCCGATGCGGGAATGACATGGTATGCGGATGGGCTGGAGCGCTGGCCGGCAGCGACGGCATCAACATTGTTGCTGGCACCGGGTCGATCGCCTACGGCGAATTTGAAGCACGGCGTGCGCGCGCCGGTGGCTGGGGCGAGCTGTTTAGTGACGAGGGCTCGGCTCATTGGATTGCGCGTGAGGCGTTGACACTGTTCTCGCGAATGAGCGATGGGCGAGCAGTGAAAACCCCGCTATATGAGCTAATCCGTGATCGCTTCCACTTGCACGTGGATCTGGATATATGCGCGGTCGTCTATGGACCGCCGCCGTTGACCCGCAGCAAGTTGGCAGCTCTCGCTCCCCTCGTTGGCCGTGCAGCGCGTGCGGGCGACAAAAGCGCCAGGCAACTGTTTGAGCAGGCTGCGGAGCACCTCGCATCGATCGTACACGCAGTCCGGGACCAGCTCGATGTCCCGCCCGACACGCCTTTGCCGGTCTCCTATTCAGGTGGAATGTTTCGAGTAGAGGATCTGCTGCAGCCGATGCTCGAAACATCACTGAACGCCGGTGAGCGGCGTTATCTCTTTGTGGCGCCCCGACTCACCCCTGTCGCGGGAGCCGCCCTGTACGCGGCGAAGCTCGCTGACACCGTACTGACAGATGAGGGTGTCAGAGAGCTCGAACGTGTGCTGGGAACCAACTCCAGCAAGGAACTTGCATGACCTTACGCATGGGTAGTTTTGTCGCATTGGCTCTTCTGGCCGTGATTCGAGTAGCCGCAGCGGCGGATACTTACACTGCGGGCGATTTTGCGAAGGTTCGCAAGTTCGACTCGCACGTGCATGCGAACACTGAGGACCACATCTTCCTGGACATCGCCAAAAAGGACGGCTTCGAGCTTTTGTCCATCAACGTGGACTATCCCGACTTTCCCACCTTGGAAAGACAGGCGGGTGTTGCGCACAAGCACCTGAGCGAAGACCCGCAGCGATTTCACTATCTGACCGCGTTCTCAATGAAGGGTTTCGAAAAACCCACCTGGACGGCAGACAATATCCGCCACATTGATGAGGAGATCGCCCGCGGTGCCGTCGGGGTCAAGGTTTGGAAAAATGTCGGGATGGTGGAGAAGGATGCCCAAGGGCGCCTCATCATGCTCGACGATCCGCGCTTTGACGGTCTGATGAACCACCTCGAGGCCGAGCGCATCCCACTGGTGGCACACCAGGCTGAACCCAAGAACTGCTGGCTGCCACTCGATGCCATGACGACGGAGAACGACCGCAGTTACTTCCGCGAGCATCCCGAATACTACATGTATCTTCATCCCGAGCAGCCCGGCTACGAGACGTTGATTGCCGCACGCGACCGTTTCGTGGCCAGGCATCCCAAGCTCATTTTCATCGGCGCGCACATGGCGAGTCTCGAGTGGAGCGTGGATCGACTGGCGAAGTTCCTGGACACCCATCCCAACGCCACAGCCGATCTGGCGGCCCGCATGACCCAGGTGCAGTTTCAATCCAAGGCGGACCCGAACAAGGTGCGGCAATTTTTCATCGAGTATCAGGACCGGTTGCTGTACGGAACCGACCTCACTGAAAACCCGCCGGACCCGCATGCGCGGGCTCAGAATCCACCCTCCGATGGCCGGTCGTTTGAAGCTGAGGCAGATGGTTTCTGGCGCTCCGACTGGCTGTACCTGGCCACCGGTGATGTTCAACACATCGACGCCATCAAAGCTGACGTCAAAGGCCTCGCGCTGCCGAAGTCGGTCATCGACAAGATCTACTACTCAAACGCTCACCGGGTGTTCTGGCGGCTCAGTTCTCATTGACTGGCGAGCGCCGACTGCCCCTTCGGAAAGGGTCGAAAGGTGAGCGCCATCAGGAACGCGCCCAAGCCCATGGCGCAGGATCCAACATAGAGCCAGCGGTAGCCGCCGACCGCGTCGTAGATCAGGCCGCC
>JAXDQF010000407.1:0-27715 GCA_034668025.1 Gammaproteobacteria bacterium | reverse complement strand
GCACAAACCGGTCTTGTTGATTGGACACCTGGATGTGGTGGAGGCGCGGCGGGAAGACTGGACTACGGATCCTTTCCAGTTCGTGGAGAAGGACGGTCGTTTCTACGGGCGCGGCACCCAGGACATGAAGAACGGCGACGCCATCATGATGGCCACGCTGATTCGCCTGAAGAAGGAGGGCTTCAAGCCCTCGCGCGACATCATCCTGGCTCTGACCGCGGACGAGGAGGGTGGTGATTCAAACGGGGTCGACTGGCTGTTGAAGAATCACCGCGACCTGATCGATGCCCAGTTCGTTCTGAATCATGATGGCAACTCGATCACCTCGGATCACGGCAAGCCGCTGTACTTCGAGATGGACGGCACGGAAAAGGTGTACGGCGATTTTCTGCTGACGGCCACCAATCGGGGTGGGCACAGCTCGTTGCCGGTGCCGGATAATGCGATTTATCACATTACTGCGGCCCTGGACCGCCTGGCGCACTACGAGTTTCCGTTCGAGCTCAACAGTGTCACCCGCGTCTACTACGAGCGGATGTCGACCATCGAGTCCGGGCAGCGAGCCGCGGATATGAAGGCGATCCTGCAAACGCCGCCGGATCCTCAGGCTGTGGCGCGGTTGTCGCAGGATGCGGTTGATCATTCGCTCATGCGGACAACGTGTGTTGCTACCCGGATGGACGGTGGGCATGCCAACAATGCACTACCCCAGCGCGCCCGGGCGACTGTGAACTGCCGCATTTTCCCAGGACACTCGCCGGAGGAAATACGACACGTTCTCATTGACGTGTTTGCTGATCCGTCCATCAAAGTCCAATCCTTCGACGATCACGGCGCTGTGATTGATACCGCATCCGACCGGCGCGGCTATCCGCCGCCACCGTTGATCCCGGAAGTCATGAAACCGCTCGACTCGCTGGTGGCACAGATGTGGCCCGGCCTCAAAGTGATACCGGCCATGTCAACCGGTGCTTCGGACGGGGTCTTCACGAGTGCGGCGGGGCTACCCACCTACACCATCGCAGGGGTCGCCATCGACAAGGACAACATCCGAGCGCATGGCAAGGACGAGAACATCGGTGTCGAATCCTTCGACCGGGGCAACGAGTTCTTCTACCGTTATATGAAGTTGATCACATCACATTGAGCGTCGAGTTGCCGGTTGAAGCGGCGACGCCACCCAGGGACCGGCCGCTTCAGTTCCACCCGCGCGAGGACATCCTGGCCCGCTTCTCTGCCGCCCTCACCGAGGGCGACGGGGTGGGTGGTGCGCACTGCATCCACGAGTTGTGGATGCGGGGTGAATGGCCGGATCGCATCGAGAGGGCCCTGGAAAGCCTCTGGAAGCACGCCTCGAAGTCCATTCCGGACTGGCTGCCCATGCGGTATGTCGACTGGCTCCCGGTTGCCTACGAGGTGGCCGGTGAGTTTCGGGCGGCGTTCAAGGGCAGGACGAACATATATCTCGTACTGCTGGACTACAGCGATAGCCGTCCCGACCCACATGGAGTGTACGTGGGCATGAGTCACTACAGTCCCGCGGATCGCTTCGATCAGCACAAGGCGGGAATTCGTGCCTCAGGAAGCGTCCTCAAACGCGGGCTGGAGGTGCTGACGGGCCCGACGCTGCACCTGCAGTACATTGCCCGGGGGGAGGCGGCGCGGATCGAGGCGCAACTCGCTGAGGCGTTGAGTGCGGCGGGCTTGTTTGTGCAGGGGGGCCATTAGTCGCGCGTCGTGGCCGAGCTCGTGTTCAAGGGATAGAACACTTTGAAGCAATGCACCAATTGTGGGGTGTTACACAGACTTATGTCTTGGAGGTGAGAGCATAATCGGCGCCATGAATGACGGTGGGACCGCAGACGAGGGACGATTGGTGTCTGAGCTAGCTTCGCGCGTCGGCACACTGGGCGTCGAGCTGGCGGATGTTGCCGGCAACCTCGAGGAGGTCACCCACCGGGTCAGCAATCAGGCCGAGCAGTTCAAAGAGCTGCAGCGGGCCGCCGAGACCATGGTGGCCGGCAACCGCGAAATCGACCGGGCCTCCAAGGAGGCCCAACAGGCTGCTTCCGCGGCCGGTACTGAAATCGCCGAGTCGCGCACCCTCATTGGCGGGGCGGTGCAACACATTGCCGACCTGACCGGAGCGGTGGGCCACATCGAAGAGCGTCTCGGCTCCTTCAGCGCGCTGTTGCGTCAGATTGGCGGAGTGGCCACCTCCATCGAGCGGATTGCAAAGCAAACCCGGTTGTTGTCGCTGAATGCAGGGATTGAAGCGGCGCGGGCGGGTGAAGCGGGGCGCGGGTTTGCGGTTGTCGCAGGCGAGGTGAAAAGCCTCGCTGAGGAAACACGCACGGCGACCGATCGGATCGGTGAGATTGTCCGGGCTCTCGGGGGTCAGATCGAGGGTCTCATCAATGAGAGCAACGAGGCTACCAAACATGCCGGTCATGCCGGCGCCGGCGCGGAGAAGGTCAAGGGAGTCATCATTCGGGCGGATGATGCTTTCAACACCGTCGGTCGCGAGATCGATGCAATCGCGCAATCGGCGGGTGATAACCTGCAGGCCTGCGATACGACGTTGGGTCAGTTGGACGAATTGGCCGACGGAGTTGAAGCGTCGTCCAGCAACCTGAAGCGTGCGGATCAGCGCATCGAAGGGCTGCTCGTGCTCAGCGAGACGTTGATCGAGTTCATTGCCGAAAGCGGCGTCGAAACCGCCGACACGCCGCTGATCCGGCTGGGAGTCGACACGGCAGCCCGCATTTCCGCGGAGTTTGAAGCTGCGGTCAATCGTGGCGAGATGACGATGGCCCGGTTGTTTGATGAGCGTTATCGGGAGATCGCCGGGACCAACCCGAAGCAGTTCCTGACCGACTACGTGCAGTTCACCGATCGGGTCTTGCCGCCGATCCAGGATCCGGTGCAGAAGGCCGATCCGCGCATCGTGTTCTGCGTGGCGTGGGCGAAGGGTGGTTATCTGCCGACACACAATCCCGATTACTGCAAACCGCAGGGCAAGGATCCGGCGTGGAATGCGGCCAACTGCCGCAACCGGCGGATCTTCAACGACCGTGCGGTGCAGAAGGTGGGGGCCAACACCAAGCCGTTCCTGCTGCAGACTTACCGTCGCGACATGGGGGGCGGGAAGTTTGTGTTGATGAAGGACATGTCGTCGCCCATTTTTGTGAACGGGCGGCATTGGGGAGCGTTTCGGATCGGGTTTCGGCACGTCTAGGGTTTCAGGCGCGGCGCCTGAGCGACAGGGGCGAGAAGCGGGCGGCTAACAGGATGAGCGCCAGCAGCGCCGGGATCCAGTAGAGGTCTGTCAGGGCCATTTCGCGGCGCGCAAATCGCTTGTCCAACATCGCGCCGGCAAGCGACTCCGGGCTGTTGAGGCGCGCGTAGTCAAATCCAACCTGGTGCGCGATTTCCTGCAGGTGCGGCTCACGCAGTGACGACAGGTGCTCGGCACCGCGGATCTTCGAGTCCTGGATGATGTCGCCGGGCTGCATGACCTCGTCCGCCCGCCAGAACCCCTCGCGATTGCCGTCGTCGTCGGTTTTCGGAATCGGCCGCGGCGCGTAGCCTCCGGCGCCGACGAGCCAGCCACGTACTTGACCTGCCTTCAGGTCTTCAAACATGGGCAGGATGTTGGTTGGGTCCAGGGGCGGTGCTTCCTGTCCATCGGTGATGAAAATGACATTGGGGTTGGAGCCGAGCTCCTTGGCTGCGCGCATCGACCAGTAAACCCCTTTGGTGATCTCGCTGGCGTTTTCCCAGCGCATGCTGCCGTCCACTTTCTCGAGCGAGGTCAGCAGGTCACCGTAGTTTTCACAGACTTCCACGGGAGCGAGCAACACCAGTGTCCGGTAGCCGGCGAATGCGCCCCAACCGACTTTGGATCCACACGGTAATTCGCGCAGGGCGCGGCGTGCTGCTTCGCGTGCGTATTTGAGGCGGCTGACGGGCGCGCCTGCCATCTCGTAGTCTTCGACATCCATGCTTTGAGTGATGTCGAAGATGACCATGCTTTCGTAGGTGTCGTGGGTCAGGGGGATTGCGGGGATGAACAGCGCAATCAGCAGTAGAACGAACGCCAGCGAGATGGCGCGGCCGTCGGCGTCCAGCATGCCTTTGGCCCAGCTGAGGGGCTTGCTCAGCGTGCCGCGCGACACACTGGGTGGTTGGCGGAGCGGTGTGGCGATGGGTTTGTTCACGGTAAGTCGGTCTAAGGCAGGTCGATTTTCGCGCCTTGGAGGGTGCTCATGGCGTGTTCGGAGCGGACGGGGGCCTGGTTGCGTTCGAGGATGGGGTCGTCGTATTCGGGGGACAGCCAGAGGGCCCGTTCCAGGTTGTAGCGTGCATCCCAGTCGGCCGGGTTGCTGCGCAGATCATCTCTGTAGCTTTGTTTTGCCAGCTCGATCAGCGGCAATGCCCTCTGCGCTTCGCCCGGGCCGTTCTTCAGCGCTTCGCGCATGTTCAGGTTGCCCAGGTTGTACAGGGCAGGGAGGCGGACTTCGTCGGGTGCGTCCAGCAGGGCTTTGTAGGCCTTCAGCGCGGCGGTGAATTTGCCGGACTCGGCGAGGGTGATGGCCCGGGCTAGTTGGGCTTGGGGGATGTTGGGTATGTTTGTGCCGTTGCGTGTCGGGGTGGCGCTGGCGATCGCAGCGTTGATTCGATTTGCCTGGGTAAGCTGCACGGCGTACCAGATGGCGATCACTCCGCATACGGCTGCTACGGCACCAAATGACACGTGAACTGTGCGGCGTCTCATGCCCAACTCCTCAGCGCCAGCGAACGGCCCAACAGAAGCAGCAGGCAGCAGATGGCCGCGGCCGCGACGAAGCGTCGGCTGTAGTCCTGGCGCGGCACTTCCTCCAGGAAGTCGAGCGGGAAATTTTGCTGCCGCCCGACATCGGCTACCGCCTTTTCCAGGTCTTCCGGCACTTCGGCCTGATAAGCCCGATAAGGTGTCCGCAGCGTTTGAAAGAAATTGTGCAGCGCCATCTCCGGCGCGTTTTCGCGATCGGGCTCGCTGTGATCGAGTGTTGGCGCGTTGTATGAGCGCAGGTAGATCCAGTACAGCGCGACCCGATTGCGCGCGAGCCCGGCAAGCACTCGCTGTCGCGTTGGCTCGTCGAGATACGCTCCTCCGTCGGATACGAGCAGGATGATTCGACTTCCCGAATACGCGCGTCTATCGAATTCAGCTATCGCTGCCAGCAGTGCTCGACCGACCTCGGTGTTTGAGAGTCCGCGGCCGATGTCGGCAGCGGCTATTCCGGCTTGAACCACTTCATCGTGCTGTGTGAAGGACACGACGGACAGCGGCTTGGTGCTGAAGAACATCAGCGCAAACCGATCGTCAGGTCGCTCCGCAACAAACTTTGCCAACAGATCGCGGGCGACTTTTGCCTTGGGCTGGCCACGTGCAAGATGGTGTAGAAGGAGGCTGCGATCGTACTTTCGCCAGTCGCTCGGGAGCATGTGATCGTCCATGCTACGGCTGCGATCCATGAGGACGAGAATCTCGGCGCCGCGGCCTACGCGGGCAACCTGCGTTTGCGGTTTGCCAAGCCCGGCAAGGGCGATCACCGTGCTGAATATCGCCACCGTCGCGAGGATTCGCCACAGCCAACCTGCGATCTGCCCGAGGGGATCCTTCGGTAGCCACGGCGCGTATGAGAAGGGCAGGGTGTCTCGCCGTCTGCGTAAGAGTGGCAGTACCGCGAGCGGCAAAAGTAGCAGCGCCCACGGGTGGGCAAAGTCCAAGGTAGTGATCACCGCTCGTGCTGCTTTTCTATGCGGCGGAGAGTGGTGGCGAGCGTGCGTAGGGACACAGTCGTCCCGCTGCCGTTGACCATTTCGCCGCCAGTGGGAGGGACGTCGAAGAAGCGCAAGTTTGATTGGGCGTAGAACTGCTCGACCGCGGCGCGTTGGGTTTCGAAGTGCGGTGCTCGTTTGAACAACACCGGCAGCGTCGTCGTCTGCAGCGCGCGCCCGGCCGTTCTATCGAATGCGCGGTGCAGGGCCAGCCATGCGGCTGCATCGTCGTCACCCGTTCGGCGAATTACCCTCAGGGCGCTCGCGAATGGTTGGTTCGCGGCGGCGCGAAGGGCTCGCACTACCCACCATCCGAACCAAATCACCACGGTGACTGCAAACGCGATCACCCAAATTTCCAATTGCCGCCGTAGCATTGTGGTCGGCAGCATCGGTGCGGGGTGGTCGGGGCGCAGCTCCTGGAGGCCGCCTGTCGCGAACGCTGAGCGTGGCGTTAGCGGAGCTACGCTGATGGGCCATTGCGGCACCACCAGTTCGGTGCCCGCTTTTGATTTGAGCGCTGCAGCGGGCAGATTCACTGTGATCAGTGTCTGTGGCGCGTTGACGAGTTGGTAGTCGATGACGAGCCAACGACGGTCATCTTCGGCCTTTTCGATTTTTGATGACCGGCGGGCGAACCAGAGGCCCGCGCGTTCTGCTGGAGGCAACGATTCCGGCTGGAATTCGCTGCCTGCGGGTCCCAAAAGGATCCGCTGGGTGAGGGTGTCGCCCAGCACGTAGCCGAAGGGGCGGGGTTGTTGGACGACCGCCGTTGTTGACGCGGTCCCGGCGGGGGCCGCGGCAGCCAACACCGGTGTTTGTGTGCACGCGAGCAGGCAGGTGATGGCCATCGCGGCCCGTGCCGCGGCCTGCGTGCTCACGAGCCGCACGCTATTGAAGCCCGCGGCGATCGAGGCTGCCCTTGGCTGACCGTTGGCGCCTCGTCCCAATCGCATTACGCCGCAACCTCGAAGAAGTATTGCGACATCGCCTCGCCGTCGAAATGTCCGGTTACATAGAAGGGTCGCATGGCCCGCAAAGCGAATAGTTGATTCAATTCCGTGCGGCGAGCCGCGGCGGACTCCAGCCATTTTTCTCGCATTCGGGGTCGCATCCACAACGTGCGTTGCGCGCCCGACTCCACGTCACGGAGCTGTGCCAGTCCGTCGTGGGCCGGCGGGTGAATTTCGGCAGCGTCCCAAATTACAACGGGTACTACAAACGACTGCACCAACGAGTCCAGCGCCTCGCTCAATCTGGCCAAAGGCCAATGAAAGTCGGAAACCAGAAACACCAAGCCTCGCCGCCCAGCGAGATGTTGGATCGCGTCGAGTAATCCAGCCGCGTCTCCCTGCGCACCCGCGCCACCTCTCAACAACGTCGCCATGGTCTCGCCCATGCCGCGGCTGACCATCGCCGGTACGAACAGGTCCGTGCGCTCGCGGGAATCAAAGGCCAACATTCCCAGCGCGTCGCCAACCCGGAAAGTGCTCTGACCCAACGCCTCGATAAACTCAGCGGCGACATCCAGTTTGGTGCGCTGTGATCCGAAGCTCATGGAGGCTGAGACATCCACCACCGCGTGAACCCGAATACTTGCTTGCTGGCGATTCACACGTACCAACCACTCCTGCTGGATATTCCGCAAGCTCGCGCGCAAATCCAACCGTCTCGGGTCGGGTCTGTCGTACAGACGCATGTGCGACACGAATTCCTGCCCCGCGCCGAGGCTCGATCCGCGATGCGAACCGGGACGCCATCCGCCGATCCGTTGCGGCAACCGATAGTGAAACTCGCGGTGTTCGCTCATCACCGTGGCGTGGGGACCTTTTCGAGGACCTGTGTAATGAGATCGTCTGCGATTTGAGCGCGTCGCAGTTCGTAGACTGGCGTGAAAAATATGCGATGGCCGAGTGCGGGTTGCGCCATCGTGCGGATGTCGTCGGGCGTTAGATAGTCGCGTCCGGCCAGCCACGCAACAACGCGTGCGGCGCGTGTGAGCGCCATCATGCCGCGCGGACTCGCTCCAGCCAGAATCAACTTCTCCATGTCGACGCCTTCGAGTCGGACGCCTGCCTTTTGTGGGTTATGCGTTGCATCCCACAAATCGAGCACATAGCTCTCCAGCGCTTCGCTGGTACGGACGGTGCGTTGAATAGCGCTCCCGACCTGGTTCAACGCCTGCCAGTCCAGAATGTCGGCCGCAACGTGCTCGAGCAGCTGATCGACGTCATGAAAGACAGGATCGAATACGAGTCGCCGTCGAATCTCCAAGTCCGTCGGGGTCGGCATGCGCAGCTCGAGCATGAAGCGATCGCGGGCTGCCGAGGCGAGCTCGAAGGTCTCTTCTTTTTCGACTCTGTTTCGATCGGCGAAGACCGTCATGTGGGGGAACCGATGTTCGCGGTTGAATGCGGACACCGTTCGCTCAGCCATGGCTCTCAGGAGCAGCGATTGCACTTGGGGGCGCGCCCGGTTGATCTCGTTGAAGAAAAAAGTGACGAGGCGTTCGCCGTGGCGAAGCAAAGGTCCAGGTTCGATGCGTGGCTTGCCTTCCGCATCGACGTACGTGTGATAGACGAGATCGCCAGGCATCAGGTCGACTGTGCCCTCAACACGTTCGAAGTCACCGCCGACGGCGCGCGCAAATGCGCGGAGAATCGTGGTCTTTCCCACGCCCACGTCACCTTCGAGCAGAACGTGACCCCGTGCAAATAGCGCCACGTTGATGAGCCTGATTGTGGGCTGTTGGCCGACGACGGCTTTAGTGACTTCTTCCTCCACGCGAAGTGCGAGGGCCCGCCAATCTTCCAGCTGCTCTTCTGTCATGCATCGATTCTACGCTGGGGCGCTGGAGGTCGGCGTCGCGATTCTGTGACACGCAAGCGCGAGGGGCCTCGCGTCGGTGTGCCACAGCCGGATCAGTTGTGCTACTTCAGAGCCAACTCGACACGCACTTTGTCCTTTTCCGCGGGTCCTTTGGGTGCGTTGCCGATAACGAACACGCGGGACGGGTCGATGTCAGTGCCGATGAGCAAGACGTCCTGAATCGCGCGGGCTCGATGCTTTCCGAGTACTTCCAGCTCGTTGTCCGCGACCGGTGCCTTTTGCAACAGCGCGGTTTCGAGCTCGGCGTTTGCGGCACTGAAGTCGGGCGGTGGCTGATCCTTCTTCTTGCCTGCGCCTTCGATCGCCAGCGAGAGAGGGGGAAGAGGGGTGCTTTTGCCGAGGTCGGCTCGATACAGCGCAACGAGCAAATGGTAGCGCTGCGCGGGATCCGTTAGCGCGGGATCGGATGGTGGGGGCGCATCCATCACCGCTGATGCTGGCGAACGAGCGGAATCTGATGCGCCTGCTGCGGACGGCGGCGAACCGTCGGCTCGTGCGGTCGCGTCTGCCGGTTGTGCGGACGGCGACGTAGCGGCTACTTTTTGCACTGCTGCGGAGGACCCATCTGCTGTTTGCGAGGCCGGCGAGGACGCGTGTGTCGATTGTGCGGCAGAGGAAGACGCGTCTCCTGTTTGAGCGGCTGCTGACGCAGCGGCTGTTTTTTGCTCGGCGCTGCCTGAAGCACTGTTGGATTTGGCGTTGCTCTTGCCACGCTTGTGGCCGCCCGCCTTATCCTGACTCAGCTCCAACAACCGCGCGTCCAGATGGGCGGCAGCGAGGCCTGGCCGGTCGAGTTCGGGTGAGTACGTCACCGGGACGTCGAGTTCGAGCTTCTCCTTTTCCTTCAGCGCCTTCACGAGTGCCACGAGCTTGTCGTGCTCTGAGGGGTCGAGTACGGCGCTGCCGGGATGGAAGTCGATGTAGTTCATCTGCTCGCCACCGCCGAAAAGGTGGCCGAGCATCGCAAACGGCGCGGTGGCGATTTTGGTCAGCAGGTTGAGAACGGCTTTCCAGATGAGCGGCCCGATTTTGAATTGCGGGTCGTCCAGGCTGCCGGTTACAGGCAGGTCGATGTCAATGACGCCGTTGCGATCCTTGAGGAGCGCTACAGCGATTTTGAGGGGCAGGTGGACCGCGTCGGGGCTTTCGACACGCTCGCCCAATTCCAGTTGGTCGATGACGAATCTGTGTGCGGCGGTGAGCTTGCGATTTTCAATTTTGTAGTCGATGTCGACGGACAGTTTGCCTTTCTCAATTTTGTAGCCGGCAAAGTGACCGGAGTAGGGGGTGGCGCTGGTGAGCTCCACGCCCTTGAAGTTCATTCTGATGTCGCTGTAGGTCGTCGCGGCGAGAGGGTTGGTTTCGCCCCAAATATGGACGGGGGCGTAGCGGTCAACCTTGCCTTTCAGTTCGACTTTCGCGCGCGAACGCGGATTGGAGGATAAGCCAAGAATTGAGCCATTGAGGCTTTGAATGCCGACGGCGAAGTGGGGTTGGATCCAGAGGTCGGCATAATTGGCTGACCCGTCTTGGATGTTTATGGCGTCGACGGCAATGGCCATTGTATCGCCGGCGGCAGGCGTTGCGGCAGGTGCCGCAGCGGGAGTTGATTTGCCGCCGCGGCGTTTGGAGTGGCCGCGGGCCTTAGCAGCCCCCGGCGCCGCGTCGGCCGTCGTTGGCGCGGAGGCGTGCCCCGAACCGGCGCCCGTACCGGAGGCAGCTGTCGCTGACGTGCTCGTACCCGGCGCCGGCGCTTGCGTTGCGGGAGTTGCCCCCGCGGCGCTGGTCGCGGCAGCGGACGTATCACCACCCGCAGGTGCCGGCTGGCTACCGATGGAAATCGCCGCGTGTGCATCAGGGGAATCAGTAGTGCCCGACGACACATTTGCTACGGCATCTGCCACGCTAGCGCCGGCTGCGTCGGGCTTGCCGGCGGTTTTGGTGTTGGTGGCACTCGGCGGCTCTTTCGCACCGTTTGGACCACTCAGCACCCGACCAACGTTGACCGTCCGATCGGACTCGATGATTACGCGCGCGTAGGGTGCGCGGGCAGTGATGTTCTTGATGCGAAGACTAGCCGGTTTCGCCGGTGTTGATGGGGTTGCCTGATAGTCGATTCCGGTCAGCTTCAAGTCTTCAAACTTGATGAAGTCGCGTTTCAACTCGTTGTCCACGGTGCGCAGCTTTGCGACATCGACCTCGCCGGCCACGGCCAAATGGCCATCCGCGGCGCGCTCCACGTTGAGTTTGGTCGAGAGCAGCCCGTTGCGGAGGGTCATCGCCGTTCGCTGCGCGATGTAGGGTTGGAGCACCGTCAGGTCGAGATTGGCAAGGTCCGCCTCGACCTTCATGCCGGCCAGGTCCGGTGTGAGGTCGGCCTTGGCATCGAGTTTGCCGGTCCGGTTGATCTTCGTGGACATCACGACGGCCACGGGCGTGCTGTGCGATGTTGTAAAGCCGGTGACGTGGACACTGAGGTCGTCGAGTTGCACCGGCACGGCAGGCGAGATTTGCCGATCTTCGGCCGAGATTTTCAGGTTGTCGAGGGCGATATCGGGGACGGAGACGGTCCAGGCCGGCGCGTCCGTTGTCGACGCGGGCGTTGCCGTGGCCGCTGAAGGGTCGCCGGCCGGCGCGGAAGGAGCATCAGCACCAGCCGGGGGTGCACCTGCACTCGCTGTAGGAGCACCCGTAGTGCTCCCCACCAACTCCATCAAATTAACCGCCGCGCCCCCCGCGCCGGGTACCCACGCGCGGACTTCCCCCCCGGCGAGCCGAACACTCCCAACATCAACCGTACGCTTCGCAACATCCGCTCGCGTCTCATGCACCTCGAGCCGTGCAAGCTTGACGTAGTCCTCCGTTGCGCCCTTCGGGCGAACACCGAGGTCGGTAATAGTCACATCGTGGACGTTGACCCCGAGCCCCACCGGCGAAGTGGCGGCGGTGAAGTCGTATTCACCGGCGATGGAAATCACGCCGGAGGGCAATTCGAATTGCACGCTGTCGCGCAGGTACTTCCAAATCGTCTGCGCCTGCAGATTCCCCACCTCGAACTGCCCATGCGAAGCGAGGGGATATGTCTTCAGCGACCCGGCCCAGCTAAACCGCTCGCCCGCGTCCGTCGCCCCACTCAACGCATACGTGCCACCTTCCTTACCGACCGTAGCGAAGTTACGCAGCTCAAACGTAATCGGTTTGATCTCAGTGCGAAAAGCACTGGGATGTGCAAGATCCTCAAACGCAACGTTGCCGCCCTGAACACTGAAATTCTTAATAAACAGCCGCGCCGGCTTGGGGTTCGGCGGCTCAGGCTTCGCATCCGGCGAGGGTGGCAACGCCAGCTCGCTAAAATTCAGCGTGCCGTCGGGCTTGATCATGACCCGCGCGAACGGCTGTTCCAGGAGGATGGCCTCGAAATCCGGCCCGAGCCGCCACAGGCTCGCGATCGTCACATCCACCAGCAGATGTCGAAACGCCAGCATCGGCTTCCCGTCCGAGTCGGGCAGCGAAAAATCCCGGACGTCGAGCCGCAGTGTGTAGGGATTGAACCGGACGTCACCGAGAGTGACCTCCCGGTGATAGTTCTTAGTCACGAAGTCGTGCACGCCCGACCGAACCAGGTGCGGCACGAGAAAAAAGCCAAGGACCGTGTACAGAAGGACGAGGACGAGCGCCGGAAGCGCAACCCAAAGCAGTAAACGGCGAATGCGGGCCTGGACCATGGCCCGCACTCTATTCCAGTTAGGCCAGTCCGAGGAACTCCTCGAGCCGGTCCAGCGCCTCATTGAAAGAGCGGAGCTCTTCCTCGTTGAGGCACGCAAGCAGGGCGCGTTCGCGCTCCAGCGCTAAGGGGATCAGCTCGGCGTACATGGCGCGGCCCGCCTTCGTCAGGCGCAGCTCCATTTCGCGGCGGTCGTCAGCATTGGACGCCCGCTCAATCAAATCACGCTTAACCAAGTGGGCGATCGCACGGCTCACCCGCGTCTTATGCATGCGCGTGGTGTCGGCGATGTGCTGAGCGGTGCAGCTGAAGGCCGGACCGACGGTGGCAATCACGCGCCATTCGGGAATTTCGAGGCCGAAGCGCTGCTTGTAGACCTCGGACAGGTGTTCGCTCACACCCGTGGCCAGCCGGTTGAGCCGGAAGGGGGTGAAATTCGTCAAGAGCAGGGTAGGTGTGGTCGTGGGGGGCCGGGCGGAGACTTCGTCGGCGAATATTTCATTGCGGACGCTCAACGCGCTGGCTCCAGCGAACAGGGTGTCGGATCGGGCGGCCACTATCGTCTCCTTAAAAGGTTGCGCACGCAACTAATGTGCGATGTGCGAAAATGGTTTTTATGCGTAACGCTCACGAGATCTCGGCCCCCGGTGCGGGAATCGGCTCGCTCACCTATCAAAACGGATTTGGGAATGAATTTGGGACAGAGGTCCTGAAAGGAGCTCGAGTTGACGGTGGGCGGCAAACAGCCGCTGACGCTCGCATCCGGAGATACCCGGACGTTTCTCGCGGACGGCGATCGCCTCACGTTGAAGGGCTGGTGCGAGAAGCCGGGTCACGCGAGGGTCGGCTTCGGCGAGGTAGCCGGCACCGTGCTGCCGGCTACGAATTAGGCGACCCGACCCTCAGCTATCAGAACGCGAAGTAGGGGCCCACTCCACCCGACGTGTTTTTGGTCTCAATGGCGGTGTACACCGACCGCCCGTAGTGGAACGGCACTCCCCAGTCAAAAGAATTGCTTCCATTGAAGCTGCTGCTGCCGTCATCCGGACTACCGATCTGGGTGCTATCACCCGCTAGAGCGGGCGCCGCCGCGATGAGGGTGCTCCCGCTCTTGAACAAGTTGTCAGCGCTGGTGACATTGAAGTTAACCGACACGCTCGCGCCGCTGATCGAGCTCACCAAGGTGCCACTCAGTGCGAGCGTGGAGGACGGGCAATAGAAGCCCACGTTTGTCGTGCAGGGAGTGATGCTGCTGTCGGGGAAGTAGTAAGCGTTGGATCCGCTGTCAATGAAGCTCTGGGTCAGACCGTTGGACAGCTTGTATTTGGTCGACAGAAGGCCACTCGCGTCCAGCTCCAGAACCTTGGCACTGCCCAGCGCGTTGTTGCTCTGGGTGCCGATGCCGAAAATCAGCGAGCCGCTGATGGCACCCGAGCCCGCAGTGGCGACCGAGGGCAACTGGATGATCACGCCGTTGTTGTCCGTTGTGAAGGAAACAACCGGGTTGGACACCTGCAAATTCAAAGGAACGCCGCTGTCCGCACACGTGGTAGGCGTCGGGCAGGTAAAGTAAACCGCGTGACCCTGCACCGTGCAGCCTGACCCGCAGTCCTGGATGAATGGGCCAACTCCGAGGATTCCGTTGGCTCCGAAGTGCGAGACGTCATTCTCGGTTGCACCGTTGCAGGTCCCTGGCACCGTCGTGTAGGCCGGATCGCCGATGATCTGTACTTCCTGCTTGAGGGCCGTCTCGCCGCCCACTTTCACATCGGCCTGACGGATCGAGCCCCAGCTCGAGCCATCGACAAACTGCGTACATTCGGCCAGCACGTTGTTGTTGGCGTCAGTCTGCAGAGGCAGCGTGATCGTCAGCACCTGCGGTGCGACGATTCGCAAACCGGAGGAGCCGGTATCCACCTGGATGTGGTCGATGGTCTGGCAGTTCGTCGTGCTGCCAGGCGAGCAGATCGTCACTGTGGTGTAGATGGTGTTGACGGCGGGCGTAGTTGAACTGGCGATGACGGGCGGTCCCGAATCGACGGTAACGGCCTGGACATTGGAGCCGGTGGGCGTGCCGCCGCCGCCGCCTCCACCAGCGATCGAACCGCCTCCACATCCCGCAACGCAGAGCATCCCGATCAAGGCAGCAAACAGATTTGCGCGCACTCTCGCGTCTCCCTACTTAATGTCGTCAACAGAGAAATTGGTTGGCAGCAGCGACGGGACGTACGCGGTCCCGTAGAACGCTCGCATGCGTCCATTCGAGTGGACGACGAGGTCCGCCCCCTGGATGCTCAGATGCCGGCGACCCACGCGCGGGGCGTTGGCGTTGCTGTTGTACTCGGCAAAGTACTTGCCCAGCGTCTGCTGGAAGTTCGGCAACAGGGGCCCGTTCCAGGCGATGGCAAACACCTTGCCGGTCGGGCCTATGTACTCACGCACAGTCGTGCCCGCCGAGTCCTGAATTTCGTGCACGGTGTAGCCGGCCACGGCGGTCGTCCGCAGTTGGGCTTTCATCTGCACACGGTCGCTCTCGACGGTGGTCGCATCCTCGCCCAATGTGGCAAACGCAGGGAGACAGGCAACCTGACTCACGAGCACGCCGGTCACCAGGCAGCCCAATACACGCTTCGCGTTGCTGCTAGCAGATTTCACTGCAGTTGCGTCCTTTGTAACGATCCAAGGGGATAGGCCGGAAAATTGGCCAGGAGAATTCCGGAAGTTGCCGCAGACTCCTTCGAGTCCTGCGGCACCGCCGTCGGCTCAGGCCGGATGGTAGCTGCTTGCGCTTTGCGGTCAACTGGCACGTTGGCCAGTGTGCACCGCGCAATCAGCGCCGAACGAGCGATTAGTCGCTCTTTTTGCAAATGAGT
Source organism: Gammaproteobacteria bacterium (assembly GCA_034668025.1). Taxonomy (GTDB): domain Bacteria; phylum Pseudomonadota; class Gammaproteobacteria; order Steroidobacterales; family Steroidobacteraceae; genus 13-2-20CM-66-19. Next base: position 12,403 of record JAXDQF010000407.1, on the reverse strand, counting down.
TCACTGCGGTCGTGACAACAGCGTCGGTTGCCGGCGACGGGGGAAGAATTTGCGGACGTTGGTCGTGTCATCCGCGTGACAACTGATGCGGAACTGCGGCCATCACTGGCGGAAGTGTCGCCGGCGACACGGTCGTCGCCGGCTTCGGTTCGCAGTCCCATTCACACCGGCGTCAATTGCTGCCGGCGGCTCCCGTCGATGCAGCTCCATGCTGCTGCTGCCAGGCGGCGCGGCGCGCCTCGGCCTTGGTTTTCATGTCCGCGAGGACCTGAGGCAGCTTCGCCTTCTGATCGGCCGTCAGCACGTTGTAGATCTGGCCCTGCAACTCCACCTGGCTCTGCAGGCGGGTGGCAGCGGCAGCCTTGGCGCTTTGCAGGGCCGTGGCATAGTTCGGATCGCCCGGGTTGGCCAGTGTCAGCATGTCAATCGCGGGCGTCCCGGCGGCGCTGTGATGTTGGGCCCGAGCGGTGCTCAGAATGCCCTTGATGGCCGTATCCTGGTCCGCTGTCAGGTTGAGTTGGCGCGTGGCGCGCAACATCACTCCAACCAACATTCCGCCGTGGCGATGATGCCAATGTTTGCCGCCCGGTGCGGGTGCGGTGCTGGTGGTTGTTGCAGCCGTATTGGGTGTTGTGCTCACTGCAGCCACCGCCGCGCCGGCACCGACAGTCGCCGTTGCGACCAGCAGCAAGCCCAATGTCCTATTCAACTTCATGGCTTCATTCCTCAACTGTTGTAGAGCAATTGTTACCTATCGTTAAAGCGATCGGCTTTCGTTCGTATTACGATATACAAAGCGTTCTACGACTACAAAGGTTGACGGAAAAGGTGCCGCTTGACGGCGCGCGTCAACAGCGGTTTTGGGCGTGAGCCGCGTGCGGGCGGCGCGCTACTCGGAGGGTGTGAGAATTCTCCACGCCTGTGACGGATGACTGACCGCCCACCAGATGGAACCGAGGCCCATGGGCACTTCGGGTGGAACTCCCTGCTCGCCCTTCACTGACACCGTGTCGGATTCCTGTGTCTCAGTGATCTGCTCAGTGTTCGGCAGGGGCTCTTTCAGCTCCTGTTCCGGGACGACGGTGCTGACATCCGGCGCGGTCAGGTTCAATGGCTTCTTGCCGGTCGTGCCCGATTTGGACGCTGCCGACCCGGCCTTTTTGCCGGGCGCCTTCGAGCTGTCCACGCAGTGACCGGTCAATTGGAAGCACACCGGATCCGATTTGCCGCCCCCCGCCTGGCCGTCCGAGGCGGGTGCGGTGGCCGAAGTGGTGCTGCTCGATGCTGGTGCAGACGAGGAGGGGGTCGAAGACGAGGCCGGCGCAGAGGGCGTCTGGGTGGCCGTAGGAGCGTCCTGGGCGCGTGCCGCGGGCATAACGGCGACGATCGCCGCCGCTACAGCAGCCGCCACCAGGCCGGCGGTCAGGTATCGTGTCGCTGCACGGCTGGCGGCGCCCTGCGTTGCACGGCCCCCGCGGGCTGGCACGAGCCCAAGGGCCTCACCGGCGGCTCCGCTGATCCACCCGCGGCTCAATTGTGCATTCAGGAAATCCGCGGGGCTGCCGATTAATCTTTTTGTGCGGCTCACATTCATCTGCCATGGCGCGTCTGTGGGACGCATTACGAGGCTACTACGGCCCGTACACCTTGCACAGCAATCACCATACCCATGGCCGGCTACCCCTAAAGGCCCATAACAGCGATCCTCGTCGCAGGCTACGAGGCTCGTGGGCGCTTTGTAACATCGCTGCAATCGACTTGCGATATTTCATTCACGGGCTAGGCGCCCCCGACGAAATCCTGTTGCCACACTCGTTCAGGAACCATCCATGCAAAGTTTTTGGCAGGCTCTCCAAACCCAGCGTTGGGACGATCATCGCTATTACCACCACAGCCGCATCAACCAGTCGCTGCACCTCCTCAGCGCGACCAGTTTCGTCTGTGCCTATGCGCTCATGTTCACCAATCCGGTGGCTGCAGCGCTGCTGGCCTGGCTGGTCTCCATGACGAGCCGGCAGGCCGGACACTTCTTCTTCGAGCCGAAGGGCTATGACGAAGTGAACGAGGCCACCCACGAGCACAAGGAAGACATCAAGGTCGGCTACAACCTGAAGCGCAAAGTGGTGCTGATGGCCATCTGGGCGCTGTCGCCCCTGGTGCTGTGGCTCGATCCCACCCTGCTCGGTCTGTATCCGGACTCAGCCAGCGGCGACTTCGTGCAGCACGTCGGCCAGGTCTGGCTCGCCGTGGGCCTGGGCGGATTGCTGTTCCGCACAGTCCACCTGTTCTTCATCAAGGACGTGCAGACGGGCCTGGTGTGGGCGACCAAGATCATCACCGACCCGTTCCACGACATCAAACTTTATTATAAAGCGCCGCTGGCCCTGCTGCGGGGGGAGCTGATCGACCCGAAGCATGCGCACCACGGTGCCAACGGGCTCGAAGCATCTCTTTCAACACGCGACGCCTGATCGCTTTGTTGGTGAGCGTCGCAGCGCTCCACCACCAGCCTTCGGCCGACATCTTTGCAGCCGCCGCCAGGATTCTGGCGGCGACTGTCTCAAAGTCCGCATCCGTATAGTCCATTGTGAAGATGAACCGGCCCGTGCCCACCCAGCTCAGCGCCAACCCTTCCGCCCGCAGATAGTATTGAAACATCCAGTTGTAGCGCGACGGCTGCAGGTAGCTGACAGTCCAGATCGAGGACAGATTGCTCACCTGCACCGGCAGTCCGGCTGCCTTCAGCCGCTCATTGAGCCGCTGTGCGCGGCCATTCCAACGCTCTTCGAGCCCGACGTACTTCGACTGAACTTCAGGCGTTGCGAGCCGCTGCAGAAACTCGTACATCGCGCCCATGACATACGGGTGCGAGTTGAAGGTGCCGCGGGCGAAGCAGATGTCGGCCGGACGGTCTTCGCGGAAGCGCTTCATGAGGTCGCGCCGGCCACAAACCACACCGACCGGGAATCCACCGCCCAGCGTCTTGCCGTAAGTGACCATGTCGGCGCGCACGCCGAAGTATTCCTGGGCTCCGCCGGGCGCCAACCGGAAGCCGACAAACACTTCGTCGAAAATCAGGACGATGTTTCTTTCGGTGCACACCGCGCGGAGCTTCCGCAGCCACTCCGTGTATGCGGCGCGGTTGTATTCCGCCCGACGACCACTATCGATCAACGCAGAGTCGCCCGGCGCGCCCTTATTGGGGTGCATCGCCTGCAACGGATTGACGAGGACGCAGGCGATGTCGCGACGGTTCCGCAAGACTCGCAGCGCCGCCTCATCCATATCCTTCAACGTGTAGGTTTCATGCGCGGTCTGGGGATTGCCCACTCCCGGTTGCACGTCACCCCACCAGCCATGGTACGCACCGCAGAAACGCACGAGGTTTTTGCGTCGCGTGTGATATCGCGCGAGACGAACGGCCTGCATCACCGCTTCTGTGCCCGACATGTGGAACGAAATCTCGTCGAGTCCGGAGATCTCTCTCAGCCGCTCGACGTTGTACGCAACCACCGGATGCAAGGCACCGAGGACCGGGCCCAGGTCTTTGACGCGCTCGGCGCCTCGCGCCATGCACTCCTTGTAGAAGTCGTAGCCGAAGACATTGACACCGTACGAGCCCGTCAGATCATACAGTTGGTTTCCGTCGAGGTCGGTGACGGTGGGTCCCGAGGACGACTGCAGCACCGAGCCGAGTTTGAAATGCTGGCGCACGAAGGAGCTGAACTGGAACGGCACACGATAGCGCGAGGTGAACTGCATGTCCGACACGCCACTTTGAATGTTGGCTGTGAGAGCAGCAGTCTTCTCGTAACGTTGCGCGAACAGCTCTGCCAGGTGCATGAAGCCGGCGCGGCGGTTCGTAACAACTTCCGCGGGTGCGCCGTCAGCGCTGAAGAACTCGGCCTCGCCGTACTCGTAGAACGGCACGAGCGCTGCAAATCGGCGCGACCAGCGCGAATGTCCCGCAAGCGAGCGGTGTTTAGCACGCGACAGCTGGAGCCGCATCTGTGCTTTGCGCAGAATGACCAGCAGCGCAAGTGCGCCCACTATGTAAAGAACGAATGTTGAGTTCAAGGGGTTCCTCCGGGAGCTCCGGCGCGCAACACTATTGCAGCTGAGTGACGATTACATGACGGTCCGTACATTGATATCCCAGGTGGCGGGACAGGAAAATCTCAACTTCCTGCTCACCAACCGCATCCCGCGCCGCGGGCTCACCCTGTTTGTGGGCTGGCTGAGCCGCATCCGCAATCCCTTCGTCCGCGATGCGTCCATTGCCATCTGGAAGCTGTTCTCCGACCTGGATCTGAGCGAAGCGCGCAAGACCCGCTTTGACAGCCTGCATGACTGCTTCACACGCGAGTTGAAGGAGGGCGCCCGCCCCGTCGATCCCAACCCTGAGGTGCTCACGAGTCCCTGTGACGGGATCATCGGAGCGTGCGGCCAGGTCAGCGACGGCATGGTGCTGCAGGCGAAAGGCTTTCCCTACTCCGTTGCCGATCTCGTCGGCGACCCGGCTCTGGCGGAACGCTACCGCAATGGCACTTACGTCACCCTTCGGCTGACCTCCAGCATGTATCACCGGTTTCATGCGCCACATAACCTGCGCGTTGAAAGGGTAACTTACATTTCGGGCGATACCTGGAACGTCAATCCGATCGCCCTGAAGCGGATCGAACGGCTCTTCTGCAAAAACGAGCGCGCCGCCATTGAATGCCGCCTGGAGCGCACCGGGCAACTCGTCACCCTCGTGCCGGTGGCGGCCATTCTGGTGGCCAGCATCCGCTTGCGCTTCCTGGATGTACGGCTGCATCTGAGATATCAGGGCCCGAACCGGATCGAGTGCAATGCCCGAGTGGCCAAGGGCGAAGAGATGGGCTGGTTTGAGCACGGCTCCACCATCATCGTGTTTGCCCCGCCGGGGATGTCACTGTGCACGCAGTGGTCGACCGGCGATGTCATCCGGATGGGGCAACCGTTGCTCAATCTGTCATCTTCGGTGTGATCACAGATCAACGCTGTGTGACGTCCATCGCTGCAATCGATTGCTACTTGAAAACGTGCGGTCCGCACCCGTGATGGGGGGCACAACTTGCGGGATTGTTTATCGGCCTCCTGCAGCGCGGGTAGTAGTATCAGGCTGCTGTACCACACTGATTCAAGTGAGATGTGGGGCCTCAAAAAGTCACTCCGGCAACTCGCAACCGCCGCTGTATTGTTTGCAGCGGTTTCGGCGTCTCATTCTGTTGAGCGCTGGGCGGGGTTGGCGGACACCGTCTTTCAGCACCTGGCCCACGATAACGAGCTGCCCAACTCTGCGATTCCCACGTCCGCGACCCAGGACGGGGACGGCTTTCTGTGGATTGGCTCACAAAACGGCCTCGCCCGCTGGGATGGTTACCATTTTCGCATCTACAGGGCGGACCCTGGCAAGCCGGGCGCTCTGCCGGACAATTTCATACAGGCGCTTCTAACGGATGCACGCGGCGTCCTGTGGATAGGCACCACCTCCGGTGGACTGGCGCGCTACGACCGGGAACATGAACGGTTCGTCGTTTATCCCGTGGGTCCCACAGGGTTGAGCCACGTAAGTGTCCGGGCGATCGCTGAGGATGGGGAAGGGGGCGTCTGGGTCGCGACAGAGGCTGGCCTAGATCATGTGAAGGCTAATTCTGATGTCGTTGGGCACCTCCGGCACTCCGAAGACGATCCAGCAAGTCTTCCCGATAACCGAGTCCGAGGGCTCCTCCGGGACCGTCACGGCACCTTATGGGTGGGAACGGCTACGGTACTGGTCAGGCTCGATAAAGGTTCCAGCCGATTCGAGCGTGTCTCGCTGCCCGCACCCCAGGGGAAGGTCCCTTCTCCGTGGAGCTTTCTCGAGGACAGCGCTGGGCGCATCTGGGTGGGCACCATCCGCCAGGGCGCCTACGTCATCGACTCCCACGCGAACGGCGCACGCGCAGTTGAGGAAAGCGATGCCACCCATTCGACTCTTCAGAACGAAGGGGTGTCCTCGATCGTCGAGGTCGTACCCGGCCAGGTGTGGCTGGGCACACTGGGCCAGGGGATAGTCAGCGTGGATGCGGCTACCGGGCAGACCCGCCGCATTCGCCGCGATCTCACGCAGCCCGCGAGTCTCGCCGACGACAGCATTCAAGGCATGTTCAAGGATCGCTCCGGTCTCATCTGGATCTGCAGCGATCGCAGCATCAGCCGCCACGACCCCTCTCATCCGGCCGTCATCACCGTGTTTGGTGCATCCAGCCGCCCTGACAGCATCTCGGATTCGGATGTCGACGCCATTCTCCCGATGCCGGACGGCAAGATCTGGCTGGGCCTGGGGAGTAAGGGTATCGACGTCATCGATCCCGCCGGCACGCGAGTCGCGTCGCTTCGACCCGATGCGCTCCGGCCTGAGACCGCGCTTCCAAAAGACTACATCAACGCGTTCGCTGCATCGGACGACAGCGATGTGTATGTAGGAACGGAGCTGGGCCTATATCGTGTTGATCGCTCCGCGCACGCGGCGACCCGTGTGTCCGTACCGCAGCGCGACCCGACTGCACAGGTGTGGGCGCTTCTCCTCGACAACAATGTCCTGTGGGTTGGCGGTTTCGACGGCTTGTGGGCGGTACAGCTGGACGGTGCGAAATCGCCGCTCAGTCACGCCGAGGCCGTAAGCGGGCTCACGGACCAGCGGATCACCGTGATTGCCCGGGGCGACGCCAACTCCTTGTGGATCGGGACGAAAAATGGTCTCAACCGCCTCGATCTGAAAACTCACGCCATCGAGCGGATACTGCCCGAGCCGGCCAATCCAACAGCCCTGGCCGCAGGTTATATCACCTCGTTGCTGACGGACTCCCGTGGACGCCTGTGGATTGCCACGTTCGGCGGTGGAGTCAACATCCTGGAGTCGCGCGCCGCCGACGGCAAACCGCGGTTCGCGCGCCTGGGGATTGCGCAGGGTCTCAATAACGACAATGCCGACAAGCTGCTGGAGGATTCGAAACACAACATCTGGGTCGGCACCGATGATGGCCTGGCCGTGATCGATGAGCAGACACTGGCCATCCGCTCCTTGCGGCGCGCAGAAGGCCTGCCCATCTCCAGTTACTGGGTGGGCTCGGGGGCGGCGACGTCCCAGGGCGAGATGCTGTTCGGCGGTGTTGGTGGACTGACTGTCGTGCGGCCTGGCCGGCTGACGCGCTGGAACTATCAGCCACCGGTCGCCATCACCGACATCCGCATCGGCGGTAAGCCCGTCTCCGACGGCAGTGTGGCCGGCAAAGATGCTTTGCATCCGCTGCAGGTCGAGCCGAGCGCCAATAGCATCGCGGTGGAATTTTCGGCGCTGGACTATTCGGCGCCGGAGCGCAATCGCTACGCCTATCGACTCGACGGGTTTGATTCCGCATGGATCGATACTGAGGCGTCACATCGGGTCGCCGCCTATACGAACCTGCCGCCGGGAGACTTTACACTGCGCCTGCGCGGTTCCAATCGCGATGGCGTGTGGTCGGAGAGCACGCTGAGCCTGCCGATTCGCGTTTTGCCTGACTGGTACCAGACGATGGCGTTTCGAGTGGCCGTTGCGCTGGTAGCCCTCGCGATCGTCGCGGCTCTCGTCCAGGGGCGCACAGTCTATCTGCGTCGCAACCAGCGCGATCTGGAACGCCAGGTCGTGGAGCGTACGGCGGAGTTGCGCGAGAGTCAGAGGCAGCTCGAGCAGATCGCCTATGAGGACACGCTGACGGCGTTGCCGAATCGCCGTATGTTCACGGAAGAGTTCCGTGAGCTGATCATGTTGGCGCGGTTGCAGAACCAACGGTTCGCGCTGTTGTTGATCGACCTCGACCAGTTCAAACAGATCAACGACTCACGGGGTCACGACGCGGGCGATGCGCTGCTCATCGAAGCGGCCATCCGTTTGCAGGCGGCAGTGCGCAAATCCGATTGCGTGGCGCGCTTGGGCGGCGACGAGTTCGGCGTGCTCGTGGCGCAGAACCCCGCGGCAACCGACATCGAGAACATCTGTCACCGCATCATTGAGAGCTTCGAGAGACCGGTGCCCATCAATGGCGCTGAAGTGAAGAGCAGTGCGAGTATCGGCGTGGCCGTGTTCTCGGACCATGGCGCGACGTTGGACAGTCTTTATAAGTCGGCGGACCTGGCCCTGTACGAGGCCAAGCGAGCGGGTGGCAACATGTGGCGCTGGTACAAGGTCCAGAGTGCGGCGACCAGCGGCACGTACACCAGCCTGCGCATGCTCTGAGGTCTCACGCCGCGGCGGCCCGTTGCTCCTGCTGCTCAGTGCCCAACGCGGCCACCACATCGTCGATCAACTTCGCGAGCTCACCTGCCATCACGGTGAAGTCGATATCGAACTGCTCCGCCTCATTCAGGTCGGCCGCACCCTCAGTGGCGTCCTTCGACATCTCGAGAAACTCCAGCCGCTTGATCTGCATTTTCTCATTCAGCACAAACGCGATGCGATCGTTCCAGGTGAGGCCCAGGCGCGTGGGGTACATGCCCGCGGCCATGTGAGCCTGGATCTCCTTGCCCTCGAGCGGATGATGCGAGTAGCGGATCGTGGCCTTGCTCTGGTTCGCGGCTTTCAGCTCCAGGTCCTGATCGATCGTCAACCGCAGGGGTGCTTCGCCGAGCTTCAACCACACCGCCATCGACATTTGGGGTGAGCGCTCGGTCTCGATGAACAGCACGGCGAGACTGCCCAGCGTATCGCGCAGCGTCTCAATCAGTTCTTCCGCTTTCGCAGCGCCCGCGGCATCGACCACGAGCCAACCGTTGACCGGATCGATCCATGCACGTGTGATTCGCCGCCGCGTCAGAGCCTTGGCGCGCAGTTCTTCGGTGACTCGCATCTTCAGATCGCGCATCTGACGGCGGCCCACCGGAAAGCCGTTCTCCTGGGCGAGCGCCTCCGCGCGCTCGAGAGTGACTTGCCGAATGATCGACGCCGGCAGCAACTTCTGATTGACACCCAGCGCAATCAGATGCTGCTGATTCACAGAGTGCACCAGCCGCCCCGTGCTGGACGGCGCAACCCAGCCACGACTGAGCATTTCAAACGGACTGCACGGTTGCAGCGTGCGCGTAGTGAGCTTTTCTTCCAGCTCGGCAGCCGAGACGGCCCAGTCAGCCGGCAGACGATAGATGACGAGATTCTTGAACCACATGAGAGGAAGGCGCCCCTAAAAACGGCGCGCAGTATATCCGCCTCACAGTGGGCCGCGACCAAAATATGCGGCGGGCGCCCGCCGCATGCTGACGCGTTTTCTAAACGCGCTCATGGAAGCCCCTGAATGGATTGCTAAATCAGGTGCTGGCCGTGATGGGAGAACAAACCCAGCAGCCCGATGAGGATCAGGTACAGCGCCACAATGTAGTTGAGCAATCGCGGCATCACGAGAATGAGAATGCCGGCGATCAGCGCAATCAAAGGTCCAACAGACAACGTCATGGTCATGGAAGTCTCCGCAGCAAGAGCGTGATCATAACCTACGCTCGAGAGCCATCTTCGTTCCGTCCGTTGCGACCCATCACAGCTGTTCGCAGAAACGCCGAATTCGTTCGCACGCTGAATCGAGCGAACCCTCATCGGCGGCGAAACATATCCGCACGAAGCCGGCCGTTTCGCGTCCGAAGGCCGCGCCATCCAATACGCTCACGCGTTGCGACTCATACAGTGCCCGCATGAACCCGTAGCCCGAAAGTCCCGTCTCCCGCACGTCCACCAACATGAACATGCCTGCTTCGGGCACGACGGCGCGAATTCGCGGAATGCCCGCGAGCCCGGCGACCATCCGCGCACGTCGCAGCTCGCAGTAGTCGCGAATCCGGCGCTCGGCTTCGGGCGCGATCGACAGGGCGGTGATGGCGGCTTCCTGGACGAATCCCGGCGCGCCGAACAGTACGCACATGACCAATGACTCTGCATGAATCGCCAGCTGGCGGGGACCCACGAGCCAGCCGGCGCGCCAGCCGGTCATCGCGTGCGACTTCGACAGACTTCCCAGGGTGATCACCCGTTCCGGCAGGCGCGACGCGAGTCCAGGAATGTGGCCCTCGGGAGCGAGACCCGCGTAGACCTCATCGGAGATCAGCCAGAGGTCGTGCTGCTGCGCGAGTTTGCCGATGGCATCCAACTCCGCATCATTGAGAATGACGCCGCTCGGATTGTTTGGTGTGGCCCACACGATGGCCCGTGTGCGCTCGGTGATCACCGCCGGCAGCGCAGCGATGTCCGGCCTGAAGGCGCCGCTCGTAGGTGCACGCACCATGCGTGCGCCCGACGCTTGTAGGGTCGCCGGGTAAGTTGGATACATCGGGTCGAACGAAATGATCTCATCCCCGGGCCCGGCAACGCACATCGACGCCACGAACAGCGCATTTTGCGCACCTGACAGAAACACAACGTTGTCTGCCTCAACACGCTGGCCGGTTCGCTGCGCATGAGATGCGGCAATGGCCTCGCGAAGCGGGCGTCGGCCCGCGGCAGGGCAGTAGTGCGTGTCACCCGCCCGCAACCGTTCGACCGCCTTCTCCACCACTGCCGCTGGTGTGTTGAGATCCGGATCACCGACACTCAGGATGATGACGTCTTCGCCCCGGTCGCGGGCAGCTCCCGCTTCGTAGTGTGTCAGCCATGCATCAGCCCCTTCACCACTGATGCGTTGTACGAGAGGCGAAAACTTCATTTTGGAGCGCTTGCGTGTCCGGGGTGCCGGGCTGCATATTGCAGACAAATGAGTGATGAGCCCTGGTCAGTCGGACGATACATTGTCGCGCTGCTTGCAGCCAACGGCATCGATACCGTGTTCGGGATTCCGGGAGTACACAACCTGGAGCTCTATCGTGGACTGGCACTCACAGGCTTGCGGCACGTACTCGTGCGCCATGAGCAGAATGCGGGGTTTGCCGCCGATGGATTTGCCCGCGCCAGTGGCCGGCCGGCTGCCGCGTTCGTCATTTCGGGTCCCGGGCTCACGAATATCCTGACCGCGGTGGGGCAAGCGAAAACCGACTCGGTTCCGATGCTGATCCTGGCGAGTACACCCGTCGAGGCTTCATTGGCCAAAGGCTGGGGCGTGCTCCACGAGCTCGATGACCAGCGAGCGCTGGCGGCAGGCGTAGCTGGCACGGCTCGATCGGCGCGGTCTGCCGAAGACGCACGCGATCATCTGCGCGAGGCGTTTGCGTCGTTTCAGCTCGGCCGGCAGCGGCCCAGCTATCTGGAAGTCCCGCTGGATCTGCTCAGCAAACCAACATCGCTGCGCCCGGAGCGCTTTGCGCAGGTAGGCGGTGGCCCGCAGCCTGCGCCTGCGGTGATAGAGCACGCCATCGGCTTACTGGCCGAGGCGCAGAAGCCCATGATCGTTGCGGGCGGCGGCGCCAGGGCCGCAGGCGCCCAGTTGCGCAAGTTGGTGGAGGCTGTCGACGGCTACCTGGTCACCACCGTCGCCGGCAAGGGACTGCTGCCGGACAGCCACCCGGCGAATCTCGGTGCATCGCTGCAGTTTCGCACGACCCAGGAGTTGGTTTCCCGGGCAGACGTCGTGCTGGCGGTGGGCACCGAGCTGTCCGAGACCGACTTCTATTCCGGCTCGCGGCTGCAGATGACGGGCCGCCTGATCCGGATCGATGTGGATGCCACCAAGCTCGCGGATCACTACGCCGCCGATGTTGGGATCTGGGGTGATGCGGCCGCCAGTCTCGACGCATTGCTCCAGGCTCTGTCCGGCTCGGACCGCGCGCAGCGCCGCTGGCGCAGCGAGCTCGGGCCGGCGGCAACCCACAAAGCGCGCATCGAAACCGAATTCAACACGGTAGCGCGCACCTGTGCTCGCGTTTTGGCGGCGGTGCGCGCCGGAATTCCCGTTGAGGCCGCCGTGTTCAGTGACATGACACAGGTCGCTTATCTCGGGAACTATGCATTCACTACGGACAAACCCGGCACGTGGTTCCATCCGTCCGGTTACGGCACGCTGGGCTACGCATTGCCCGCTGCAATCGGAGCACTAGTCGCCGATCCCGGCAGGCCCGCGCTCGCGCTGGCCGGTGATTTTGGATTTCAGTTTACGTCGCAGGAGCTGGCGACGGCGGTGGAGTTGCAGTTGAGCCTGCCCATCGTCATCTGGAACAACAGCGCCCTGGGCCAGATTCGCGATGACATGGTGGCTGCCGGCATTGCGCCGACGGGCGTCATCGGCCACAACCCCGACTTCCTGGCGCTGGCACGTGCCTATGGTGCTCACGCTGAGCGGGCTCGCGGTCCGGAAGAGCTCACCGCGGGGATTCGAGCTGCACTGCAGCGCCGCGGACCTACCGTGTTGGAAGCTGTCGAAGCTGACTTCCGCGTCGCCTGAAGTCGCGG
>JAXDQF010000406.1:0-16773 GCA_034668025.1 Gammaproteobacteria bacterium | reverse complement strand
TTGAATCCATGGGAGAGCGCAGCTTTGCGTGGAAATTGCGCCATTGTAGAGCACGCGGATGAAGATCAGGTCTCTGCGCGGGGTATCGGTGGCGGGGTGTCGATGCGGGGCGGGCGGGAGGGGTGCCGGTGGCCACCGCCGGGGGGTGACGTGGGGGAGAAACACAGCACGGCCGGCAAAGCCGCGCCCTTTGCACGGGAAACGCGGCTGCCGGTCGCCTGACTGCTGTTGTACAGCTCGTGCGCCAGGTTGCTCGCGTCGAAATCGCGCGGCGCCCATCAGCGGAAACCGTCGAGCCGCAGCAGTTGCCGGGTCGAACTAGGGTCGCGTAACACTCGCGCAATACTGGCAACGCCGCTCTCGCACGGGAAGCCGCTCGGTCACGAGCAGCCCGCCACATTCGCGGCAACCGCCGAGTTTGAGTTGATCGCCGCGGGCGAGTGCGACTGCAAGGAAAACTGAGTGCTCAAACGAGATTTGCGACTCGGGAATCGTCGTCTGAAACATCTCAAACGCATAGCAGAGTTTCTCGCCACGGCTCACGTTGGGTAATGAGGCGGCCAGCTCCGGACTCGGCTGCGCGGGGACCACGTTGAAAAGACTCAGCAGGCTGGCGAGCTGAGCGGTTTCCCATTGGATTCGAAGCGAGCGCGAGAAGTACGCCACTTGATGGGGCGACTTGCCGCGATGACGTGGAACGAAGTGGGCACCGCGACTCATGTACGAGCGGTACAGATTCCGGATTCGGTCGTCGGTCAGACCGGTCCATCTGCGAATGGTCTGAGTGCGCGCCTCATGGCGCAAAAATCTGAGTGCCAGGTCGAGGCATAGCCGCTCGCGGCTGTAGCGATCATCCGAGATTCGCATTTCACTTCCTATGTGCTGCCGATTCAACTGCAGTTTTGGGAAAATTTTCCCAAAAAACAACTGGCACAAATTTACCTTTTTGTGACCAAATGCGGGCATGAACGGGGCGCATCTGACGAGAAGTGCCGACGGCAATCCCAACAACCGGGAGCCGCCGCGGCCGGGTGGCGATCTCTCGAAGACGTTGACAGAGTTGAATGAGCTGTGCTTGGAAAGCAGGCGCCCACTGCCTGCAGCCGAAACAACCTCTTCTTTGCTGGTTACCGTGCCGCCGCAGCAATAGCGCAGCTTGCCGGTATTGCAGAGAAGCACTGGCCCCAACCGTGCCAAGCGCGTTTGCACGCGCTCAACCCAATAATCAAAGTCCGACGCGCGCCTCGAGGGATAGCCGCTCGCGGCTGTAACGATCATCCGGGATTCGCATGACACTTCCTGTGTGCTACCCATGCAACTACAGTTTTGGGAAAATTTTCCCAAAAAACAACTGGCATAAATTTGGGTTTTTTTGACCAAATGCGGGGCTGTATCGGAGCGGAACCTGGGCGAGGATTGGCAATACGAAGGGAGGCGTGTCATGTGGCAGAACAAGGAAGTGGCGAGAGGCTCGGACGGCAATCTCAACAACTGGGAACCGCCGTCGGCCGGCGGCGATGTCCTGACGATATTGACGGAGTTGAATGAGTTGTGTTTGGAACTGCTGGCGCAGCAGGCCCTGCAACCCGTTTCGCCGAATCCGCCGATGTTCAGGGAGCTCGTAGACTTATGGAGTCAACTTGATAGTACTTCACGGAGGCGGGCGGCCGCCTGTCCCTACCTGCTGATCGACGCGGGTTTCTGCGACCCCTATCGATGGCAGGTGCTCAGCGACCAACAGGCAAGTGCCCGGACCGGAGTGCACGATCGCGAGCCGGCGCCGTTCGTCTATAGCAGGTTTTTCACGGCGCCCGGTGTTACCCGAGTGGCACGGCAAGTGTTCACCAACTCCTGGCACATCGTACAGACCCAGCAGCTGGGAGCGCCGCTCTTCCTGGGAATGCCTGCGCATTGCGCAGCGCTGTTGCGCACTTGTTCGATGCGGCAGATGACGGACCTTGCGGACCAACACGCGGGTTGGTTGCGACCTCGGTGGCCCGGACGGACGAGAGTCTGGCGCGAATTGCTGGAGGCCGGAATCTCCGGCGAAGTCCGTGCGCTCGAGATGGCGCGCTTGCACGGGGTGCAGATGCTGGCGATGGAACTGAAGGCATTGGACCGAGTGAAGGACGCGCAGGCGCGGTAAATCGCTGAATTCGGTGGGAACGGGTGGTTTGGCGATAGCCGCGCGGGGGGACTGTTCGACCCATTGGATTGACTTATGTAAAGCGGACGAGCGTGTAAACAGCCGTCGAACTGCCCGCGCGCGTGGATGGTTCGACGGCTGGGCACCCGGAACATGAGGGGCGGCAGCCCGTCGCAAGAACCCATCGCCACGGTTCTGCCGTGATCAGGCAGGCAGGGGCAGAGCTCCCTCCTGGCGAGGTCAGCTGGGCCGGGCAGCACGCCGTCGGCAATCGCAAATGCGCGGCGTTGATAGGCCTAAACCAATAATCAAAGTCCGAGGCACCACTACTCCCCCACCCCCAGAATCCCAATAACGATCCCGCTGATCTCCGAAATCCTGCCACGCCACCAGACCCCTGCATTGCTGGGCACGGGCGTGCCATCGGTGCTGTAGAAACGCGCGTTTTGCAGGTGGACAAACTGCGGGACGGGGCGGTCGGTCTGGGTGGGATCGTTGGGGTAGGCGGATTCGAACGTGGCAAACATCTTGCGCATCTGGTCAGCCAGCGCTGCGTTCTGCTCGAGGCCGCTGACGATCTGCTGACCGGTCGCCTCGAAGAACGCCTTGCCGCTCACGAGGTACCCTGATACCAACAGTCCACTGACCTGCAAGGTAACACCAAAACTCAGTGGAGCAACATTCGCGACGTTGACGAGCGACTGGATGAACCAATCGTGTTGTGCGCTGGGTGTAGCGGAGCCGGCGTCTTCTTGCATTTGAGCCTCGTAAAGCCGTGTGTTGATTACAACGCGCTGAAAACTTTCTTGATCAGTGAGCTCGCCTGCCCCATGGGGTCCTTGCGGATGGCGCGCTCTTCCTCGGCAATCTCGCCGAACAGGCCGTCCAGCGCCTTCGAGGTGACGTAGTCGTTGAGGTTGGCATCCTCGGACTTGATGAGGCCCACCTGTGCGGCTTTGCCTGCGTAGCGATCATACATCTCGTGGAGTTTGAGCTTCGCGGTCTCCTTGGCGACGATCGGCTTGAAGCGGGCGGTGAGCTGGGCGGTGGTGGCCTGGCGGAAGTATTGAGTCGCCGAGGTTTCGCCGCCGGTCAGGATGCCCTTGGCATCGGCGACGGTCATTTTCTGCGCCGCTTGTTTGAATACGGGCTTGGCGTCGGCTACGGCCATTTCCGCAGCGTGGTTCATGGCGACCTTGAGTTGATCCGCATCGCCGGACATGCCGATCATCCGCAGTGCACGGTCCGCTTTCTCGAGAGCCGACGGCAGTGGGATGGTGTACTTCGGGTTGCTGAGAAACCCGTTGGGCGCGCCGAGCTGGGCGATTGCCTTGTCGATGCCCTGGGAGATCGCGGCGCGCAAACCGCCCGCAGCATCCTTCGAAGAGACGGCATCGATCGCGCCGGCAGCCGCAGCCGTAAGACAGAACGCGAGCAGCAGCGAACATGCCACCGGCAAGCGCCAACCGGGCGTCGTCCGCCAACGACTGGCTGAGGCAATATCGCGTGGCATGGTGGCTCTCCCGGCTCGTTTACATAGTTCGGCCCGAAGTATCTGCCAGATTGCGGTGCAGCAGTCGAGTCTCCTCGGTGTGCGTGCGATATCAACCCACGGCACCGGCGCGGTTCGCGCCATTACGGCGCGGCGACCCCGCAAGCGCTGCAATTTTATGCACCATTCGAGTATTTATGCAGGCGCTGCGAAAGATCCCGCTGTCGCGTCCGACCACAACCATATTTGGGCCAGTGAAATAAAAAATTAACCGCGGGCACTATTGACCGCGCTCGCATGAATATGCACAATACGCACCCCTTTATGCGCTCGTTTATGCATAAGTGCTCAACGACACTCAACAACACGACCGTCGCGGCGCCATTGTGCGCATCCTGCAAGCGGGCTTTGTCCGCAAGCAGGAAGACCTCGTGCGCCTGTTGAAGAAGGAAGGGCACGAAGTTACACAATCGTCTGTGAGCCGCGATCTGCGCGACATGGGCGTGTTGAAAGCAAGCGGGCGCTATGTTTTACCTCCCGATGACCTCACTCGTGCCACCGGGGATTTCGGCACGCTCGCGCAGTTCGTGCGCGGCCTGAAGCGGGCCGGTCCGTCGCTCACCGTTCTGAAGACCACTGTGGGTGCCGCCCAGAGCGTCGCCGTTGCCATCGACAAGGCTGAATGGCCTGAGGTGGCAGGCACGATTTCTGGTGACGACACCATATTCATTGCCACCGTCAATTCCCGTGCGCAGGACGAGCTGCTCGGCCGCCTGCAATCGATCTTCCGAGTCACCTAAAAAATCATGCCTCACACCGCCGCTCACGCGGGCTCCAAGCCCATTGTTCTCGCCTACTCCGGTGGGCTCGACACTTCGTTCCTCGTGCCCTGGGTCGCGGAGAATACGGGTCGGCCCGTAATCACCGTAACCGTCGATACGGGCGGGATTGACGAAGCGGCAGCGCGAACACTGGCGGAACGCTCGCGCGCGCTCGGTGCTATTGAGCATCATCAAATTGACGCGCGCGCCGACTACTTTGAGCAGGTACTGCGCTTCCTGATCATGGGCAATGTCAAACGCGGGCAGCTCTATCCGCTGTGCGTCGGTGCGGAACGTGTCATGCAGGCACAGACCATGGCGCGGATGGCGCGGGAGCTGGGCACTAACATGATTGCGCATGGCTGTACTGCGGCAGGCAACGATCAGGTGCGGTTTGAAGTGGCCCTTCGAACCCTGGCACCCGATCTCGAAGTGCTCGCACCCGTTCGCGACCAGGCCTTCAAGCGGCAGGATGAGCTCGACTATCTGCAGAAGCGCAACCTGCCGGTGCCGCCCTTTGGTGCCGCCTACTCAATCAACCGCGGTCTGTGGGGTGTCACGATCGGCGGTAAGGAGACTCTCACGTCGGCGGGGAGTATTCCCGACAGCGCGTGGGTCCTTACGCGCGATGCGTTCACGAACCCGCGCGCGCCCGAAAAGCATGTCATTTCATTTGAGCGGGGCCGACCGGTTGCGCTCGATGGCAAGCCGATGTCACCGGTACAGGTGATCGAGTCCCTCGAATCGGTCGCCGCGCCTTTTGGCGTAGGTCGCGGAATTCATCTTGGCGATACCATCATTGGTACCAAGGGCCGCGTCGCTTTCGAGGCACCGGCCGCCGAGACGCTGCTCACCGCACACCGCGAGCTCGAGAAGCTCGTTCTGACGGGCCGTCAGCAGCGTATCAAGGAGTTGGTTGCACAGCCCTATGGCGACCTGGTGCACGAAGGCCAGCTTCTGGATCCAGTGTGCCGCGATATCGAAGCGCTGCTTGTGTCGTCGCAGGAGCGCGTGACCGGCGATGTTCACGTGCTGTTTCGGCCGGGAAATCTCTTTATTGAAGGTGTTGAGTCACCCTACTCGCTGATCGCCGCGTCGAAGGGCGTGTACGGCGAGGCGGTGGGCGAGTGGACTCCAACGGATGCCCTGGGTTTCTCCAAGATTGTCTCGCTGACCGGCGTGTTCGCACGACGTGCGGGCGAACGCGCTAAGGACGCATGAACATGGCCAGTGGGATGACTAGTGGAATGCGAAGTATCGTCGTCGACAAGGTTGCCTCGGTAACCCAGGCCTGCGGACTGTCGCATGAAGTGCGGGTATCCACGGATATTCCCGCGGAAGAAGGCGTCGTCGTCGCGGTTGAAGTACTGACCAACAAGTCAAACTACAACACGCTGGAGCTGACCAGTGGCCGCATGGCCAAAGTCGGCAAGGGCGACATCGTTGTCGGGGCGCTGGGACATCGCAAGGCGTTGTTCGGATACTCCGGTCACATCCCGCCGTCGGTCCAGCCCGGCGACATCATCCAGATGCTCAACATCGGTGGCGTTCTGGGCGTCTGCGATTCGGTCAATCCTGACAAAGGAAAGCCGTTCGACTGCCGCGTAATCGGCGGCGTGCTGCACTTTCCCTATCTCGGCGAGCGCATCGGCGTTCCCGCCCGTGTGGGTCACAAGCGGCTCGACTTTGAAGCGAAACTGGAATCTCGCGGGGTGCCGGTTGTTGCGCTCGCAGGTACCTGTATGGAAGCCGGAAAGACCGCCGCGGCCTGTGCGGTGATCAGCCGGATGCGTCACCGCGGATTCACTATCGATGCATTCAAGGCGACGGGTGTTTCCCTGCGGCGCGATATCCTCGCGATGGAAGACGCGGGCGCACGGAATTCGATGATTTTCACCGACATGGGCATCGTGACGACCACGAAGATCAACGGTCCGGCACTTACGCGCACCATGTTGACCGAGCTGTCTGCCGGCAAACCCGATGCGATCGTGTTCGAGCTCGGCGACGGCATCCTCGGCACATATGGAGTCGACGCGATCCTCGAATGCCCCGACATCCGAGCCGCACTGACGGGCGTCATTCTGTCGGCGAATGATCCCGTGGCCGCCTGGGGCGGCGTCAAGCTGTTGCGCGAGCGCTTCGGCATCGAGCCCTGCGTGGTCACGGGGCCGTCGACTGACAACCAGGTCGGTGTTGACATCATCACAGATCAACTGGGTGTCTCCGCCTTCAACGCCATGACGAACGGCGCGGCGCTCGGCGATCGCGTGATCGAGGCCATTGGCCTGAAGGCCCCGCAATGACAGCGCGAATCCCAACCATCGTTCTGGGCGGAACCGGCTACGTGGCGGGCGAATTGTTGCGCCTGATCGCCGGGCACCCGCAGTTCGAGCTGGCTGCTGTGATGTCAGACAGCCAGCCCGGCGAGAACGTGACGAAAGCATTCCCCCACCTTGCAAGCGCCTACCCTGACGTGCGCTTCAAATCGCAAGGGGACATTGAACGCCTCCTCGCAGAATCCCCGCAATCAGCCGTGTTTTCAGCGGCGCCGCACGGCGTGTCAGCCGCGCTCATCGACTCATTACTCGGTGTCGCCGCAAAGGCTGGCACGCGCCCGCGAGTCGTCGACATCTCAGCAGACTTTCGCTACTCCTCGGCCGAGGCATATGAGGCTGTGTACAAACACGCCCATGGCGCGCCAAAAAGAATCGCCGAATTTACGTGCGCGGTGCCCGAGCACCTGAAGAAGCTGGAAACGACTCACGTCGCTCATCCAGGCTGCTTCGCCACTGCTACATTGCTGGCCAGTGTCCCGCTTCTGTCCGCGGGCATCACGTCACCCACGTTGTTTGTTTCCGGCGTTACAGGTAGCACGGGCGCCGGGCGGAAGCCGACCGAGGGTACCCATCACCCGGTTCGGCACAGCGACCTATACTCCTACAACGCACTGACTCATCGTCATGCACCGGAAATTTCAGCCTGCGCGCGGGCCGCTTCCGGTGTCGAAGCTGACTTTGCCTTCGTGCCGCACTCCGGGCCGTTTGCACGAGGCATTCACGTCACCGTGCAGGCGTCACTCAAAACCTCGGTGGATACACCGAAGGTCCTGGGGGCGCTGCGCGAATTTTATGCAAACTGTCCTTTCATTCGGGTGACCGACCAGGCTCCGCGTGTAAAGGAAGTTGCTACGAGCAACTACGCACATCTGTCCGCTGTGGCGAACGGCCGAACCGTCGCTGTCATGTGTGTGGTGGATAACTTGAACAAAGGTGCAGCGGGCGGCGCTGTGCAGTGGATGAACCGGATATTCGGCCTGGCCGAGACCTCGGGTCTCACGGCTCCTGCGCCCGGATGGACCTGAAGCGAGAACCATGACCCCACCGATTCCAGCATCTCGGCCAACAACGGCCGGCAACGACCTGCTTGCGCCCGTATTTGCACAGTACCCCATCGAAGTCGTGTCAGGCCAAGGGGTCTGGCTCACGAACAGCCGCGGCGAGCGCGTGCTCGATCTGTATGGCGGCCATGCGGTAGCCGGACTCGGTTACGGCCATCCCGGCTTCACGCGTGCTCTGGCCAAGCAGGCCGAATCCTGCAACTTCCAGTCGAATGCCGTTGCCATGCAGGTGCGAACCCGCGCGGCCGAGCGGTTGCTACGGTTTTCCAAGTTGCCGATGACGAGCGTGTTCTTCATCAACAGCGGAGCCGAAGCCAACGAGAATGCCCTCAAGCTCGGCTTCAAGATGACCGGCCGCTCGCAGGTGTGCGCGGTTGTCGGCAGCTTTCACGGTCGCACTGCCGGCGCTGGCGCGGTAACGTGGGGCGCTCAACAGAAGTGGTACAGCTACCCGCGCACGCCCTTCGATGTCAGCTTCATTCCCCGTGGCAACATCGACGCCATTCCTGGATTCGTGACCAAGGAAACTGCGTCGGTCATCGTTGAGCCCGTTCAAGGCCTCGCAGGAGCCGTGGATCTCAGCAAGGAATTCCTGCAAGCGCTGCGCAAGCGTTGCGACGAAGTCGGGGCGCTGCTGATATTCGATGAGGTGCAGTGCGGAATGGGCCGTGTTGGTCATCCATTCGCGGCGAATCTGTACGACGTTATGCCTGACATGATCACGACGGCCAAAGCGCTGGGCAACGGCTTTCCGTGCGCAGCACTGCTGACCAACGCAAAAGTCACGGCAGCATTCAAGCTCGATCTGTTGGGCACGACGTTCGGTGGCGGTCCGATGGCCTGTGCGGTCGTTGAAGCCGTCATCGACGCGATTGAGACTGAAAACCTGCTCGAGCGTGTCCGCCGTGTAGGTAGTTACATCCGGCAGACCTGCATAGTAGGTCCGGTCACGGGACATCAGGGCGCCGGCTTCCTGACCGGATTGCGCACGACCCGTCCAGCGAAGGAAATCCAGGCCGAGCTGTTGGAATGCGGCATTCTCGCCGGCACGGCTACGGATCCCAACATTCTGCGGCTGCTGCCGCCGTTCATCCTGCAGGAGGAACAGGTGGACATGCTGCGGGATACGTTGGCGGATCTGCCTGCATGAAGCGGTTCCTGGATCTTGCCGATTTCGAGCGCGCCGAGGTCAGCGCTCTGTTGCAGCTTGCGCGGCGACTCGAGACGAGTCCGGAGCCGCGGGCGCTGGCGGGCAAGATCCTGGGACTGCTGTTCCTGAATCCGTCGTTGCGCACGCTCGCCTCGATGCAGGCGGGAATGGCACGGCTCGGGGGCACGTCTTTCGTGATCACCCCGGGCCAGGGAACGTGGCAGCTGGAGAGTAAGCTCGGCGCCGTCATGAACGGGGCTGCCGCCGAGCACATCCGCGAAGGAATTCCGGTTCTCGCTTCCTACTGCGACGCGCTCGGTATCCGGGCCTTCGCGGATGGGAAAGACCTCGCCTATGACCTGGCGGAGACGAATTTCTCGGCCATGGCTGAGCTGGTGGACAAGCCGCTCATCAACCTGGAGTCGGCCACCAATCATCCGTGCCAGGCGCTGGCGGACTGGAAGACGATGGACGACCTCGAGGTGCCAAAAGGCGGCCGGTTTGTTCTATCGTGGGCGTATCATCCGCGCGCCTTGCCATTGGCTGTGCCTTCAGCGGCAGTGCATATGGCAGCGATGCGCGGGATGGAGGTGATCGTGCTCAGGCCGGAGGGATTCGCTCTTCCTCCCGCCGTCATGAACAAGGCGCGTCGGGCTGCGGCTGAGTCCGGCGGGTCGGTCCGTGAGACGACGGATCGGAAGGATGCGCTCCAGGGCGCCCATGTCATTTATGCAAAGGAATGGGGCTCAACGAGTTGCTATGGCGACACGGCAGGGGATGCCAAGCTGCGCGCCGAGCTTCTGGGATGGTGTGTCAGGAACGACTGGTTTGCGAATACGGCACCCGATTGCCGCCTCATGCATTGTCTACCCGTGAGACGTAACACTGCCGTGGCCGACGAAGTGCTCGACAGCCCGCGCAGCATCGTGCAACGCGAGGCTTTTAACCGACTGGTCGTGCAAACGGCCGTGCTTTATCAACTGCTCAAAGGAGTTTGAGGTAACACAATGATCATGCATCGAGGCGAACAGACTCTTGCCATCCGGGCGCTCAAGAGCGCCGCTCCCTATATCCGCATGTACAAGGGCAAGACCTTCGTTGTGAAGGCCGGCGGTGGTGTATTCGGTGATACCGATGCCACCCGGGTACTGATCGAGCAGATCGCGATCCTCCACTACTTCGGAGTGCGGGTCGTCATGGTGCATGGCGGGGGTCCGCAGACCACTGAGATCTCGGAAGCGCTCGGGATACCGGCGCGCATGGTCGAGGGTCGGCGCGTGACCGACCAGAAGGCCATCGACGTAGCGGCTATGGTACTGAACGGCCTGATCAACACGCGCATCCTGGGAATGTGCCGGGATCTCAACATTGACGCTGTTGGAATCAGCGGTGTCGATGCCGGCCTCGTGCGTGCTCACCGACGCCCGCCTGTGAAGATTGCGGCGACCGGCGAAACGGTTGACTACGGCTTCGTCGGTGACATCGACGGAATCGACACAACGGTCATTCGCAAACTGCTCGACAATGGACTGATGCCGGTCGTCAGCCCGCTGTCTGCGGACGAAACGGGTGTACTGCTCAACATCAACGCGGACACGGTTGCCGCAGCCATTGGCGCAGCACTCGGGGCCGAGAAGATGATCCTCTGCACGGGCGCCCCCGGCATTCTGGAGCGCGTCGAGGATCCAACGTCCCTGATTTCGTACACCGACCTCCGCGGGCTCAAGCGCCTGCGCGAAGAAGGGCGGATCGTGGAAGGCATGTTGCCGAAGGCAAAGGCCATCGAGAACGCCATCCATGGTGGAGTTCGTCGCGTTCACGTCGTGTCGTACAAGTCCCCTGAAGGAATTCTCGGAGAGGTATTTACGAACGAGGGCACCGGAACGTTGATTGTTGCCGATGTCAATGCTCTCAGCCCCGCTGAGCAGCAGACAGCTGCAGCGGGTAGCTGAGCTACTCATGAGCCGCTTGTGGGACAAGGGCGCGCCACTCGACGGCCGTGTGTTGCAGTACACGGCTGGCGAGGACTATGCGCTCGATGAGCGGCTCGTGCGCTATGACATCGCGGCATCACTTGCTCATGTCGAAATGCTCCATGCGCAGAAACTCCTCTCGGCCGACGATCTGCACGTAATTCGCTTCGGCCTGACCGCCCTCGGCGAGGAACACGCTCGCGGCGAATGGCACATCTCGCTGGAAGATGAGGATGGCCAGACGGCGCTGGAAAAGCGCTTGACCGAACGAATTGGGGCTGCGGGCGGCCGCGTTCATCTTGGGCGCTCGCGCAACGACCAGGTGTTGACCGCGATCAGACTGTACCTGCGTGATGCCATCGAGGAGTTGGGGACAGGGGCTGCGCATGTTGTCGATGCGTTGGATCGGTTGGCTGCGCGCGAGACTGGAACGGTGCTCCCGGGCTATACGCATATGCAACAGGCGATGCCCAGTTCCGTAGCTCTATGGGCGGGCGGTTTCGCGGCTGAGATTCGTGACGACGCTGAAGGGCTGCGGCAGGTACAGCGGCGGGTTGGTAAGAGCCCGTTGGGATCTGCAGCCGGGTATGGCACCCCCGGTTTGCCGTTGGATCGCGATGCTACTCGTTTGAAGCTCGGGTTTGATGTCACGCAGGAGCCTGTGACGGCTGTGCAGCTTTCGCGCGGCAAGGCGGAAGCGCATCTGTTGTTCGAGATCTCCCTGCTCGTACAGGATCTCGGTCGGTTCGCTGCCGACGTGCTTCTCTTTTACACCCAGGAGTTTGCCTTCCTGGAGTTGCCGGATGCCTTCACCACCGGCTCGTCCATCATGCCGCAGAAGCGTAATCCCGATGTGTTCGAGCTGATCCGCGGCCGCTCGGCAACGGCGTTGGGATGTTTGACGGAGGCGCTGGGGATTTTTGCCAAGCTGCCTTCGGGCTACCAACGCGACCTGCAGCTGCTGAAATTCCCGTTATTTCGCAGCATCGACATCGCGTTGCAGACGTTGGACATTCTGCCGCCGGCTATTGATGCGATGAAGTTTCGCGTGGAACGCATCAAGTTGGATCCGGCGATTCACGCGGCTGAGGAAGCGAATCGGCTGGTGGTGGTGGAAGGCATTCCGTTTCGCGAGGCGTATCGCCGGGTTGGCGCGAAGCTCAAGGGTGGCTGATGCGCCTGCTGTGCGTTCCATTGCTGATTGCCGCCTGCCTGATCGCGCCAACGGCTCTGTCATCCCCAGACCCGTCGACAGGCAACTCCAAGGCGGTGCCGTTCACGGTTCTGGCGACCGGCAAAGCCGCTGGTCAGCAGCAGACGGGTTTACTTTACGCTCGGGATGTGAAGACCTTCGAGAAGATCTGGTCTGACCTCCACGCTGAGGGCCGCCCGCCGAAGGTTAACTTCGAACGTCGGATGGTGGTCGCCTGGGTCGGTGGCGGCGCTGCTTGCGACGGGTACAAACTTGCCCACGTACGCGAGGACGCCAACGAGGTGAGTCTCGAAATCGAGCACATCCACCAGAAGCCGGGTCACATGTGCATTGCGATGTACGTTCCGAGCCATCTCGTGGCCGCGATCCCGAAGACCACCAAACCGATCAAATTCAGCCTCGCGGAAGCTCCACGCAGCTAGCCCAGGCGTTGAGCTATCCCGCGTCGCCGCCACCCTCAGGGCCGCCCTCGGGCAATTGCTGCGGTTTGAAATCCGGGTGCTCTTTCAGCAGTCGTAACGCTTCCCGCGGCAGCTCGTCCAACTCCTCATCACCCCCATGCATGTCCGCAATGAGCTTTTTGCGCATCTTGGGCGTCCAGAAGCTCTTGATGTGATTGGAAATAGCGAGCACGGCAGCGTCATGGTCGGGATTGGCACGGAAGAAGTTGCCAATGTCGTTGGCCATGTGCACCAGGTGTTCGGAATCAGTCATAACCGCTCCACCGACCGGCATTGTAGAAGCAACGTATGGTCGGGGACCGCGGTTCCCCGAACCACGCTAACGATCAGCCTCAGGCAGCGCTAGCAGGCAGCGCTAGGGTGTGCTTCGGGGACCGCTTTTGCAAATGCCGGCAGCGACTCGAGGTGCGCGCAGATTCCGCGCAACGTTGGATACGGTTCAACATCGCACTTGAAGCGCCGCGCGTTGTACATCTGCGGCACGATGTAGATATCGGCGATTGTGACCGTCGACCCAAACATGTGGCGCCCGTCGCCAGTCGCACGACGGGCCTCCTGCTCCAACCCGCTGAATCCAACCGCGATCCAATGGCGGTACCAGGCGTTGACAGTTTCTTCGTCGTGGCCGAGCGGCGAGCGCAGATAGTTCAGGACGCGCAAATTGTTCAGCGGATGCATATCGCAAGCGACCGCAAGCGCCATGGCCCTGACACGGGCGCGGTCGACAGGCGAGCGCGGCATCAGTGGAGGCTCGGGATAGACCTCCTCGAGGTACTCAATGATTGCCAGAGACTGCGCCACCGTGGTGTCTTCAATGACCAGGGCAGGCACCAAACCCTGTGGATTCACGGCATGGTACTCGGGCTTTTGATGGTCATTGGCAGCCGCGCGCAAGTCAACATCCACAGTCTCGCACTGCACTCCTTTCAGATTGAACGCGATGCGTGTGCGAAAGGCCGCGGAGCTGCGGAAGTAGTTGTAAAGTTTCATTTTGCGGAGGCGATAACGATGGTGTTGCTCAACGACTCCAAGCCGTCGATGCCGCATTCGATCCGGTCTCCCGGTTTGAGCGGTCCCACTCCCGCGGGTGTGCCGGTGTAGATCAAATCACCCGCTCGCAGCTCAAACAGGGTGGACAACTCAGCAATGATGTCTGACACGCTCCAGATCATCTCGCTGATATCGGATTGCTGACGGGTCTCCCCGTTGACGTTGAGCCAGATTCGCCCACGTTCTATGTGACCCAGCGAGGCAGGGCGAATGGCACCAATGGGAGCGGAGGCATCGAACGCCTTACCGGTGTCCCAAGGCAAGCCCTTCTTCTTCGACGCTCCCTGTAGATCACGCCGAGTCAGATCATTACCGACGGCGTAGCCGAACACGTGACCGAACGCCTGCGCGGCAGCGATATTTCGTCCCGCACCACCAACCGCCACGACGAGCTCTACCTCGTAGTGAAAGTTGTCGGTCCGTGGCGGATACGGCACCGCAACTCCATTAGCTACGATCGCGTCCGCCGGCTTGGTGAAAAAAACGGGTGGATCCGCCTTCGGATCGTTGCCCATTTCACGCGCATGCTCTGCATAATTTCGTCCGACGCAATAAATCCGGTGCACCGGAAAACGTTGCCGGGTTCCAGCGATTTCGACGCTTGGAATCGGGGGTGGGACGAACACATATTCGGTCATCAGCGGCTCCGAGTCCGCGCGGACTCAAGGCGCAGACGCAAGGGTAGCGGTAGACTACGCGCCATGAGTATTTGGCGCATCCAGACTTCGGTCGAGCAACTTCGAGAGCACACGCGGGGAACCCTCGCCGATACGATCGGCATTCAGGTGACGGAAATTGGACCCGACTTTCTTCGGGCCACGATGCCAGTGAGCCCCAGGACGCATCAGCCGATGGGCGTTCTGCATGGCGGGGCGTCGGTTGCGCTGGCCGAGACCGTTGGAAGCACGGCCGCCACCCTGTGCGTGGATCAGAAGCGGTACGTTTGCCTGGGACAGGAGATCAATGCCAACCATCTCCGACCCGTATCGTCCGGGATCGTAACCGCAACGGCACGCCCCTACCACATTGGGAAGCGCAGCCACGTCTGGCACATCGAGATCCGGGACGAGCAGGACAAGCTCGTGTGTGTTTCGCGTCTGACCATTGCCGTTGTCGACAGGCCGAAGGCCATGCAATAAATATGAGCTATAGTGGAGTAGCAGCTATGGTCGACAGCTCAAACCCCAGCGTGACGGTTCCAGTGCGGCAGGTCGATGCCTCGCTGATTTCCTACACGCATGTCATCTATGCGTTGCATTCGCTTTCGGTGTTGATTGGCCTCACATCGCCCGTGACGATTGTCGGGAGTTTCATTTTCGGGGTGCCCTCGATTGTGGCGGTGATCATGAATTATGCGCGGCAGGCCGATGCACGCGGGACATTTTTGGAAGCACATTTCAGCTGGCAGATCCGGACGTTCTGGTTCGCCTTGCTGTGGTCCCTCATCGTTTGGGCGTTGTCACTTCCATTGATGTTTGTGATCGTTGGATTCGCCACGTTGCCCGGCGGGCTTGCTCTGGTGGGTATCTGGGTGATCTATCGGGTCGTTCGTGGCTGGTTGGCGCTGCGTGACCGGCGACCGGTGGGCCCGTGAGGCGCGTGGCATTGTGTTTCGCCGCGGTTCTGCCGCTCGCGCTGACGGCCGCATGCGGGCAGAAGGGCGCGTTGTACCTGCCGCCTCGCCACGGGACCGTTGTTACGCGGCCGGCAGGATCCGGCGCTCAGCCCGCGAGCACACCGCAGACGACGAACCAGTCGCCGTCGCCGCAGGACGGCACGACGCTGTCATCGACTCCGTCCGAAGCCTCACCGTCCAATACGTTGAGGCAAGACCCAGACCCTGCCACTCAGGCGACAGGGCCGGGGCAGACGGGGAATAAGAACAACAAGGACAACTCGCAAACGCCGCCGCAGGGACCGAAGAGCCCTTGAGCCCCAGGTCCCAGGCTCAGGTGTCAAATAGACGCCATAGCTTCGGATTCGGCCGGCGAAACCCGCTTAAACTCGCGACTGTTCAGTGAGGCAAGCACACGAAATCGTCTCTTGGATTCAGAATATCCGGCCGATACCAGCGCCCAGGGAGCAAGTAGCAGCACCACCCCCACAGCGCTGTTGATGATGAGCGCCTTCGCGGCAATCCTGAGGGTCTGCTTGCGAATCTCGCGGACACGCGGCACAGGACAGTCATCCAAAATCCGCGCCCGCTTCTGCGCTTGCGCGAGAAAATCCGGGTCTTTCCTGCACTGGAATTCAACACCGAGCAGCGACGCCACATCGACGCGGTGCAACCTCGATATCAGGCCATTGATCGAATCCTGGAGAAATTCGTAATACGAGCCTTTCTTTGAGTCAACAGACCCTGAATCAACACACTCAGTTTTGAGCTGCTCTACCTCGTCCCGCAAGACGAATAATCTGAGCCTCAGGGAAAGCCGCAATGACGGCGCCACGATTGACTCATAGACGAAGTGGAACACCGCGAGCGCCAGTAAAATGATAATGGCATTAGTCATTTTCTTGGAGCCTTTTTTGCACTTGCTAATCTGATCCCCTCGACAGCGCATGTATCGCCAACACTCGATATGCAACAAGTGGGGAGTCATCTCAGGGGGGATCGGGATCTCGCTGTAGGCGTTAGATTACCGCCAAATCAGTTCGGTTGGAATTCCGAATTTCTAGCAAAAAATCACTGTTATCGAGCACTCGCAGCGTCCGATTTTGCGTTCGACACATCCGTCCGGCGAGGAGCGTTGAAGTGCGCTGTGAGATTAAGCGCGGAATCGCCCTTTGATTGGTCGCGCGTCGGCGCTGTTGGAGGAAATGCCCAAGACTCCAGCGCGCTCGAGGGAACCAGCAAGTGCTCGGAGAGCGCTCCTTTGAGCACGGAACGCAGATCGGCTCAAGGCGATACGCGCAGGATGTCCGGCGGTACATGTTGAATGTCTGCGCTGCGGCCCGTGGAGCGCGGTGTTAGAATCCGAGCATGAGGACTGTCACGCGCAGCTACCGGATTCGTGCCTATCCGAATGGCGCGCAGCGCCGACTTCTCGAGCGTTGGTTCGGGGCC
>JAXDQF010000405.1:0-4804 GCA_034668025.1 Gammaproteobacteria bacterium | reverse complement strand
CTGCAGGGACGTTCCTTCCTGTTTACCGGGGGCTACCGCTGCTGATCAAGAGGGAATACATGATGGACCGCCGCGCTGGCGGCGGTCGCTGCTCGATCGCATGACGCTCACAGCCCGCCCAGCCGGTCCTGCAAGCGCTTGCGAAAGCGTCGGCTCAATTTGAGGCGGATGTTGGAGTCCAGCACGACCTCGTACTCGCCGCTTTCCTGCAGCTCGAGCCCCCGCACCCGTTTGAGGTTGACAATGATCGAGCGGTGGATGCGGAAGAATGTGTGAGCGTCCAGGTCCTGCTCGAGTTCCTGGATGGTCCTGCGCACGATGTGCGTGGCGCCGCCCATGTGCAGGCACGCATAGTATCTCGCGGCTTCGATCCAATCGATTTCCGAGGCCTTTAAGAACAGTGTCTGGCCGCGACTCTTGACTGCGATCCGGCTGACCGAGTTGGCATGGTACGGGGTGCCCCCGCTGGGGATTCCCTCGCTGGCCGCTCGGTCACCGCGCGCGAGCCTACCTTTGGCGCGCTCGAGCGCGCGACTAAAGCGCGCGTCGTCCAAGGGCTTCAGAATGTAATCGAGCGCGCCCGCTTCGAAAGCGCGCAGCGCATAGACGGCATAGGCCGTCACGAAAATGACGGTCTCGGGCAAATCCGCGCCCAACAGTTCGAGCACGTCGAAGCCGTCGCATTCGGGCATTTGCACGTCCAGGAACACGAGGTCCGGTCTGGACCGCCTGATCTCCTCGATCGCCTCCAACCCGGATCCGCATTCGATGACCGATCCGATATCGGGGTCTCGGCGCAACAGAAGGGTCAGGTACCGGCGCGCCGGGGCTTCGTCATCAACCACCAGGGCTCGAATCGAGGCGAGCGGTTTGGCATGCGACACGTTCACGCCTCCTGCAGCGGCAGTGTCACGATGACCTCGACGCCGCCCGCTTCTGCCGGCTGTAGCAAAAGCTCGGATCGGTCGCCATGGAGGATCTGCAGACGCGTGCGCAGATTGCCGAGTCCGACGCGGTGGGGAGCGACCGCCAGATCCTCCTGCGCCCAAGGGCCGTCGTTGTAGACGGTCAAGCGAAGCGTGCCATCGCGGCACATCCCGGCGACTCGAATCTCGCCGCCTGATCGGCGCTTGGATACTCCGTGCTTGATGGCGTTCTCAACAAGCGGCTGCAGCAGCAGGTTCGGGACCTGCGTCGCCAGCAGCTCATCGGGAATGTCGACGCTCACTCGCAGGCGGTCGCCGAAACGGACCTTCTGGATGTCAATGTAGCGCTGCAGGTACTCCACTTCCTCCCGCAGCGTGACCTGTGAACGGTGAGAGTCTTCCGAGGCGCGGCGCAGGAACTCGCTCAAACCCACGATCATGCCAACTGCCGCATCGCCGCGCTGGTCGTACACGAGACTGGCGATCGAGTTGAGGGTGTTGAACATGAAATGAGGGTCCATCTGGCTCCTGAGCACGGCAAGCTGCGCTCGGGAGAGTTCTTCATTGAGCCGTGCGGTCTCGGTCATCTGCCGCGTCATCTTTTCGCGCGAGTCCACCACGTAGGTGACCGTCAAAATCAGCGCATAGGCGATCACAAACGTCATGAGCTGCTCGACGAGCAAGTCGGACCAGGTGTTCACGAACGTGGGTGGCGAGCTCCGGTGCCACGGGTCGAAAATGACCCGGAGCAATGCCGACCAGCCTTCCGCCGTTACACTGATCGCGGCGAATGCCGCCAGATGCGGGCTCATCGCCTTAAAGATCTCGCCGCGAACGATTGGCCATCGTCGCGCCAGCTCAATGACGAACGGCGTCGCAAGCGCCCAAGGTAGCCAGGAGACAAATACGATCAAAATTGGGCGAAGCCAACCCTTGCCCACACCCACCGCGTGCATGGTGAGAAGCGTCTGGCTCGCATTGAACAACGCGCCCGCACACCAGATGGCCGCAATCCAGGTCCAGCCGGTCGAGCGTGCGTATGCGCGAACGTCGATCATCACCGACACACTACACCAAGGTCGTGGCGAGGATTCTGGGCTGCAACGAATGGCGGTTTTGCTGCAACGAGCGGTCTGAAGTCGCTCCAGCTGTCGCCAATACAATTGCCTTCGCGACTTCAGCGATGGTCGACCGCTAACAAGATCAACCCGCAGCGAAAGATGAAAGGAGGATATATGTCCAATCGGAGCGAAATGAATGAATAAGCACATCTCCTTCAGCGCTGTGCTGGGATTGGCTCTGCTCAATGTGTGCGCGAGCATTGAGGCGAAGCCTCCGACCTGCACTCACCCCGTGGGCAGGTGGAAAAACGAGCGGGGGTCGGTATTGGAGATTCGGAATTACGACGCCGCGACGGGCGCCATATCGGGCCAGTACATCTCCAATTCGGGCACTACGGGTTCACATCCGATGGTGGGCTGGATCAATTCGGCACCTTCCCAGACCAGTGATTCAAAGGGCAATCACGCAGAGGTGATAACGTTCGCGGTGCGCTGGGGCCCCGTCGGCAGCGTAAGTGCGTGGACCGGCACATGCGCTGTGAATTCACATTCCGGGCTCGAACAGATTTCTGCCCTGTGGCACACCACGCGGCCCAACTCCGGATTTGATTGGGATCACACCCTGACCGGAGCGGACCGTCTCGATCCCATCGAGTAACGTCTCATGATCAAACATCTTCTCCTTTTGGCAATCGCGCTGCTAGTTCCCATGACAGCTGCCGCGCAAAACACCAAACGAATTCCGCTGCCCCCGAGTCAAAACCCCCGGAATGCTGACCTACCCATTGCGGCGGCCGTATGGGCCGCAGACACGCTGTATGTGAGTGGATGGCTCGATCCGGAGCTGAAGACACACCAGGACACCAAGTCACAAACCGAGGGTTTGATCAGAGACATTCAAAAGCTCCTCCAATCGCAGAAACTGACGCTGGGCGATGTCGTGATGATGCGTGTGTACCTCGGGGCCGATCCCGCGAAAGGCGGCAAGATGGATTTTGAGGGGATGATGGCCGGATACTCCCAATTCTTCGGCACCAAGGAGCAACCGAACAAGCCCGCCCGCACCACGGTGCAGGTGGTCCTGCCCGCTGGCGATCGTGGCGCCTTGGTGGAAGTCGACGTCATCGCAGTGCGTCCAAAGTAGCGGCTGGTCTCGCCGATTCAGCAACACCTTGTCAGCGCGTACATCGCGCCGGGGACCAGAGGCAATTAGTCATCCCATCAATTGGCAGCAAACTCGACTCAGTTCCAACACAACGTCGTCTGTTGTCGGTGTTCCGAGTTTCAGATATTAGGTTCCGAGTTTGGATATCGGCGCGGACTTGAGATACCAAAGTCGCTCAGGCCGGGCCGCCCGTTGCACGAGCAAGCGCTGCGCCTCCAGCTGCAACGACTGCGGCCGCAATCGGCATCGCGGCAGCTATGCCAATATCACCACGGGTAAAAATTGATTGATAGATAGCTGCAAGTACGACGGCCGCGAGGGTCGGGTGGAGCAACGACCTCGCAGTTATGTACCGAGCTGATACATAGCCTCCGCCAAAGAACGCTGCGAAGGCAATTGCGATGGCGCTCACCAGGACGAGTGTCGGCGATTGGATGCCCAATATGGAAGTAGTGGTGCCGATCAGCACCCATAGGCCGAACGCGACGACAAGCATCGTGACCGCGGCCAGCACAACTCTGAAAGCGTGGAATAGAAAGCTAACGATAGCTTTTCCCATGAGGGGGGCTCAATCTATTTGCGAGGCTAGTCTTACTCCTTCCGTCGGTGCGGCGAGTGTCCTGCTTCACAAAAACCGGCGCCGCGCCCATCACGCGTCTGAGCCAGACAGAAGGCGTAATGAGTTGGAGCGCAGCAGCGACGCCAACGCGCCGTTTAGTCTCTGGCGAGACTCTCGTTCACGGAATTGCCTACTGCCACCCGCGGCGAACAGTTCGAGGCTCTCCTACCGTGAAACATTGCCGTCCTCTGAACTGTTACGTTCGGGTATGGAGTAATTGGCCGGAATCCAGAAGTAATGCCCCTCGCCAGCTCGGGTGTGACCTATACCTGGGAACGTCAAATGCCCGCCGGCGACCCAGTAGTCATTGCGCACGGCCATCCTAAAAACGCGCAGCCGCTGTTGAGCTGCCGACTTCGGGTCTGCATCGAACGCACTACCGAGCGAAGGGCGTGCGAACTGCAGGGCACCCATGAGCACTAAATCTAGTTCACGACTCCATCGTTCAGCGCCGTCACTTCGAAATCGCCAAGCATCATTCGATAGAACCCTGGTTGGGTCTTAGACATGGGTGCCGAAGCACGGACGGACATAAAACTGCAAAGAGTTAGCGCTACTCCGAATAGCGCGAGAACTGCGGGGTCCGTGCGTGCTTTGCTCATCATCCGGCCTATTGACTACGCACCGGCATTAACTTCTCCGGCTCAATGGCTCAGTTTCGTAGTGCTGCGCGAAAACGCGCAAAGCAGGTCGTACCCTTCCAAGTACCTTCGATCGCAATCTGGCAAAGCTCGATGGTACGAAGCGTCTCGAATGAGACGCTAACAAACACACGTTTGCATCGCTGGTCCTCTTCTACCTACGGGCCGCTACTGTGGATCTTCACAGGGGCAAACGGCAGCGGTCTGGCGCGAGAGCCAGGCTGGTACCGCCGTCAGGTGCCGGGTGCGGGTCCCGCCGCATGGGCATGTTGCAATACCATAAAGATTATTAATATTATAAATCATCTAATACCAGGCATGGTATGAAACGAGGGGGGCGGGGTAATGCGTAGATCAATTTTTTCAGTGCGGACCCGAAGGGTACTGTTGGC
>JAXDQF010000404.1:0-22443 GCA_034668025.1 Gammaproteobacteria bacterium | reverse complement strand
ACGAGCGGGGCGCTTCGTACGCGTACGAAGCGCCGCGCGCCCGTATCCAGCAATTTCTGACTATGCCTTGATCGGCGACTGCCACACGGCAGCGCTGATATCCCGCGCCGGCTCTGTTGACTGGTGCTGCCTGCCCCGATTCGACTCCGACAGTTGTTTCGGCCGCCTGCTCGATTGGAAACAGGGCGGACACTTCATCATCACTCCCAAAGGCAAGGCTGAAGTCAGCCGGGAGTACCTGGAGGACACGCTCGTCCTCGCCACTACCTACAGGTCGGGCCGCAATGTCGCCCGCGTCATCGATTTTTTCTCCATGCGTACCGGCGGACGCGATCGGCCACGGCGCGAGC
This sequence comes from Gammaproteobacteria bacterium, assembly GCA_034668025.1. Taxonomy (GTDB): domain Bacteria; phylum Pseudomonadota; class Gammaproteobacteria; order Steroidobacterales; family Steroidobacteraceae; genus 13-2-20CM-66-19. The sequence continues at coordinate 22,093 of JAXDQF010000404.1, read as the reverse complement.
TCGTCCGGATCATCGAAAGTATTCGCGGCAGCATGGAGTTTGAAGTGTCCGTGGTCCCTCGGCTCGACTACGGTGACGTGAAACCGTGGATATTTTCGGGTGGCCACAACGCGCACTTCGCGGTCGGCAGCAACACTGGAATCCGGATTTTCGGGGACGTGCCCTTCGAAGTCGTTGACTCTCACGACCTGCACGCCTCGGTCAAAGTTCGCGGCAGACAGAAGCTGCATGTCGGCTTGCAGTTCTTCCGCCCGGAGGAGGCCAACGCGGTACGCGAGCGGCGCAAGCCGGCGCTGGTGTTGCAAACGCACCTGAAGGAAACGCTGAAGTGGTGGCACGAATGGTCTGACAAGATCACCTACGAGGATGGCCCCGGGGTCAACATCGTCAGGTCGGCTATCACGCTCAAGGCTTTGACGTTCGCACCCACGGGGGCGATTGTTGCCGCTCCGACGACTTCGTTGCCGGAGCGCACGGGTGGGGAGCGCAACTGGGATTATCGTTATTGCTGGATTCGTGACTCCATCTTCACGGTCTGGGCGCTCAACAATGTGGGCGCGGTATCGGAGGCTGAGGGTGTCCGGCACTTCATCCAGCGCGCCGCCTGCGGCAATGCCGATGATCTGCAGGTGTTGTATGCGGTGGACGGAAAACGCCGGCTGACGGAAATCGAGCTGACCCACCTGGAAGGCTGGCGTGGATCGCGTCCGGTCCGGATTGGAAACGGCGCGGCCCATCAGTATCAGGCCGACATGTACGGGCTGTTGGTGGAGTTCGCATGGCAGTGGAGCGAGCTCGGCCATCGCCCGACGAATCCTTACTGGATGTTTCTGACACAGGTCGTCAACGCAGCCATTTCCAAGTGGCATCTGCCGGATCGGGGCATCTGGGAGGTACGCTCACGCCCCCTGCACTTCGTACATTCGAAGGTCATGTGCTGGGCAGCCGCCAACCGGGGGGTCGCGCTGGCCGAGAAGTACGGACTCGAGGCTCCGCTCGCGAAATGGTGCGCTGCACGCGACGAGATGCGCACAGCCATCGAGAAACGCGGTGTCGATCATCACAGAGGCATCTATGTACGCAGCTTTGGATCCAAGGATGTCGATGCCGCGTTATTACTATTACCCATAACAGGGTTTGTAGCGTACGACGACGCGAAAATGGTCCGCACGATGGAAGTCATCAGCAAAGACCTCATGCACGATGGTTTGCTTCTGCGCTATCGCCGCGAAGACGGACTCGCCGGCTCCGAAGGCATGTTTCTGGCCTGTACTTTCTGGTTGGTCGCGTGCCTGGCGCGGGCCGGCAGAAAGCGGGAAGCCGGGGTCATATTCAAACGGGCCGTCGCCACCGGCAACGATCTGGGGCTGTTTGCGGAGGAGTATTCGCGGCAAGGTCGCGAGATGCTCGGCAACTTCCCCCAGGGGCTGTCGCATCTGTCACATATAGGTGCGGCCCTCGCTCTCATGAACGTGAATCAGCCGAAGAGTTGATATGAACCGGCCGCCGCATCGATCGCGCGCAGCCTACGTTTTAAAGGCCATCGGGTCGCTGATGTACGATGCAGCCAACGGATGGTTGGATCACCGGGCTTCCCGTACGGGCGCTGCGCTTGCCTTCTACACCGTGTTTTCCCTGGCGCCGGTGCTGACTTTGTCCATCGCCATTGCGGGATTCTTCTTCGGGGAGGCCGCCGCACGCGGGGAAATCGTCGGCCAGATTGGTGACCTGGTGGGCCCGCAGGGCGCTGAGCTCGTGCAGTCGGTGCTGCGGGCAGCGAGTCGCCCGGGGGCGGGGACTATTGCCACCGTCGTGAGTGTCGTAACGCTCATTCTGGGGGCCAACACCGCGCTGGCTGAGCTGAAATGCGGGCTCGATCAGACCTGGCAGGTGCCGCCGGAGCGACGCACAGGTTTCTGGTATTCGGTCCGCACGCGGTTGTTGTCCGTGGGACTGATCCTGTCACTGGGATTTCTGCTGCTGGTTTCGCTCGTAATCAGCGCTGCTTTGACCGCGCTGGAACGGCTCGCGCGGGGCGAAATGCTGATCAACACCGTGTTGACCTGGGTCAACTTTCTATTTGCGTTTGTCCTGGTTGCTGCGTTGTTTGCAACCATCTACAAGGTGTTGCCAAGTGTGAAGATCGCGTGGCGGGACGTCACGATCGGCTCGTTAGTGACGGCGTTTCTGTTTACGCTGGGCAAGTTCGCCATCGGCGTTTATATCGGCAACAGCGGAGTCGCCTCAACGTATGGTGCGGCCGGCTCCGTGGTGCTCATTTTGATTTGGGTGTATTACTCGGCCCAGATACTGCTGTATGGGGCCGAGTTTACCCACGCGTTTGCCTACCGCTTCGGGTCGTATGCCAAAGCCGCAGGACCGACGCCCCAGTTATAGAATGTAGCGACTCAGATCCTCATCCTTGACGAGGTTGCCCAGGTGCTCGTCGACATACTTTGAGTCGACAGCAATCGTCTTTCCTGTCTGATCTACCGCTTCGTACGACACAGTCTCCAACAGGCGCTCCATCACTGTGTGGAGGCGGCGGGCGCCGATGTTCTCGGTACGCTCGTTTACGTGGAACGCAATTTCCGCGATGCGTTGCACGCCATCATCCGTGAACGAAACCTGGACGCCTTCCGTACCCATCAGTGCCTTGTACTGTGCGGTGAGCGAAGCGTCCGGCTCAGTCAGGATGCGGACGAAGTCACCGACCTTCAGCGAATCCAACTCCACGCGAATGGGCAACCGGCCCTGCAGCTCGGGAATCAGATCCGAGGGCTTCGACATGCTGAAAGCGCCCGACGCAATAAACAGCATGTGATCGGTCTTCACCGGCCCATACTTGGTTGACACTGTGGAGCCTTCGATCAACGGCAGCAGATCGCGCTGCACGCCTTCGCGCGAGACATCCGCGCCGGACATCTCCTGGCGCCGACTCACCTTGTCGATCTCGTCGATGAACACGATGCCATTCTGCTCGGCATTGAAAATCGCCTGGATCTTCAGCTCTTCTTCGTTGACGAGCTTGCCGGCCTCCTCGTCTGTGAGCAGCTTCAACGCCTCGCGCACCTTCACCTTGCGTGCCTTTGTCTTGTTGCCACCGAGATTGGCGAACATGGACTGCAGCTGTTGCTGCATCTCCTCCATCCCGGGCGGGGCCATGATCTCCACACCCATGGGCAAAGATCGCGTCTCAATCTCGATCTCACGATCATCCAACTCGTGCTCGCGCAGCATCTTGCGGAATTTCTGCCGGGTTTCGGCATCGCGGGGCTGTACAGGCTCATCCGTCGAGAAACCCATCATGCGCGGCTTCGGCAGAAGCGCATCCAATACGCGCTCCTCTGCAGCATCCGCGGCGCGGACTCGAACCTTGTCGACCGCCTGCTCGCGCGTCATTTTCACCGCAACGTCAACGAGCTCCTTGACGATGGAATCCACGTCACGCCCGACATAACCGACTTCGGTGAATTTCGTGGCCTCGACTTTCACAAAGGGCGCGTTCGCCAACTTCGCCAGTCGCCGGGCAATTTCAGTCTTGCCGACACCGGTCGGCCCGATCATGAGGATGTTCTTGGGCGTGATCTCCTGGCGCATCGGCTCCTCAACCTGCATTCGGCGCCAACGGTTGCGCAACGCAATGGAGACGGCACGCTTGGCCGCGTCCTGGCCAATGATGTGCTTGTCGAGCTCGGCTACAATTTCACGGGGAGTCAGAGATGACATTAGGCAGCGCCCTGTTTGAGTTCGTCGATGACCATGTTGCGGTTGGTATAGATACAGATGTCGGCGGCAATACCCAATGAACGCTCAACGATGCTGCGTGCATCGAGCTCGGAGCCCTCCAACAGAGCACGGGCTGCTGCCAGCGCGTACGGTCCACCGGAGCCGATCGCGGCGACATCGTAGTCGGGCTCGATCACGTCTCCATTGCCTGAGATCACCAGCACCTTGCCGGGATCGGCGACGAGCAACAGCGCCTCCAGCCGGCGCAGGAAGCGGTCGGAACGCCAGTCCTTGGCGAGCTCGATGGCGGCGCGCGTGAGGTTGCCGTACTTCTCGAGCTTGCCCTCGAAGCGCTCGAACAGGGTGAAGGCGTCCGCGGTGCCGCCGGCGAAACCCGCGAGCACCTTATCGTTAAAGAGGCGGCGCACCTTGCGGGCGTTGCCTTTCATGACGGTGTTGCCGAGGGTGACCTGGCCGTCACCGCCCATTGCCACCGCACCATTGCGGCGTACCGCAACGATGGTGGTTCCGTGGGGATCAAATCCGTGGCTATCAGCTGACATGGGGCTCCTGGGCCGGGCCTGGAGTCGCCCTGGGCCTGTCACTCAGGCGCCTAAGCTTTTCTCCGCGCGCGGGGATGGGTTTTGTCGTAGATACGGGCGAGGTGCTGGAAATCAAGATGGGTGTAGATCTGGGTCGTCGCAATATCCGCGTGCCCCAGCAGCTCCTGCACACCGCGCAAATCTCCACCGGATTCAAGAAGATGCGATGCAAACGAGTGCCGGAAAAGGTGGGGGTAAACCCGCATGCTCACGCCTTGCCGCCGCGCCCAATAAGCCACCCTGGTCTGCACAGCTCGCCTTCCCAGGCGCTCACCGCTGCGGCCCACGAACAACGCCGTTTCGCCGGATTTGGCTATCGCTACCCGCTCTTTCAACCATTGCCGGAGCGCGCTGAGGGCTTCCGTTCCGACGGGGACGATCCGGGTCTTATCGCCTTTGCCGCGAACGCGCACGGTGCGATCGGGGAGATCCAGACCGGTGATGTCGAGGTCGACCAGCTCCGCAAGGCGCAGGCCGGACGAGTAAAGCAGCTCCATGATTGCGCGGTCGCGAGTGACGAAGATGTCGCCCGCCGGAATCTCCAGCAAACTCGCCATTTGATCGGCGTCGAGGGTTTCCGGCAGGCGGCGCCGTGCTTTGGGCGCACGCACGTCGATCGCCGGATTGCTCTTAACGTTGATCGGCTCGGTAGGACGCTCGCGCGCAAGCTCCTGCACGCGGGTCTCCTTGACGAGAAACTCGAAGAAGCTGCGCACTGCTGAAAGGCGTCGCTGAATGCTGCGGCCAGCAAGACCTTTGGAGTGCGAATGGGCCGCGAACAGTCGAATGTGCTGACTATCGACGGCGCTCCAGTCCTCTACTTTGTGCCCGTCGCAAAACTTTACGAGGGCCGCCAGATCGCGCGCGTAGTTGGAGTCCGTGTGCGCGGATAGGTTGCGCTCGATGGTCATGTAGCGCCGGAATTGCGCTACACGCGCGATCGCCGCGGGCGTCATTTCAGCCGGTCGATTTGGCCTGGACAGGACCGGCGGTTGGCACCAATGCATCCGCGATCAGGTCCGCCATCCGTGCCAGAAACTCGGTGCTCATCCCGGGATGAAAACGGTCGCGGTCGGTGCTGCCCAACGCGAGCAGTCCGATGCTGCCTTTCTCACCCAGCGGCACCAGCGCCACAGAGCCGATGTCATTGGCGTCGGATCCGAAGAGGAATTCACGCTGCGAATCACGAGCCTGCCCGCAGCGCGGCTTGCCATTCGCGAACAGGGTTTCGAACGACTTCAGGTTTGGATCTTCAGCGCGCACTACGCGGACAAATCGCTGAGCGGTGACCTCCGGATGGGGTCCGATGAGGACCAGCACGGAGTGAAAGGCGTCGAAATCCACCCGCAGGCTGGACTCCATCGTGGCGACAACGGCTTCAGCCGATCCCGCGCGCAACAGTTGCCGAGTGAAGCGATGCAACTTGTCAGCGAGCGCATCGTTCGCACGCGCTACCCGCACGAACTCAGCGAGCTTCGCTTCGACTGCAGCGTGCTTCTCGCGCAATACCTCAATCTGCCGCTCAACGAGCGAAATGGTCGAGCCACCTCGCGCATGAGGCAGACGAAGCCGAGCCAGCACCGCATGATGCCGTTCAAAGAAATCGGGATTGTGCTGCAGATAAGCAGCAATCGTTTCTTCTTCCGTTTCTACGGCCGATACGCCGCGTGCTTCTCGTGTTGTCATATATGTCAGACCTCGACGTGACCTTCGAACGACACTTCGGCCGGTCCCGTCAACCAGATGTTATCCCCCGGACTGTCCCAGTGTACCCGCAACTCCCCGCCGCGCGCGCTCACAACTACTGAGGCGTCAAGAAGTCCACGTTTTCGCTCAACGGCGACGGCCGCGCAAGCTCCAGTCCCACACGCGAGCGTCTCACCCGCGCCGCGTTCATACACGCGGAGCCTGATATGCGAACGATCTATAATTTCAACGAACCCGGCATTTACGCGCTTGGGAAAACGCGGATGCTTCTCAATGGCCGGGCCGAGAGTCTCAACGGGGGCGGTCTCCGTTGAATCGACAATCAGCACTGCGTGCGGATTGCCCATGGAGACGGCGCCTATCTCAACCTTCTGGCCGCCGACTTCGAGGCTATAGGTATCGGCCCGCGCAGGCGCATCGAACGGCAAGCTACGAGGCTCGAAACTAGGTACGCCCATGTCTACCGACACGACACTTCCGCTCTGCACACGCGCGTGAATGAGTCCAGCCGGGCTATCCATGGTGATGGCGCCCGCGCTCGCCAGTCCCCGGCGATAGAGCAGGGCAGCGATACAGCGCGCTCCATTGCCACACTGTTCGACCTCGTCTCCGTCGGAATTGAAGATCCGATAGAACACGGCGGTGTCCGGGCGTCGGGGCTTTTCCAGGACCAGCGCCTGGTCGAAACCGATGCCGGTGTGCCGGTTGCTGAGCTTTCGGAGTTGTTCCGCCGACGGCAAGGCCTGCCCGGCGAGCGAATCGAAGACAATGAAATCGTTGCCAGAGCCGTGCATCTTCGTGAAATCGATGCGCATGCCCCCAAGAATAGCCGAATCATCTCAGCGCGGCACGATCCCTGAACATACAGCGATCCATCACGGTGAATATGCCCGCCGCGACGGCCTTCTCGGCGGCGGCCTCATCAACCACGCCATCCTGCAGCCATAGCGCGGGCAGTCGTAGCCGGATGCAGTCATCGACGATGGCCGCAACATGTTCCGGACGGCGAAAGACGTCGACGACGTCGACCTTCTCGCCCGGATTCAAGACATCGTCCAGATGATCGAGGTCGGCGACCGCCTTCTCACCGAGGATGGTTCCACCACTGGGTGTGACCGGGATGATCCGGTAGCCGAAGCCCTGAAGGTGCTGTGCCACACGGTTGCTGGGTCGCGAAGGGTCTGCCGACAGGCCAACAACAGCGATGATCCGCGCCGAGCGCAGCAGCTCGTCGATCTTGTCTGTGGGTGGGTTTTTGAACACTGGTTTTTGGCGGCTGCGGTTGCGGTAGTGTGAGGCATGGGTGCGCGCAAATACACCGTCCTGATTGAGCCTCACGGCCGGCATATCACCGTGGCTGCAGATCGTCCGATTCTGGAGGGCGCGCTCGCCGCCGGGCTCAACCTTCCGCACAGCTGCAAGTCGGGTCACTGCTCATCGTGCCGCGTGAAGCTGCGGGTCGGGGACATCGAGTATCCGAACGGTGTTCCACTTGGGCTCACCCTGCAGGAAGCGCAGGGTGGCAACATCCTGCTCTGCCAGGCTCGCGCTCGCTCTGACCTCGTTGTCGAAGCGAGACTGATCGCGAGTGTCACTGCAGTCGAGATCAAAACGCTGCCGTGTCGCATTGCGCAGCTGACACCACTCGCACCGGACGTCATGCAGGTGTTCCTGCGCCTACCCGCGGTTGAAACGCTGAAGTTTCAGCCAGGCCAGTATCTCGACATTCTCCTCGACCGCGGACGACGGCGGAGCTTCTCCATAGCCAGCCCTCCGCATGACAGCGACCTCCTCGAGCTGCATGTCAGACGGGTTCCCGGCGGTGGTTTCACGGACGGCTTGTTCGGCACGACGCCCGTGGGCTCATTGCTGCGGATCGAGGGGCCTATCGGGCAGTTTGTCTACCAGGAGACTGCGTCTCCGCTGCTCATGATCGCGGGTGGGACTGGATTTGCGCCGCTGAAGTCCATGCTGCGGCACATCCTGGAGGCCGGCATCAGTGGGCGGCCTTGTGAGAGGCCCATCCATCTCTACTGGGGTGCTCGTCAAGCGCACGACGTGTATGAAGAAGGGCTCGTGCTGGAGTGGGTTCGACAGTATCCGCAGTTGCGGTTTACAGCCGTCTTGTCTGAAGCGACGCAAACAAACGCTCCGCATCACCGGCTCGGTTGGGTTCATGAGACTGTGCTCGCAGAGCATCCGAGCCTGGAGGCGTTCGATGTGTATGCCGCGGGACCGCCTGCTCTCGTTGAGGCGATCAGGACGGCCTTCCCAGCGCGGGGCGCGAGGCCAGACCGGTTGTTCTTCGACTCGTTCGACTACGCGGCCGACGACATTGCTGCCATCAGATCCGAAACCGCTCCCGTAGCTCACTTGCCATCCGACGGCTGACCTGCAGCGGCGCCTCGCATCCGCGCAGTCTCACAAAATGCTGTCCGTCACCATTACGCTCGATTCGCTCGAGATAACGCACGCTGACCAGTGCGTTGCGATGGATACGCACAAACGCGGACCCAAACTCGTCCTCCAACGCGCGCAACGAATCCTCGATGAGATCCTCGCCTTTGAGGTGTCGCACCGTCGTGTATTTCTGCTCGGCGAAAAAGAAGAGAATCTCGTCCAGGGGAATCAACCGCAGCCCGTCCCGGTGCTTGGCGGCAATGTGCGACCGGGCCTCGGTTTGGGGAGCCAGTTTTTGGAGCTGCGGCCGCGTCAGGCGCTGAGCGTGAGCCAGGGCAGCGGCCAGTTTCTCCTTGCGAATGGGCTTCAACAAATAGCCCACTGCCTGCGCGTCGAAGGCCTTCATGGCGTATTCGTCAAAAGCCGTGGTGAAAATGACCGCAGGCGGTTGCTCCAGCACATTCATATGACGCGCAGCTTCAATTCCGTCGATGCCCGGCATTCTCACATCGAGCAACACAACGTCGGGGACGAGCTCAGCCGCTCGCTGGATAGCCTGCTCCCCGGTCATCGCCTCGCCAATGACGTCGACCTGGTCCAGCTCAATCAGCAGACGTCGTAGCCTCTCGCGGGCCGGAGCCTCGTCATCAACGATCAGTACCCTAGGCCTCATTCAGTTTCTCGACGTGCGGGAAACGCAGCGTCACAATGAACTCATTGCCGAATCGACCCGACTTCACGAGTCCTCGCTCACCATACAAGAGACCGAGGCGCTCACGGATGTTCGCCAACGCGAGGCGATTACCTTCACGCTCGCTCTCATAATCACCAACGGGGTTACGCACAACGATGGTGATGAGACTGCCCGCAAGCTCACCCGTCACAGTGACCGTCCCGCCACCCGGCTGCGGCTCGATGCCGTGATAGATCGCGTTCTCCAGGAGCGGCTGCAGCATCAATCCCGGCACGAGAGCCTTGCGCGGCAGGGAATCGATCTTCCAGTCAACGTGCAGTCGCGTCCCGAGCCGCAGTTCCTCGATCCGTTGGTAGGTGCGGGCGACCTCATACTCCTCTTCAAATGTGATGGTGTCGCGCTTGTCACTGAGGTTGGCCCGGAAGAGATCGGCCAGGTCCTGCACAGCCTGCTCCGCCACCGCCGGGTTGGAGCGTGTCAGCGAGGCGATGGTGTTCATGCTGTTGAAGAGGAAGTGCGGCCGGATGCGAGCCTGTAGAGCATGCACCCGCGCCGTCGCCTGCATCTCGATGTTGCGTCGCCACTCGTGAGTTACATAGAAGTACCGCAATGCCAGCGCGGTCACCACAAAGCCGATACTCACATTGCGAATGAGGAAGGTTGGCAGATCGGGGGGAAACAGGCTGGTTGCGCCGGCATCCTCCACCAGGCTGGTGCGGCCGACCAGGAAGGCACCCGCGGAAATCACGGCAATCAGCGCGGAAATCAACAGCAGGACCGCGGCCGATCCCCGGCCAACCTGTTGCCGGCTCAGGGGGGCCCGCATCCAACACAACAGTCCGGCACCGGCGAGACCGATCCACAGGAGAAAGAGCGAGGTGCGGGACAGCTCCGTCCAGAAACCACCGCCCGCATTCTCACGGGCGAGGGTCAGGATGAGCGCGGTCAGCTCGACAATCAGGACATTGGCGAGCGCTGCGCGCGAAGTGCAGAAATCAGGGAGATAAAGAGACTCGTCGGCGCCGTCCGAGCCGCTGCTCATGTGTCCCGGCTCATTCGTCCTTTGGGGACGCTCCGGGCTTTCCGGGGCGATCGAAAAGCTCTTCCTTGAGTCTGAACGTGGCCGAGATGTCCTCATCGCCGTAGCCGCGGGAAACCAGTTCGGCATACTCGCCGAGCATCCGCTCGACGACCGGCAAAGCAACACCGAAGCGGGCGGCCATGTCGCGGCAGATGCCAAGGTCTTTCGCGTGCAGGCGGACCCGAAAGCCGGCGGGATACGCGCCGCGTACCATGTTTGGAGCACGGTGCACGAAATACCAACTGGAGCCAGCGCCCTTACCCAGCGTATCCACGACCTTATCGAGCGGAAGGCCCTGGGCCCTCGCAAATGCCATCGCCTCGGATACGGCCTCGATGATGCCGGCACACATGATCTGGTTGGTGGCCTTTGCAGCCTGGCCGCTCCCGGTGGGTCCGAAGTGTGCGATGGTTTTGCCCATGGCGGCCAGGATTGGTTGCGCCTGAGCGAAGGCTTCTGGTGTTCCACCCGCCATGATCGCGAGTGTCGCCTTCTCTGCGCCTTCGACGCCGCCGCTGACGGGGCAGTCCAGGAATTCCACACCGCCCGGTTGCAGGAGGTTGCTCGCCGCGCGCGCCGTGTCGGCTCCGACGGTCGAGCAGTCAATCACGAGCGTTCCCTTACGCATTCCAGTTGCCAGGGCGCGGACGACCTGCAGGACGTCGTCGTCGGCAGAGACGCAAATGACTACGGCATCGACGTTGGGAGCGAGAGCTTCGAGTGTCGCGGGCGCCTGGCAACCCAGCTCAGCAGCGAGCGCCTTGGCCTTTTCGCTGGTCCGATTCCAAACAGCGCTCAACAGGCCGGCGCGATGGAGATTGCGCGCCATGCCCATTCCCATGGCACCGAGACCAACAAAGCCGACGCGCATCAGAATCTTCCGCGGTGAATCGGCCGGATCGGCCGGGTGCGCAACTATAGAGCGTCCCCAACGCGGGGACTACTCACCCGAAGGTTTTGCCACCGAAGCGCCGCAGTAATCCTGAACGTCCTGACGGGCTTTGACGCGATACGCGTCCGCTTCTTCATCCGACAGGTACTGCCGATCATCCGGCCGATCGGTGTCCTTCGACTTGTCGCTGGTGGGGCCGGACTTGTAGATGCGCCGCGCCTGGATGGCCTTTTCGTACCGATCCTTGGCTTCTTTGCATTGTTGCTCGCGAACCTTGGCGAGGTCCTGCTTCACCGCTTTCGCAGCGCTGTCCTGAGAAGGGGGTCCATTGACCTTGGGAGCGCTGTAAGTCGAGTGGCTCGACGTGTCCGAGGCTCCCCGGGGCTTGGGCGACGACGACTTGATGACTTCCGATCCCGGAACCCACTGATCGCTGTAATGCACGCCGCCGTGGTCATCGACCCAGCGAAAGACATCCGCCTGGGCAACCGATACGACGCCCGCGCATAAAAGTGTGCTGATCGCTAGATTTCGCAACATAAGGAGACCTCCCCGGACGTGGGAAGTATCGCCGGTCACCAAAGTCCCGACCATAGAAGTCCGTCACATCGCGTGGGAGCCGGTATGGCGCAATCCACGTTTCGAGCGTTTGGGGACCCAGGAGCCTGCCTGGCTCCTGGATAAGGTAAAAAGCCTCGGCCTGCCGGGGGCAGACCGAGGCTCAGCTCGATCGGTTTGGCTACCCGTAGGCGCGGTAGCCGGTGAGAACCCGATTACATGTCGTAGGCGCGTTCGCCGTGCGACGTGATGTCGAGACCCTCTCGTTCTTGTTCTTCCGTAACCCGCAATCCCACGATCGCCTTGACGACCAGGAACGCAACCGTTGCCACCACCGCGGTCCAGACCGTGACGATGACCACGGCCTTAATCTGGATCAACAGCTGGGGCCAGATGCCTGGATAACCGACGGTGCCTTTGACCCAGTCCTGGGTCGAACCCGGGCCACCGAGTGATGGCGCATTGAATACACCGGTCATGAGAGCACCAAAAATACCGCCGAGGGCGTGGACGCCGAACACGTCCAGTGAGTCGTCGGCCTTGATCAACTTCTTGAGGCCAGTGACGCCCCAGAGGCAAACGATGCCGACGCCGATGCCGATCGCGAACGCACCTGGGATTCCGACGTTACCGGCGGCGGGCGTGATGGCCACGAGGCCAGCAACTGCACCCGAAGCTGCGCCCAGCATCGACGGCTTACCCTTGACCAGCCACTCGGTGGTCATCCACGACAACACCGCGCAGGCGGTAGCGAGGTAAGTGTTCATGAAGGCCAGTGCAGCCGAACCGTTGGCTTCCAACGCAGACCCGGCGTTGAAACCGAACCAGCCGAACCACAGCATCGAGGCGCCAATCATTGTCATCGTCAGGCTGTGAGGCGGCATCGGCTCTTTGCCGAAGCCCACACGTTTGCCGAGAATTACGGCACCCACCAGACCTGCAACACCTGCGTTGATATGCACGACGGTGCCGCCGGCGAAGTCGAGAGCGCCCATTTGCCAGATGTAGCCTGCGGTCGCATTCGCAGCATCAACCTTGTCGGCTGCGCTGTAAGCGTCCGGGCCTGCCCAGAACCAGACCATGTGGGCAACCGGAACGTAGCTGAAGGTGAACCAGATCACCATAAACAGCAGCACTGCGGAGAACTTGATGCGCTCGACGATGGAGCCGAGGATCAAGCAGCAGGTGATGGCGGCGAACGTTGCCTGGAAGGCGACGTACACCAGCTCATACAACGGCGTTGCCTTGCTGAAGGTCGCTGCCATCGAATAAGCGCCGCTCGCCGGGTCGAATGTGCCGTTCAGGAACACGCGGCTCCAGCCACCAAAGAACGCATTGCCTTCAGTGAAGGCCAGTGAATAGCCGTAGATGCACCACAGCACAGTGATCAATGAGAAAACGACGAACACCTGCATCAGCACTGACAGCATGTTCTTCGTGCGTACCAGGCCGCCGTAGAACAATGCCAGTGCCGGTACTGACATCAGCAGCACGAGCGCCGTGGAGGTGAGCATCCACGCCGTGTCGCCCTTATTGGGTACGGGCGCGGCATCGGCCCCCCAGGCTAACGTGGGTCCCAGCGCTGCGAGCGCCAGTCCCATGGTTGTTAAAGTGGTCTTTGAAGCGGTGCGCATGTTTTCTCCCGGACGGTTTTTAGTACATCTGTTGAAAGGGACCGCTGGTCGGGTCCTTTCAACCCACGAGGCAGCTGTCGTCACCCCGTTGAGTCTCTTGGTCGACATATCGCGTGATTCGCGCAACAAACACCGGCTGCCCCCATGCTCGAGTGGTACGTATGCTTGTGAAGCGCGCATTCAAAGTGCAGATTCCGTGCCACAGCAAATTTCAGTGCAGTTTCCACGGCTTGCGTGCGGAAGCACCCTCCCCGCGCACTGTTTTGGAGCCAGGTTTTATACTCGTGCGTCAAATGAGGGCAGTGAATTGAGACGCAGCCGGCAAAAACCACGCTTTTTGCCGGCGGTCGAGCCAGATGTCTGCGGGAATTGCCACAGGCAATTCCCGCCGGTGAACGATAGAGGTACATCACATGATTACGACCAAGATCGACGAGATCGTCCGGCGTTTGGTTGAGAGCGTGCCGCCGGGTGTCAGGGCGGTGCAGCAGGACCTGGAGAGCAACTTTCGCGCGGTGTTGCGTGCAAGCCTCACCAAGCTCGATCTCGTTTCGCGGGATGAGTTTGATGCGCAGATGCGAGTCCTGGAGCGGACGCGGGCGCGCTTGGAAGAGCTGGAGCGGCGGGTAGCGGGCTTGGATGGCCAGGGGTCGGCCGCGGGTGCCGTGGCCGCCCCGACCGGCGCCGGGGATGAGCCCGGGCCGCATTGAGCTGTTGGTGAGTGGCCACGGCTGCGGCGCGCCGTTCGCCGGCGCGGGCGGCTGGCCCGTAGTCGGAAGGGCACGTGTGCTCAGGGATCGAGCGCTGGCCGCCATTTTCTTAATAACTCATTAACGACTCAGCCAAGGAAGGCTATGTCCATCGCCACTGTTGCCTGTCGCGCGCAGCTGGGGCTGCACGCCCCTCTGGTCCAAGTCGAAGTCAGCCTCGATTCCGGGCTGCCGGCCTTTTCCATTGTTGGCCTGGCCGCCACCGTAGTGAAGGAAAGCAAGGACCGCGTGCGCGCGGCCATCGTCAATTCCAACTTCGACTTCCCTGCCGGCCGCATCACCATCAACCTCTCGCCGGCGGACATTCCGAAGCGCGGCGGTCGTTTCGATCTGCCCATTGCGTTGGGCATTCTCGTCGCCTCCGGGCAGTTGAAAATCAACCCTGCGTGCCCGGTTGATCCTGAGCATCGGGAGTTCTATGGCGAGCTCGGTTTGAACGGCGAGTTGCGATCCGTGCCCGGGATGCTGCTGGCTGCGGCACATGCCGCACGGATGGGGCATGAGGTACTGGTACCGCAGTCGAACGCCGATGAGGTTCGCGTGTTACTCACCGGGGCCGTAGATCGGGCGCGCTCAGGGCCGGTGATGCGCGCCGCCGATCACTTGCTCACCGTTTGCGCGCACATTAATGGCAGCACTCCACTACCCACGCTTTCACCGCCTCTCCCACACACGGTGGGTTTCGTCGCGGATACCGCGCTCGACTTGAGTGAAGTTCGCGGACAGGTACAGGCGAAGCGTGCGCTCACCGTCGCTGCGGCCGGAGGGCATTCGCTCCTGATGCGCGGGTCACCCGGTTCTGGGAAGAGCATGCTAGCCATGCGCCTTCCGGGTTTACTTCCCCCGATGACCGAAGCGGAATCCCTCGAAGTCGCGGCAATTGCGTCTGCGAGCGGCATCGGATTCAACGTTGGCAGCTTCGGACGTCGTCCCGTCCGAACACCCCATCACACGGCTTCGGCAGTATCACTCGTCGGCGGCGGAGCGGTAGCACGCCCCGGTGAAATCAGCCTCGCCCACCACGGCGTGCTGTTTCTCGACGAGCTGTTGGAATACGACCGACGTGCGCTGGAGGCACTGCGTGAGCCGCTGGAGTCCGGTGTTGTCTCCATCTCCAGGGCGACGCACCACACCCAATACCCCGCGCAATTCCAACTGATCGCAGCTATGAATCCGTGCCCTTGTGGACGCTTTGGTGATCCGCTGGGCAGTTGCAACTGCACCCCAGGGCAGATCGCGCAGTATCTCGGCCGCGTGTCTGGCCCTTTGCTTGAACGCTTCGACATCCACCTGGAAGTGCCGCGCGTTAACTTGAGTGACTTCGATGACTCGGCTTTGCCCTCTGAGACCAGCGCTACCGTCGCGGCCCGCGTCAAGAGGGCGAGGGAGACCCAACTCGCACGGCAGGGGACGTGCAATGCTCGGTTGGTTGATGCGCAGATTGAGCGGCTGTGCTCGCCGGACAAGCAAGCGCGCTCAATACTCAATCGCGCCATGGAGAGATTCGGATTCTCAGCGCGGAGTCGTCAGCGCATATTGAAGTTGGCCCGCACTGTTGCCGATCTGAGTGGTGATGCGACGTTAGGCGAGCAGCATATGACTGAGGCGATGACTTACAGGACGCTTGATCGGCGACCGCCGCCGCCGAAGGACTAAAGGGATGCCGTTCCGGGCGCCGCCGTTGGGCGGCACCCTTTGTAGTCAGTCAGTCCAGCGGGCTATTTCGCCATGTCGACCATATGGTCGACAGCTGCCTTCACGAGATCGTCTGACAGGTCAGCGCGGCCGCCCTTGGCGGGCATCACACCCGCGCTTCCCTGGAAGCCCTTGAGGGCATGGTCATAGAGCACTTCCTTGCCCTTGGCGACGCGGGGTCCCCACGCTGCCTTGTCGCCAGCCTTCGGAGCGCCGGCGATTCCGGCTCCGTGGCAAGCGCTGCAAACCTGCTGGAACGTCTCTTCGCCGGATTTAGGCGCGGCGGGACCGCCACTGGCGCTACCCGCACCGGAAGCGCCCGCGTCCGCCTTGATTGCGAGAGCGGAGTTATCCGCCCCAGCGACCGCTTCCTTGGCGACGGGTTGAAGATGTCCTTCTACGCTCTTCAGATACTGGCTCTCGTCCAGCACCTGCTTGTCCTGCGTCTCACCGGCGACCACACGCGCCAGCGCAAAAATTCCGATGGCGATCACGATCAGCAGACCGATGACCACGCTGAAGGTATTAAAGAAATGGGTGTCCTGCTTGCTCACGTTTGGATCCGCGTGGAACGCCTGATAAATCGGCGGCGCAGTATAGACCACCCCGGGAGATTGCGCCTTTCCCCGTGGAACGCGGTGCAGTCGGCCGCTTCGATGTGCCGCTCGAGCAGCACCTACGATGCATGGGCGGTGGCCGTGCCCGGTCCCTTGGACGCTCTTCCCGACAGCTTCGAAGCGATGCCATACCCCGCCTTCGGGCATCGTCTTCGAGCGAAACGATAAAAACCGTATGGCAAGAATCATACTATTGTTGTCGTTCCTGCCACGCTCCTTTGCGGTTGAACACGAATACCATGCGATCTCGTTTCAACGAGGAGTCGTCACATGGTGAAAGTCGCGTTGCTGGTCCGCCTCGAAGCAAAACCTGGACAGGAGCAGGCACTGGAGAGCTTCCTGAAGAGTGCCCTGCCGCTGGCCAATCAGGAGATGTTCACGCCGGTGTGGTTCGCCCTGAAGCTCGGCCCCTCCACCTTCGGCATCTTCGATGCCTTTGCCGACGAATCAGGCCGCAAGTCACACCTGACGGGACAAATCGCCGCGGCCTTGATGGCGAAAGCCGGCGAGTTGTTGTCAGAACCACCTCGTATCGAACATGTCGACATTCTGGCGGTGAAGCTCGCCAGTTGAGTCAATTGCGCTGCCGGCTCCTGCACGCCACCGGGCACCGAACTGGCGCTTCCGCTTTCGGCTGCCCGATGGCCGTCCGCTTGCGCTCGGCTATTTCCCGTTCGAGCCCAGCATTCGCCAGTCGCAGGGCGGCGTACGTGCTCGTTTACGCCGGGGCTTTGGTGGCCGTAACGTTCAGGCTGATTGGCACACCGTGCACTTGCATCGAGCTCGAATCCTGGAAGAGCCCGAAGTCAACAACCCGGGCACTGCGTCACTGCAGATTAGCCAGTCTCGGGCTATAGAATCCGGGCGGGCACTGGGCTCGCAACGGATTGGTCTGCAGATGGACGAAAGAAACCCGTACGCGCCGCCCACTGCGGCGGTCTCCGATATTGACGGCCGGTCGACCTCCAGCGAGACGACGGACACGCCCTTTTTCGCCGTCACCACGTTCAAGTACGTGTTGATGTTTGTCTGCACGTTCAGCTTCTATCAGATCTACTGGTTCTACAAGAACTGGCAACTGATCAAGGAGCGCGAAGGGTTCGCAGGACTGAGGATCTCGCCCGTTCCGCGGGCTATTTTTGCTGTCTTCTTCTGCTACCAGTGCTTTGCGCGGGTGCGTGACTACGAACACGCGGCGCTGAAGCCCGGACGGCCGATCACGACCGCAACGGCCGGTTGAGTTGGCTCAACTGGGTCGCAGTTGGGATAGGCAGCTTGTTCATACTGCTGGCGATTATCGGCACGTTGATGCCGCAGAGCGTGGACTAGGTTCGCTTAGGGTGACTCGTTTGCGACTGCCTCCATCGAGCCGCATAGCCCGGTCCGGTGCACTTAATCCTTTCGGATCGTGATACCCACATACCATTGAGCCAGATCCGGCACTCCCGCGCCGTCCTCGCCACTCCCAATCGACCACGTTGCCGCACCAAGGCATTTCTGTGCAAAAACCATGGATTTGCAGGATTGCGCTTCGCTGCCCCAGCGTCTCGAATGTATCGCTTTGAGCAACAGGCCGATTGCGCCTCGGACAAAAATGTCCGATGCTCAGGAAGCAGAGGGATGAAAGGCAGCGAGTTCGTCCGTAAGGTTCAGATGCTGGCAAAGAAACGCGGGTTGGACGTTCGTCTAGACGCGAAGCGCGGCAAGGGTAGCTACATGACGCTCTACTTCGGCGAGCGGATGACGATCATTCGCAATCCGAAAGACGAACTGAAGACTGGAACGCTGCATGCCATGTGCAAGCAACTGGGTATTGAAAAGGGCGAGCTATGAGGCAGTTTACCTACGCAGTGAAGCTGACACCGGACAAGGAGGACGGTGGCTACGTGACCACGTGCCGTGACTTACCTGAAGCAATCACCCAAGGTGAAACTGTTGAGGAAGCACTGATCGAAGCGGTGGACAGCCTGGAGGAGGCTATCGCGGCTCGAATTGACGATGGGCGCGATATTCCAATGCCGTCAGCTCCGAAGCGCGGTGAACGACCTGTCAGTGTGCCGCCATCGATGGCGCTGAAGGCCGCCGTATACCTGGCGGTGCGGGAGGCGGGTATCAGCAATTCGGAGCTTGCCCGACGCATGCGGCTCGACGAAAAGGAAGCTCGTCGCATTCTCGATCCGCACCATCCGACGAAGCTCACGCGGATCGAGGCTGCGTTGTCGGTGCTCGGACGTCATGTACGATTGGCTCTAGCTTAATTCGGCTAGTCATCGCGTATTGTCCGTGCGATGGTATCCACATAGCGGATAGCTATCGTCACCGGTGCCAAGAGTGGCATCGGCAAGGCCATTTGCCGCGGTAGCTTACCGAACACGTTCGATCAGCGCTTGCGCTGCGGCAGGGTTGGCGACTTTGTGTCCGCTGATGACGTAGAGGAACACGTCGCGCTTCACTTGCGCGGGTTTCTGTTTGCTGACTCCCTTCAACCCTTCCGCGTTATCGCCTTTGGCCCACGACTTCGCTCGCCGGGCCCATAGATCGAGCGTTGCTTTCGTATATCCCAGGGCGTTTTTGGGTTGTGTCCCCATGACCCGCGCATACACAAACGGCGCCGTGAGATCAGCGATCAATGGGTATTCGGAATCACCGGCGACAACGATTGCGACGCCATACTCGCGCGCCAATGCCACGAATTCCGGCACGCAAAAGCTTTCGTGCCGCGCCTCGATCGCGTGACGCAGCGTTCTTCCCTCCACCTGCTTCGGCAACAGCTTCAGAAACCCTTCGAAATCATCGGGTTGGAATTTCGTTGTTGGCATGAGCTGCCAGTTGATGGGACCCAGCTTGTCCTTCAGCTCCAGGACGCCCCCCGTGAGGAAGCGCTCGATCGTTGAGCCCGCCTCGGAAAGCACGCGCCGGTGAGTGGCATAACGGGGCGCCTTCAGTGCAAACACAAAGCCCTCCGGTGCCTCGTCACGCCACTTGGCAAAGGTCTGCGGTTTCTGCGAGCCGTAGAACGTGCCGTTGATCTCGATCGAAGTCAGCTTTCCGGCGGCGTACTGAAGCTCGAGCTTTTGACTGAGAGTCTCGGGGTAAAACGTCCCGCGCCAGGGTTCATAGGTCCATCCCCCGACGCCGACTCTGATCTTGCCGCTCATGATTACGCCACCGCCAGTTGTCAGCCCATCGCGGAAAATACACCCGTCGCCGGAGCGGGCGGGTATTTCTTGCGGAAATCAGGGTGATTGGCGGGGGAGACGAGCCCGCTCCAGATTCATCTTTGCCATGGCATTGCCCTGTGCCGCTGACCTCTCAAACCACTCCACGCCCTTGACTGGATCCGGTGCCATGTTGACGGGACGCGCACCGCCTTGCGATTCGGGACATGGCTACACCGCCGTACAAATCGCTGACAGCTCGATACGCAGCTTGCCGTTAGCATCCGTGTCAGGGTCCGAGGTCGGTGCGGTTTGATTTGCCGGAGTGTCAGGATCTCGCACGCAAATCCGATCTCGAGAGAACGGCTCATCTCACTCATAGAGTGTCGCAATGATTCCGCTTCGCCTATCTGGCGTGTTGCTCTGTGTCACTACCATACTTCTCGTTGCATGCGGCGGTGGCGCAACAGGTAGTGAAGAGGCGCCTGAGACAGGAGCGGTCGACATCAGCATCGCCGGTCAGACTGTCACGAAAGTGAGGGCGGTCGGCAAGGAAGTCGCCTTGCTCGAGGAGCAGCTTACTTCCATATTCGAGGATGCTCCGCGGCGGTCGCTGGCGTTGGTGAAGGGGAACGACGAACCCCTGCAGCCATACACAACGCCTGCCGATTGGTCACTCGTCGACCTCGCCGTGCATCCTTCAGGGGACCTGTCTGTCGTTCTCACCACCTTGCGAGAAGTACGCCTCGTGCGCTTGGATCACAACGGAGCGGTGCGCAGCGATCAATCGTTTGTGGACCCCGCCGCCGCCACAGATCCTTTCTTCAACTATGCGGGTGGTCTGAAGGACGATGAGTCGCTTCAGCCGGCACTGATGCATGACGCTGCCCGCCTGGCACCACTGGGGGAAAGTCTCCTTCTCGTTTTGCGCACCGGCCGCAACGCGATTGTTGCATATCGTCTCGATCTCGATGTCGGTGGCTCATATCGGCGCGCGTGGCGTACGTTGGTAGAGCCGGGTGCCTCTATCCTCGGGGAAGGCATCACCACCGGCACCTTCGACGTGTTCGGGCAACTCCAGAATCATCTGAGGGTATTCATCGATGTCGACACGGCGGGTGTCCTCGCCATAGGTGTCGTCGAGGCTCCGATGTCGAACTTCACCTTTCGGGCGCACGTTGACTACTTCAACGAGGCGATTGCAGCGAGCACCGGCATTCTGTTGACCAGAGTTGGAACTCAAGATGGGCGGCGTCTCGGAAGCACCGTGATTGACACGCGACAGCGCGCTGAACTGCATGGTCTGCGTGCAAGTCCACGCGGATTCGCATTGGTGGGTCGAGTGCTCTCCGAGGTACGGTCGGACGGTACCGGATGGGACGCATTCACAGCATCTGTTGGTCAGGATGGCAGCCTTGGTCCGTACAATACAATCGATGTCGACCGCGGGGACGTGCTCTTCGACATCGTTCAGTTGCCCAGCGGACGATACCTCGCGCTCGGCACAACGGGCTATGTGCAGAACCCGCAGGGAGCGAGCATTTCGGAGTCCGCACAGCCGCTGTTGGTACTGCTGGGACCTGATGGCTCCCTCGCTCAGAGCCTGAGCTTCCCCGCCGGCCCGCGACACAACCAACTGACAACCGTCGCTCGGATCGATGGGGGCTGGCTGCTGGGAGGCATGATCAACGGCCCGGGTACACACTCGGGCGACACCGATCGATCGCTGCTCGTGACCGATGGCTTTCTGCGGGAACGAACGGATCTGCCGGACTGAAAATCCGCGTGTCGGTGGTTCGATTCAAACCAGAACCGCCGCAGCTATCGCGGCCGAGCCATTGAGGCCAGCGGCCTGGTATGCCAAGGCGGCTATAACCCGCCCATCGCGGTTACCGTCCGCAACCGCTCCTGTTGGGGCGACGGATGACTTCCAGGGCCGCTGGTCGAGCACGCCAGTTGGCTTCTTAGGATAGGCCACGTTGCATGGCGAATTTGAGCACGCAACTATGCTTATGGAGCTCTGCGATCACGTCCATCTGAACGCGGTCCATCCCTGCGCCAACGATTCTCCGCGATCGCAAGCCAAATCCGGTCGTGCTCCCATCGCGGAACCGCTTGCGTGGCACGGATCGAGAGTGAGCGCTCCAACCACTCACTTCGGCGGTTGATCGGGTGCCGACATGGATGAGCTGCCCACCGGTCGGAGGCTTGCCGGTCCATTGGAAGGTACCGACCTTACTTTCCAGATCGGCAAGCAGGGCACTGCCTTGCGCCTCACAGGCGGCTGCGTTGGGTACAGCCTCCTCCCGCAGGAAGGTCATCTGATGACGATTGTCGGCACCCTGATAGATTCTCGCTGTGAAGAGGCGTCCGCCGAAGCTGATGACGTTCGGCGCTTCGATCTGCTCGGAGGGTCGGTCGGTCGTGGAGGAAGGAACGTAGGCCCACTCAATTCCAGGTGTCACTGCCTGCACTTCCTCCAGAGTCATGCCGATTTGCAACTGCCCGAATTCAACAGATTGCGCCTGCGCTGTGCCGATGAAGCCAGCCAGAAGA
>JAXDQF010000403.1:0-9246 GCA_034668025.1 Gammaproteobacteria bacterium | reverse complement strand
CCGAATGTCTGAAGCGGCGCAGCTGCGAGCTCGAAGGATCAAATACGGCAAGGCCACTGTCGCGCGTGCCGATCCAAAGACGCGCACCCCGGTCCGTGAAAAGTACGCGGACGCGCTCGAGTCCATCGGCTGCTGCGCCCGTGTGCGAGTAGGGCAGGGGTGAGAATTCTCCGGACTGTGGAGTTCTTTGGACGACGCCGCCGTCGTACGTTGCCACCCACTGCAGTCCGGACGCGTCAAAACGGATATCCGCGACGAAATTACTCGGCAGCGTGCCTTCCTTCATCCGCTCGTGCGTGAAATGCTCAAAGCGCAAGCCATCGTAGCGATCCAGGCCATCTTCAGTTCCCACCCATAGAAAACCGGTCGGGTCCTGGGCGATTGCATTGATAGCCTGTTCGGGCAAGCCCACATCCGGTCCGATCCGATCGAAGCGCATGGGGCTTGCGGCCTGGGCGCTGCCAAAGACACAGAGGCCTGCCACCAGGAGCGCTGGCCAGGGAATCGGCGCCACTGTGCTCATGATGCTGCGCTGTCCACACTACTGCCGGTTGAGACTCGTCATCGAGCCTATTGCAGGCTCACACAGGAGCCGAACACATTGAGTGATCCGAGCAGGCTGGCCAGTTGCCCGAGGTCGAGTTGTACGGCGTCAAATGGCTTGGTGGTGCGGAATCCGACGAACCCCTCCCGCGGATTGTTGAACAGCCCGAGCGCCTGCAGCTCGAGAAGGTTTGCGACCGTGGCGGATTCCTGGACGCTACCGCTCAGCAAAGTCTCTACGGTCACGTTTTGCAGCAGGGTCAGGTTGAGCAGCGCACTCGGATCGGCGACCAGAAAACCCGTGCGCCTGCCGGCAGGGAACGGACCGCTGGAGTTGCTCACGCGGAGCGAGACCGATGCTGCAACGCCCACGGCTACAGACATGGTTGCGAAGTCTGTCTGGCTCGAATTGGTCACATTGGCGAGATTGGCGACGCCGCAGCCAATGAGGCACAGGCCGTGAACGCTGCTCGAAGCAGATGCGGACGGTGCGAGCAACATCGTGGTGGGGAAGCCGACTCCGCAGTCCGCGCTCGAGGACGAAATGACTGTTATCACGACGGATGTACTGTTGGTTCCGCCGGGGCCGCTGCAACTCAACGTGTATGTGTAGATTCCGGGAGTGCTGATCGGGCCGGCAGCCGCTCCACTGCTCGAAGTAGGCTCGGAGCCGCTCCATCCATCGGAGCCGGCGCCTCCCGTTGCAGTGCATGCGGTAGCGTTGGTCGTGGACCATTTGAGTGTTACGGACTGACCGGGTTGGATTTGCGCGCTGCTGGCGCTGTTGACGCTCAGGGAAACCGTGGGTTGAGAGGGGGGTGGCGCGGTCGACGTCACCGCTACTGACGAAGGGGCGCTCGTGCCACCCGGTCCGGTGCATGTCAATGTATAAGTGAAGGTGCCCACGGCACTGATCGGTCCGATGGTGAGTCCGCCGCTCGAATTTGGCAGCGTGCCGCCCCAACCATCGGAGCCACTACCGCCGGATGCGGTGCAGGAGGTTGCGTTCGCCGAGCTCCAGGCCAATGTCGTTGCTTGACCTGTTTGTATTGCTGTCGGCGAGCCAGTGAAGCTGGTGATTGTCGCAACAGGCGTCGTCGCGCTAACCGTCACATTGACAGATGAAGGTGGGCTCGCTCCTCCGGGACCGACACACGTCAATGTGTACGCGTAGCTTCCAACGGCACTGAGTGGTCCAATCAAGGTCCCCAGGCTCGCTGTCGCTCGCGTGCCATTCCATGAATCCGACCCGGTTCCACCGGACGCAGTGCAGGAGGCCGCGTTGGTAGTTGTCCAAGCCAGGTTGAGCGACTGACCGGCCTGGATCGCAGACGGCGCCGCGGTAAATGCGGTGATTGCGGCAGAGGGCGCGGTGCCTCCAGCCGTGACAGTAACGGTGACTTGGCTTGGGGCGCTCGTGCCCCCCGGTCCCGTGCAGGTCAGCGTGTAGGTATATGTACCCGCGACACTCAGCGGGCCGACGGAGCTACCGGCGCTGAATGTCGGGACGGAACCGCTCCAACCATCGGAACCCGTGCCACCTGCCGCCGTGCATGCCGTTGCATCGATAGTGGACCATGATAGTGAGGCTGACTCACCGGTCAACAGGCTGCCGGGCGTCACGGCGAAATGACTCACGCTGGGCGCGGCCGGATCGACCGTGAGCGTGCTTGTGACTGTGCCGGTGCCACCGGAACCACTGCAAGTCAAAGTGTAAGAGTACAGTCCGGGCGTGTTCAGGGTGCCGGTACTGACAGCCGATCCCGAGGTGGGCTGCGTACCACCCCAGGAGCCGGACGCCGTGCAACCCGTTGACTGTACA
This sequence comes from Gammaproteobacteria bacterium, assembly GCA_034668025.1. Lineage (GTDB taxonomy): Bacteria > Pseudomonadota > Gammaproteobacteria > Steroidobacterales > Steroidobacteraceae > 13-2-20CM-66-19. The sequence continues at coordinate 6,881 of JAXDQF010000403.1, read as the reverse complement.
GCCGTCCAACTCAACAGGGCCGCACTGCCGGCAGTGATCTCCTGCGGACTTATGCTCAATTGCACCGTGACCGCCGGCGGAACCGGGTTAGTGCTCACATCCAGAGTGACGTCTCGGCTGCTTGTCCCGCCGTTACCCGAACAGGTGAGCGTGTAGGTGTAAGTTCCTTGTGTAGCGATCGGTCCTACCGATGTTCCAGAACGGGTGGTGGGCTTCGGGCCGCTCCAGCCATCTGCCGGCGCACCCCCGCTGGCAGTGCAGGTGGTCGAATTCGCGGCAGTCCAGCTCATCGTGCTGGATCCGCCCGGCGGGATGTGGGTGGGTTGGGCGCCGAAAGTAATGCTGGGCGGCGCCGGCGGCGCCGAACTTTCCACGCTCAGGATCCGACTATCTGAGCCCGTGCCACCCGGTCCGGAACAGGTGATCGAGTACGCGTATTCGCCGGCAACCGCGATTGCGCCGGTGCTCAATCCAACCGCGTTCTGACTGGACTGGGTCCCGCTCCAACCGTCGGAACCCGTTCCGCCCGTAGCCGCACAGGAGATCGAGTTCGTCGAGGACCAGGTCAGGCCCGCGGAGTCACCGGGCTGAATCGCGGCCGGCACCAGATGCATGGACACTGTAGGCGCTGCCACCGCGCCGACAAACAATTGCTGAGTCGCACTTCCCGAACCGCCGGGTCCGACACACGTAAGCCCGAATGTGTAGGTTCCGGCGCCGGACAGCGCGCCGGTGGCAACTCCCGTTGCGTCTGACAAGGCCTGGTTTCCGGACCAGGCGCCATTCGCCTGGCACGATGTCGTGTTGGTTGAGGTCCAGGTGATCGTTGCCGAGTCATTCGGCTGAATGACCTGCGGCGTGACTGCGATGGTGATCGTAGGTACTGCGGGTGCCGTGAGGCTCGATGCATCTGAAGTCGGGTGTGGGGGAATCGGATTGTTGGCGGTGCAGGCGGTCATTGTCATGAGCAGCGCAACGGCCATCGCGATAGTCATTGCGAAAATGGCTATGGGCGCCGCAGCCGGCAGCGAATTCCAGTGACGGGCGACGAGTCTTCTCATGGCGTTGACACGCCGCTGTCGAGCGCGCGAAGTTCGACGCGCCGATTGCGCTCGCGATCGTTTTCGCTTCTTTCGGGATCTATCAGGAGTCGTGTTTTTCCATATCCGTGTGCTGTCAGCTGATCAGGCCGCACACCGTGTTCGATTAGATAAGCTCTGACCGCCTCAGCCCGATGCTGCGAAAGGATGGCGTTGTAACGCGGTGATCCGACGCTGTCCGTATGTCCGGCGATCTCCGCGCGCAACGAAGGCTGCCCGACAAATGCAACGACTACCATGTCGAGTACGGTCTCGGCGTTGTGAGTGAGGACTGCCTGATTTAGATTGAAAGTGACTCCCTTTAGCTCGATGGTCTGATCGGGTACGACGCATCCCGTGGAATCAACCTTCGATCCGGGTGGTGAATTCGGGCACTTGTCATGCTCGTCGTCCACGCCGTCGCCATCCGTGTCCACCCACGGACGGGGGACCTCTCTGATGACTTCTCGAACGACTTCGCGAACCGTAGTTGTTGGCGGCAGAACCTGTGCGGGTGGTGTGCGTTGCCCCAGTGGTATGTAGATGCCGGCAATCCCGCGATACTCGCTATGCCCACCCTCGTTCGAGTCGCGCACCCAGCGTGCATCGATTCGAAGGCGTATTCCATTCTCGAACAACGGCGCAGTGACCAATCCAACTCCGGCTTCGAGTGTGAACGCGCCGCCCGCAGCGCGTTGCGGGATGAAGTCATCGTAAACGCCGCCGAGACCCACGAGTGCGTAAGGAGTCAGGAAGGAAGTACGGTGGTCGCTCGCGCTGTAGACCAGATCAACAGCTGCGCCGTACTGATAGAAGTCAGTACCCGCCGGTACCGCCGTATCAAAAGTGGATCCGTTGACGTTCACCTCGAATGAGAAGTGCGGTGCAAACGTATGGCCGTAGATCCCCGAGTAGGTGAATCCCCTGCCGGCAGTTCCGTAGTAGCGTGAGGGCCACGCATATCCGGCGAGCACGGATATCGAGTCGGGGACCGTTGCATCCTGCGCATTCGCGCTGCGCGGCACCAATCCCAGCGGCGTACAGCACCCGAGAAGGAAGGTCAGGGGAAGTAGTGCGTTGCGGCAGCGTGCTCCAAATGGATGCGGTTGTCGTTCCATGCCTACTCCAGTTGCGGCACATACGTGCGGACGGCTACGCGCGGTGCGAGCTGCAAGTTAGGGCGCGTCGCAAGTGCACATCACGGGCAAACATCACAGGCTCACGACGCGGATGAGGACGTGCGTCCCACTATATCGAGTGAAGTAACAATTGTCTGATGTCAGAAGTTAGGAGTTATGAGTCAGCTCGCAAGAGCTCCTGAGCAGCCGTGTGCGATAGGGGAATCGGCAGGGAGTCGGTATATCAGATACAGTTAGTTGTACTGCGCGGATGACGCGCTGCAGGATGTGCCTGTATGCGCGAACCAGGCGAAGTGCCAAGCTTGCCTGCAGATCGTTAGGTCACTTCTCCACAATCGTGGTCTTTGCGAAGATCAAACCGAACGCTAGGATCGCCAGGAGGCATCTACGACGGATATCTGTGTACATCGCGGTCCTTTCTGGCTTACGTCGACTCGTTACTCAGGCAACGACATGATGGTTCCGACCTTGCCGACGATGTTGCCGCGAGGGACAAAACCCCAGGACCGGCTGTCTTCGCTGTTGTCTCGATTGTCGCCCATGACGAAATAGGACATCGGTGGCACATGAACGAGCGGCATGTTCCTGGAGTAGTAGGAAGTTGACCTGTCCTCGGATACATATCTCTCGGGCAACGGTCGACCATCGACGAGGACGATGCCGTTGGCGATCGCCACTGTGGAGCCCCCCGCAGCGATGATCCTTTTTACATATGAGACGCTCGTGTCCCGGGGATACTCAAACACGACAATGTCGCCTGTCCGCGGAACGGATAGCAGGTAGGGCCACCCGGATACGATAATGAATGAGCTCGCGGGCAGTGTTGGGTCCATGCTGCGCGAAGGCACGGTGAAGGTTTGGAAACCGTATATCCGGATGCGCGGATCCAGGGAGGCGGTGTGAAATGGATTCGTCAGGTAGATGAGTGCGGCGAGCAGGAGGACTCCGCTCGCCAGGATGATGTCAAATCGGGAGCCTTTCATGCGGCGTCAGTCCTTGAATCCTGTCCATGATCTCGATTTTCACACGGATTTGATGCAGCTACTCGTTTCTCTGGAGCGTCTCGAGGGAGCACAACACTGATACGCACACTGATCTGAAGGCGACCTTTCGCAGTCGGGAGGTCAACCTCCAGATTTGATTGGCCGTACCCGTAGTGCGCAACTGCCGGTGGCCCGACTGTACGAAGCCGAGGTTGACTGTGTGTTCAGGTCAAATGCAACCCGCCGTCCACGTCCAGGATAATGCCGGTGACAAAGGCGTTGCCGACCAGGAAGGCAATGGCGTCGGCGACCTCGTCGCTGCTTCCGGCGCGCGCTAAGGGCGCCTTCAGACTGGCGGCCTCAAACAGACCGGCCGGCTTGTCGGCCCACCACGCGGTGTCGATGACGCCTGGCGAAACGGCATTGACCCGCAGCGGTGCCAGCTCGCGGGCCAGAGTCGGCGTCATGCGCTCGAGCGCTCCGTTGATCGCCGCCAGTCCAGAGGTGCCCGGATTGGCGAGGCGGGACGAGGCCGCGGTGATGAATGTGAGCGAGCCGCCCTGGGCCATGTGCGGCAACGCGGACTGCGCGGCATTCCACTGGACCCAGAATTTCGCCTCGAAGCCCTGTCGAAGGCCTTCGGGTTCGAGCGCCACAAACGGCCCGGCGCCAGCACCGCCCGACGCCGCGAGAATGAGATGGTCAATCGGGCCGATCCGGTCGAACAGCGCGTCCATGAAGGTCCTGTCACCTGCGTCAGCAATCTCACCCCGCGCGGTCGGTCCGAGCGTCTGGAGCGCATCCGCAAGCCTCGACCGATTGCGTCCCACGATGGTGACCGCCTCGTTTTGGGCAACAAAGCGTCTTGCGGCCGCCAGCCCGATTCCCGATGTGCCGCCGACAATCACGATATGAGACTGGTCTTTTCTCACTCTGCACTCCGCTCAGCCGTATGTTCTAAAGGGTATATACGAGACTCGAGTCTCGGATATCATCATACATACGAGACCGCAGTATTGGAAGTGAGAAATCATGGTTGCACGAAAAGCCGCAGGGACCGAGTCGACTGCAAAACAACTTCGCAAAAGCTCGCCCCCGACCAGGGGGCGTCCGCGCAGTGAAGGCGCGGACGCGGTGATCCTGCAAGCGGCGGTCAAGCTGCTCGACGAGCGTGGTTACCACGCAATGACCGTGGACGACATTGCATCGGTAGCAGGGGTTGGCAAGCAAACGATCTATCGTCGCTGGCAATCGAAAGCTGCCGTTGTACTGGAGGCATTGACCGCGCGAACCGCAGCGGAGGTGGTCACGCCAGACACCGGCTCGGTCCAGGAAGACGTTCGAGTCTTGCTCCGCAGCGCCTTTCGTGTGCTGCGCGTCGGACGCCAAAAGGTTGTGGTGACTCTTATGGCAGAAGCGCAACTGAACGATGACTTTGCCGACGCATTCCGGGAGCGCTTCATCACCCGTCGTCGCAAGGCGCTGACCGACCTTATCGTGCGCGGAATTCGAAGAGGCGAAATGGAACCTGGAACGGATGCCGAATTCATGGCCGACATGATCTACGGGCCCATGTGGTATCGACTTCTCAATCGCCATGCGCCGATCGACGACAACTTTGCTGATCAGCTGTCGGATTATGTTTTTTCGAGAAGTGTCTGCGGTGGCGCGCGGCCTGAATCGAAGTAGCTGCTTCAATGCGGATCGGCGTCCGTATCGAGTTGGTCGCCGCCGCCGATGGGGTTGCGCAATGAGCGGGCGATCCTGACGCGCCGCCTCACGTGGAGCCCAGGTCATCGACCAGAGAACTCTCCAGTATTGGCCTGCGCATGGCAAATCTCCCGGGTTACTCTACTATCGGCATTCCGTCACGGAGGATGATTCCATGAACAACAAGAAATCCGTACTGGCTGTTGCGCTCGCCATCGTTATTGGGGTTGCTGTCTTCTTCGGCTTCCGGCAAGCGCCCATGCAGTATCGAACCGATCATGGGCTTTGCCGGGTTACCCCGCAAGCGGTGTGTGACCGCGCCGCCTGGTCGGTCGAGAGCCGAAAGACCGCAGAATCCGCAGCTGTTGCCGGCGACGACATCCATCTCGGCTTCATAGAGTTCGACGATCAGGGACAGTTGTGGGACCGAGGGCGAGCCGACGAAGTGCTCGGGGCGGTGCGTGCGCTCGCCGCGCAAAGACCGGTTTCCATTGTCGTCTTCGCGCACGGGTGGAATCATAATGCGAGCGTCGATGATTCCAACGTTCTGAGCTTTCGGCAGATGCTGCGCGATCTGTTTGACGCCGAGGCGCGCTTTGCCCAGTTGGCCAACCGGTCGCAGGATCGCGCGATCGTTGGGATTTATCTGGGCTGGCGGGGCAAGTCCGCCACGGGACCCTTCCAATACCCGACCTTCTGGGCGCGCAAGACAACAGCGCAACGGGTCGGGAATGATGGCGCGTTCGAGATCCTTTATCGGTTGAGTGCGATCCGCAACGGTGGAGTCCAGCCGGCCCGCAATCGCCTCGTGATGGTGGGACATAGTTTTGGCGGAGCGCTCATGTTCACCGCCACCGCTCATGCGTTGACGGGATCGCTCGAGGATATGAGCATCGGTCGCGGCAAGCGATTTGCGGATCTGGTGGTGATCATCAACCCCGCCATAGAAGCACAGCGTTTTGAGAGCCTGTTCAGGCGTTCGCGCGAGCTCGAGGCGAGTCTACGTGGCCAGATGCCCCTGATGGTTGTGATTACTTCGGCAGGCGATTTGGCCACGAAGGTGGCGTTTCCGCTCGGCCGGTGGTTCGCCACGCTCTTCAACTCGTATCGGCCTGCCCAGGCACCCACCGGCAGTTCCGGCCTAATGTTGGATGAGGCGGCGGCTGACCGAACAGCGGTGGGGCACTATGCCCCGTATCTCACTCATGTGTTGGCGCCTTGTGTCGCTGAGAGCGCGATGGCTGCGCTCCAAAGCTGCTCGCCGCAGACTACGCCGGTGGCCTCAACACACGACTTCAACGATCCTCAATATCTGCAGGCTGTGCGGTCGACTGCCACCGCGTGGAAGAAAGACCGCGAAGCCGCAAACTGGCACATCCAGTTTCCAACCGCAGTCCTGCTTCACGCGGCCGGCCCGGTAAATGGTCCGGTGATGAACGTCATTACGCATCAGTCGCTCATATTGGGGCATAACGGAATCTGGGGGTCGCCCGTCATGTTGTTTGTGCGGGACTTGATTGCCGTAGATCATTTGGTGGACCGCTCCGTTGAGCCTACGGCGGCGGCTGAACCCACGGCTGCCGTGAGCTCGCAGCCTCACTGACCGGTTTACTCTACCTACTTCACCACTGATCCGCACGGGGGTGATTGGCTCGCAGAGGTTCTCTCACCCAGCACTGCCAGCTACGATCAGAGCGTCAAAATTCCTCTCTACGAACGTGCCGGCGTCTCCGAGGTGTGGCTGATACACCCTACGGATCTAACGTTGGGGTAAATCGGACGGCTATTTGCCGGAGATGAAAGCAGGCTCTGCCAACACGGCGAAGCGCCGGGGTATAAGGGGGTTAGGCGCTGCGAAGCGGACGCAGCAAACCGCCGCGGAATGGCGAGCCGCCCAGGTGTGGGCGTCAGACACGACCGCCGGGTATACTCCCTCGTCGAGCCGCTGACGAATACACTGCTGCTGAAAT
>JAXDQF010000402.1:0-4581 GCA_034668025.1 Gammaproteobacteria bacterium | reverse complement strand
TGCCTCGCCCGAGGCTGCGGTTGAGGGAACTCTCGCGGTGCTGCGCACTGGAGACCGGGTGCGAATCGATTTGCGCAAAGGCAGCGCGAATGTGTTGCTTTCCGCCGCGGAGCTCGATGCTCGACGTGCCGCGCTGAGTGCGGCCGGCGGCTACAAATACCCGGTGTCACAAACACCCTGGCAGGAGCTGCAACGCCGTGTGGTAGGGCCCCTGGGTACGGGAGCGATCATCGAGGGTGCGGAGAAGTACCAGAAGATCGATCAAACGTTCGGTATACCCCGGGATAACCATTAAGAGCTACCTGTGCGCACAAGGTGACTCAGTGCGGTAATTTCGGCGGGCTATGCCTGCAGGGTGCGGATCTTGCTGGCTCAGCAGAGCGACAACCGGAGCCCACGTGATGCCACATTTGATGCTAACCAGTGCGCTGCTTTTCGCCCTTCTGGCCGTGGTCGCGACCGCCATCGGCGCTTGCCTCCGAATTGCCCGTGACGTGATGCTGAATGAAGCTGACGAAGGCACCGAAGGCGATTTTTCGCCGTCCCACGCCGCCCTCAATGGCAATGGCCTCGACGAAGACTTCGGGTTAGGGTTGCGGCACCATGCAGCAAACTTCGCCCCAGACTCCGGTCAGTCCTTTCGCCGGGGCCGATCTCTCAACGCTTGATTTTGACGATAGCTTTACGAGGAGCTTGCCGGCCGATCCCGAGGGTCGGAACTTCGTTCGCCAGGTCGCCGCGGCCAGCTATTCGAACGTAACGCCGACGACCGTATCTGCACCCCGCCTGCTGGCGTGGTCGGATGATTGCGCGGCGCTCCTGGGGCTCTCGCGTCCGACTGCGGCAACCGTTGAGATCCTGGCTGGCAACCGTCTGGCTCCCACAATGCGTCCTTACGCGGCCAGATATGGCGGCCATCAATTTGGCCATTGGGCGGGTCAGCTGGGTGACGGGCGGGCGATTACGCTGGGCGAGCTGACTCCAGACGGGGAGCGCTGGGAGTTGCAGCTGAAAGGGGCGGGGCCGACCCCGTATTCCCGAACCGCAGATGGCCGGGCGGTGCTTCGTTCTTCGATCCGCGAATTCCTTTGCAGCGAAGCGATGCACTTTCTGGGCGTTCCCACGACGCGCGCGCTGAGTCTCGTCGCCACTGGCGATGTGGTGGTTCGCGACATGTTCTACAGCGGTGACCCGCAACCCGAGCAGGGTGCGGTGGTGTGCCGGGTAGCGCCTACGTTCGTCCGGTTCGGCAACTTCGAGATTCATGCCAGCCGCGGTGAGAACGAGTCGTTGCAACGTCTGGCTGACTACGTCATCACACAGCACTTTCGCCATCTCGGCGTACCTTCGCCGGAAGTTTATGCGCTCTGGTTCGAGGAGATCTGCCGCCGCACGGCGGTGATGATCGCCCACTGGATGCGAGTTGGGTTTGTCCACGGTGTGATGAACACTGACAACATGTCAATACTGGGCGTGACGATCGACTACGGCCCTTACGGTTGGTTGGAGGGATACGATCCGGCGTGGACGCCTAACACAACCGATCTTCCGGGGCGGCGCTACGCCTATGGCCGGCAGCCTGACATCGCAGCGTGGAATCTGGCGCGACTGGCCAATGCGCTCAATCCGCTGATCGACTCCGTACCCGCGCTCGAGCATGGACTGGAGGTTTATGCCGAGACGTTTACCACCACCTGGCGTGGAATGTTGGCCGACAAACTCGGTCTCACCACCCTGGATCGCGCAGGGGATGAGAATCTCGTGCGCGATTTGTTTGGTGTGTTGCAGCAGGCTGAAACCGACATGACGCTGTTCTTCCGGGGTCTCGCTGTGGCCTCGGCCAGCAACATCGAGCCGCTGCGTGCGGCGTTTTATCAGGACGGCGAGCCTTCAGAAGCTCATCGAGCCCGACTCGTCGGGTGGCTCGAGCAATATGAGCGGCGGCTGGAGGTTGAGGCCATGCCGATTGGCGAGCGCGTTGCGCGTATGAATCGCGCCAACCCGAAGTATGTGCTGCGCAACTACCAGGCGCAGCTGGCGATCGACGCGGCCACCGAGGGCGACGTGTCGTTGATCGAGCGGCTGCTGCGCGTTCTGGCGGCACCCTATGATGAGCAGCCGGAGCATGAGGACCTGGCGGAGCGCCGCCCCGAGTGGGCGCGCAACCGGGCGGGCTGCTCAGCGCTGTCGTGCAGCTCGTAGCGCCGGCCGTGGCTGCGGCGCCCTAGTGGGCAGCGGCGGCCGAAACGCACCGGGCCTGCATGCCGTTGCCCCGGGGCGCCGACCTCGTCGCGCGTGCACCCGCCTGCCGTAGCACGACTCGCGTCGAAACAGCCTTTATCTCCGCCGCTCGTTCTGTCACTTGCCTCCCCGGCTGCCGCGGCGGAACAATGTTCTTCGCCCGCCACCCCACAATGCCCGCATGAACAACTCCGAACGCTTCGACCGCTGGATCCGCTCGTCCTTCGTCGAGCTGAACACCGAGCTCGAAAACCTGTACTTCGCGCAGGAAGACCGGGCCCAAGTCGAAGGGTGTGGCGAGTCGTTGAAGGCGATGCTGCGCGACGAAGGGCACGTGCATGTGGTCGCCTTGCTGGCCGAGGGGAATACCGGCGATGGGTTTGATAGCGCGTTTGGCGTGCTCGGCAACGTTGGAATGTACCTCGGCGCGCTCCGCCGCCACGAGCTGACGAATCCGATGCGCGAGGAGCGGTCGCCGTTTGTTGAGGCCTCGTCGTTGGCGCTGCACGTCGGGTCATCCCTTGGGATGGCGCCCCGATTTGCGACCGCGCACCTGGCGACACATAACAAAGCAGAGGCGGGCCTTCGCAAAAGCTTTACCTCGTTGCCGGATGAATTCCTGTTCATCGACGAAAATACACGCGGGATCCTTTCACTGCAGCGGGTGGCTGAGGCACTCACGAAGATCACGCATTTGGGCGTGTCCAGTCCGGTTGCGGACGTCATGTTTGACACCGCCAAGGATGCGTTACGGGATGTGATCCGATTCAACAGTCGGCTGTTCGAGCAACTCGACGTTCAGCGGTTCTTCTATTCGGTGCGCCCGTACTACAAACCCTACAGGGTCGGGCGACAGGAGTACCGCGGCGCCAATGCAGGTGACTTCTCAGGTATCAATGAGATCGACCTGCTGCTGGGCCTGTGCCGGGCCAACAATCCTTACTATGCACAGCTGCTGGTCGACAAGATGCTGTTCATGCTCCCGTCGGACCAGGCCCGGTTGCGTGATTGCATGATGCGTACGAGCCTGCTGGATGAGCTGTTGGCGCTGGCGTCCGAGCATTCCAGGGCGGACTGGTTTCAGCACAACGCCCGGGCTTACCTCGAAGTGTGCGAGCTTTTTGGGCAGACGGCTACCCAACATCACGACACGCTGGTGAAGCGATTTATCGAGGAGCCTGCGCAGGAAGTTGAGACACGACACCTGGCGGGAATCACCGCCAGCGGCCCACCGCTATCGGTGCTGCTGCGCGCGTTGGAAGTGCTGCGAGACTTGCGGACCGCCGCGGATCGGCAGGACATCCCGACGCGGCATGCAGATCTGGCGAAGTTGCGCAGTCTCGTCGTCAGCGGGGCGTAGTCGCGCCCCCAGGAGCAGTTCCGGCCCCAGGCGCGGCTCCAGCCCCGGTGCCGGCGGCGGCCCGAGCCGCTGGCTGAAACTCCGGATCCCCCATCTGCCACAACATGAAAGCCATCTGATCCGCCTGCAATTCATCACGCTGCGTGCGTGTTGAGCCAATGCCGTGTCCGGCATCATAGTCAACGCGTAACAACACCGGCCGTCCCCCGGAATTCGCGGCCTGCAACCGCGCGGTCATTTTCCCCGGCTGCCACGGCGCAACCCTGGGATCGTTGATTCCCGTAGTCAACAATACAGCCGGATACGCCGTGCCGTCTTTAACGTGGTGCAGGGCATCCACAGCGAACAGGGCTTTGAAACCGGCTTCGGTTTTGACGCTTCCGTACTCGATGGCGTTGGCATCGCCGTCAGTCTCATATTCAGCGCGTAGTGCATTGGAATCTCCGACGTCGCTCAACACGACCCGGAACAGATCAGGACGCTCAGTCATCGCCATCCCAACCGTGATGCCGCCGGCGCTTCCGCCACGGATCGCAAGACGTGCGGACGACGTGTAGCCCTTACTGATGAGATATTCCGCACAGGCAATCAAATCCCGATAGGTATTCGGTTTGGTCGCCTGCTTACCGGCGTTGTGCCAGTCCTCGCCAAACTCGCCGCCCCCGCGCACATGCGCGATGGCAACGATCCCACCGCGCTCGAGGAGCGCCAGTTGACCGGAGATAAAGTTCGGCGTGAGGGAGATGCCGTACGCCCCATAGCCCGTCAACAAGGTCGGATGGGTGCCATCCAATGCGATGCCCTTGCGGCTCACAATGGACAACGGAACCAGCGTGCCATCCGTCGCCGGGGTCTGCACCTCACTCGCCTGGTAGCCTGCGATATCGAGACTCGAAGCCGGAATGAGTCCGGTGTCGCTCGCCACACCGGCCACCGGATCGAATTTGAACCACCTCTGGGGCGAAATCCACGTCTGGATC
>JAXDQF010000401.1:0-27986 GCA_034668025.1 Gammaproteobacteria bacterium | reverse complement strand
GACAGCATCTCGATTGTGGGGGCTTCGAACAGCAGCCCTGGGGATAGGCTTCGGGCCAACATCTTCTCGATGGCTGCGGCGACCTGGACCGCGGACAGCGAGTGACCGCCCAGCTCGAAGAAGTCATCGCGAATGCCAATTGGGCGCGCCTGCAGAACCCCTTCCCACAGACCGACGAGTCGGGATTCGAGCTCATTGCGGGGTGCGAGGTAGTAGTTCTGCTCTTCCTCCCCGGTGATCGCGGGTAATGCCCGGCGATCCAACTTGCCGCTGGGCGTCAGGGGCAGCGCCAGGATGGATTCGAAGCGGTTTGGAATGAGAGCCGGGGGAATGCGATCGCGGACGAAGGCACGCAAATCGGCTGCGGGGACCGCATTCGAGCCACGCGGCACCACGTAGGCGGTCAGCCGTTTACCGGATGGGGTATCAGAACAAACTACCGCTGCCGAGCGCACGCCAGGGTGGTCCAGCAGTGCGGCCTCGATGTCACCCAGTTCGACCCGGATGCCGCGAATCTTCACCTGGTCGTCCACGCGGCCGGCGAACTCGAATACGCCGTCAGCCCGCAGGCGGCCCATGTCGCCGGTGCGATAAAGTCTCGCGCCGCTTTTGAAGGGATCGTCTACAAACCGTTCGGCAGTCAGCTCGGGCCTGTCCAGATAACCGCGTGCAACTCCTGCTCCACCGATGTAAATCTCGCCCAACACACCTGGAGGGACGAGCTGTCCGCACGGATCGAGTATATAAACCTGTGTGTTTGCGATTGGCCGGCCAATCGGAACGCTCGTCTGCCCCGGGGTTGGCTCACAGCGCCAATACACGGAGGCAATCGTTGCCTCGGTAGTGCCGTAGCCGTTGAAGAATGCGGTACCGGGGAGTCGCTCGCGAACTCGCTGTTGAAGCGCGATCGAAAGGCCTTCGCCCCCGGTGGTCAGTCGACGAAGCGATCCGCACCCTTCGATCTCAGGGGCTTCGATGATCGTTCGCAGCAGCGACGGCACAAAACACGCAACGGTGATCTGTCGGTCCGCCATCAGCTTCACGAGATACGTGCTGTCGTATTCGAAGCGTGGGCGCGTGAGAACGAGATTCGCACCCGCGCTCAGGGGCTCCAGGATTTCCCAGACGGAGTCGTCAAAGCTCAATGAGGCCGTTTGCAGACATCGGTCCGACGACGCTACAGGAAAATAACTGTTTCGCCACGCCAGATGGTTGGCTACGTTGCCGTGACTGACCAACACACCTTTGGGCGTTCCGGTAGACCCGGAGGTGTAGATGACGTAGGCGATATCATCCGGGTTGATTTGCGTGTCGACGTAGTCACCGGTAGCGCCGTCTTGTTGGTCGACGAACAGCGGCCGAGCTGCGTATGGTGGCAGGGATGCTGAGATCTTCTCAGTGGTGATCAGGACAACGGGATCAGAGTCACCCAGCATCGTCCGCAGCCGTGCTTGCGGATAGGTGGGATCGAGCGGCACATAAGCAGCCCCCGATTTCAAGACGGCCAGTACAGCGATCACCATGTCAGGCGATCGTTCCAGGCAAATGCCGATCCGCTTGCCGCGCTTTGCCCCGAATGCGCGCAACCGATGTGCCAACTGATTCGCGGCTCGGTTGAGCACCGCGTAGCTCAACTGCGTATCGCCAAAGGTCAGCGCGATTGCGTTTGGAGTGGTTTGGGTGTGTGCCTCAAACGATGCGAGGCAGCCGTGCGGGCTGTTGGGATACGTTAATTGCGGCCCGATACAAGCCTTCAGCAGTTCCTGCTTTTCGCTAGCCGGCAGCAAAGAAATCTGGGACAGCGGAGTCTCGGGCTTTTGCATCGCCCCGACGAGTAGCGTTCGCAGATGCTCGGTCAGCCGGGTGGCGCTGGATGTTGCGGCGACGTCCGCGTTGACGTCGAGCCAGAGGTCGAAGGTTTCATCGCGGGGCTCAACGCTCACAGATATTGCGTTGGAGCCGTGTCCAGGATGAACCCGGCGGACGTCGAGGTTTCCAAGGGGCTTGGAAAGCGCCCGCATGTAGTTGAACAACCCGCTGAACGCAGGTGCGCGGGCCGAATGACCCACGCTGTATTGGCGATGTTTCAAGGCCTGGGCCGTGCATGAAGCCACCTGACCGAGGAGCGTGACCAAGCTGTCTTCACGCCGCACCCGTAACGTAATCGGGAACACCTCCATGAACAACCCGACCGTCTGCCGATCCTGCTCCGACGAGCGGTTGTGAAACGTAACCCCGATCGAGACCTGCTCGGTTCCGCTGACCCTGCCCAGGTAGGCGGCAAACACGGAATTGAACAGGTTGGCTATCACGGCATGCTCGCTGACAGACGCCGTAGCGAGTGACCGTGCCAGGCTGGAAATTGATGCGCCGGTCGCGCGGTCGAGCGTCAGGATCACTCGCTCCTGCGCGGTGTTTTTGAAGGCGTCGACTCCGTAGAAGTGCGGCGTGTCCGGAACCTGCTCGAGTGCCTTTAGCCAATGAGCACGGGCAGCGTGATATTTCTCGGTTCGACGCTGCACGCACACAGTCTTGGCATGGGTCTCAAACTGTGGAACGACAGTGGTCGGGTCCGGCGCACCCCAATATAACTCCGTGACGCGGCGGATCAGAATCTGGACCCCGGCACCGTCGACAATGATGTGATGAATGTGCAGGAACCAGACGTAGTCTTCCTCGCCGGTGCGTAGCAATGCAGTGTCATAAATGCGCTCGGTGAGCACGAGCGGTCGCTGCAGCCGCTGCTCGATCCATTGGCGGGCCGATAGGGTTTCCCGGCGCAGGTCCACACACTCGACTTCAACAGGAGCCGGTGGCAGGACGCGTTGTTGAGGAATGCCGTCCACCTCATCGACGAGGGTTCGCAGGGCATCGCACGAGTCTACAAATGCCTGCCAGGCAGCCTGGAATCGTTTCGTATCCAGACCGGGCCAGCCAATGGAATAGACCGAGTTGTAAAGCACCAGGCCCGGATGCAACCGTTGCCCGGCATAGATCAGGAATTGACGTCCCGTCAGGTTGGAGTGGTCTAGAATGTCATCGAACGTTGCGGCAACCGGCATGTTGTGGACTCGCTGATCACGCGCAGGCTTCGCGCTCGGGCATCACACTGTCCAGTCGGGTTGCACAGCCGATGGGTCGACGCAAGCTCTCCAATGAAATGCCCTGCTTGAGTGCGAGGATCACACCGGCCGCTTCGAGATAGGAATTGACTGTGATGACGTTGCGCATCCGCATTTCGTCGTTGGTCACTGACAACAGCGTCCGGTTTTCTTCGACAGCGATGAGCGGGATGTCGCTGTATTCAGCCGCGAGGGCAGGAATCCCGCCGAGGCAGCTTGCAGGCATGACAACGGCACCCACAGAGTTGAGGGTCACCAGATGGGGCGCCACATGATCGAGCCGCTCAACAGGCACGAGGCGGGGCGCGCGTGCGAGTCCCTTCAGAACACAAAGATAGTGTGGAGTGGAGATGAACTCTGCGGATGCGCGGGGGTTGTGAGTTCCCCTCTCCTTCACATCTGCGTAGTACGGCAGCGGCGCATGAGCCGTGGGCACGCGGAACACCTTTGAGATCAGGTGTGTGATGATGGCTTCAACACCGCCTGAAGGGTTCGGGATCTGACCCGACAGGTGCTGCGAGAATTCGGCGGCCGTGACCCCGTGAATGACCGACACGCCGCCGATCGCTTGCGCGCCGTCGTCCAGTAGCTGTTGGACGCTGTCCAGAATTGCTACCGGGTTGAGCACCGTTCCAACCGCGCAGCCGCTCTGTGACCAGACCGTGCGGGCTCCAATCTCCTTTGCACCGATCGTGTACGAGGCGCAGTCGATCCCTGCAACCGCACGCGCAGCGTTGAGCGTGTGTACAACGTCGTTGAGGTAGGCTTTGCCCGTGGGGTCAACAAAGGTGCCGATTCGATTGCTGCGAGTGGGCGCGAGGCCCAGGTGTCCCAACAGGAAGTCGTCGAGGCTCTTACCCTCGACGTAGAGAACATTGCTCGCCATTTCATTGATGTCAGATGCGTTAACGGCGTTCGGGTGAGTGATCACCACGTCAGCCGCGGCGGCCAACAAGTTCGTGGCGGGACAGGCATCGCCCGCGAAGCCGCCGATCTCACAACGCACCCCCGTAGGCACAATCTGGACCACGGCGAACTTCTCGTCCTGGTGGTCTTTCCGGCGGGGTGACGTCAACTCGATATCAGTGAACCGCTCCCGGTAGGGATCGCGGGGGTCGAGCTCTACAAACGTTGACTCAATGACGGCATCCCGTTCAGTCAGCCTGGCGATGGCCGCACGCAGGGGGTACCGCCCCGCCCGCAGATGAGCCGACAACTCGCGCCCCACCCGCTCCAGCCAGCTGCGGGAGTCGTTTTTGGGCACGGTCAAGGTGGCGTTGGTAATCCGCATTATCTACTTCCCCCCAAGGCGGCCGAATCGGCGTCGCCCGATTTAACTCAACCCGGGATCTGCCGGGCCTCGAGTGCGTATTGCGCGGGCCAACGGAATGTTTTGTCTTATCGCTCGCGGCCGCGCCTGGCTCGTCGCGGCCAGTATAGCTGGAAAACGCGATATTTGGCCCGGGTTGATGCAGGCGCAACGGGTATGGGGGGAGACGGGATTACGCGGCCACGCCGTACTGCGTCCCCGACTCTTTCACAAACAGCGAGTCCTTTGGTATGAGCAGTGCGCCCGGAATCCCTTCATCAAGGGTTACCAATGTCCCGCTGTATGTTGTTGCCAGCTGCAGCAAATGCCCGTCAGTGACCTGTTTGGATCTTTCCACCCAGGGAGGTAATAGATTTGCATCCAGACTGTCGTCCAAGAAAATAAACGGCTTCTGCGCCTTCAGGTGTATCAGGTCGCGCTGCGCGAAGCTGACACCACGAGCGAGATTCGCGCCACCACAGGCAATCCGCACGAAGCCAAGCTCTGTGACGCTGCAAGTTGCCAGGCGCGCGCAGGTATCCGCTTCCGTCACCGACTTCAACCACCCATCTGCGCGTTCGTGGAGGTAATGAGACGTGTAACTGGCTGCCAACAGCACATTGACGTCGAGGAGATAGATCACGGCAGCGAATTCCGAAGCTCTTCGTAAATCTCTTCGCTCGTCACCATGCGTTGTCCTGGTCGCCCGTTGAACGCCCGCGAGTCCGTGTCCTTCCAGTCTTCCGGGCGCACGGCAAGCGTCAAATAGGCCAAAGGCCCTTCGCAGTCCTTTACAACCACATATCCGCGATGCGCCCGCATTTGCCGAATGAGCCCCGCGAGGCTCTGTTCCGCCTCGTCCAATGTCAGCACGATGGTATCCATGACCTAACTTTGGTCCGTTTCTTCCCGCTTTTCAACAGACAAAATCGCGTTTATTCGTCTATTTTTTGAGCCACGAGATACGCTTCAGCGTCTGAATCACCGTAAGACTCGCACGTCATGTATCGCGCACGCGCGCTTACGGTGTTTGTGCGTGGTGGAGTCACGTGTCTGTATGAGTTTCAGTTCAAATGACTTGCATGAAAAGATAAACTGCGACCGAAACTGATGTTGGAGTAAGATGCTATGTACGAAGCGCGGTTCTACAGATTGGAGTCTGAAATCTCGCTGGGGAAGTCCAGTGTCGTCCGCGTCCAGTTGGACGCTTCGGAATTGCGGGCGCAAGTTCGCAGTCTCGAGACGGAGTTGGCCTCAATGAAGCGCAGCATGGACGCCATGCGACGCGATTGCGTCTCTTGGGATCTGGTGTATCGCCACTGCGAGCGCTTTTTAAACGTGTGTGTGATCGGAATCACCGCAGTGCTTTTCTTCGCCCTGGCTCACGGCTTCAAGTGGATCTAACGCGGCGCCACACCCGTCTACGGCGGCACGCCAGTCTGCGGCCCAACCCGGACCGCAGACACGGCCGGCGAAAAACCGCGGACTACTCCGCCGCGTGCGACACCGCTTCAACATTGTGCCCATCGGGCCCAATAACAAACGCCGCATAGTAGTTCGGGTGGTAGATCTCCCGAATGCCCGGCGGCCCGTTGTCCTTCCCGCCGGCGGCGAGAGCCGCTGCGTAAAACCCTCTCACCTGCTCCCGGCTCTGCGCCACGAACGCGAGGTGCATCGGCTGTTGTGGGCCCGTGTGGGCTCCGAACCAGAACTCCGGTTTCTCGCCGCGCCCCAGTCCGGCCCACCCTTCCACTTCCATCACGAGCGTGATGCCCAGTGGCGCCAGCGCCTGGGTGAAGAACTGCTTGCTGCGGTCGTAGTCGCTGACGGCTAGCCCGATGTGGTCGATGATCATGGCCTGCTCCTCGAGTTGATGTTCCCGGTTCCCGGTCCGACTCCCGGCCGTACGGTGACCGGGAGTCGGATTGACCCGCTGACAGTTATCAGTATGATCCCCGGCACGCGCAAGGTTCCCGCAAGGGATTTGAATTGGAACGCGGTGTGAAACCGCGGCTGCCCCCGCAACTGTAACCGGCGAGCGAACGTCAGAGAATCCACTGAGGCCACGGCCTTGGGAAGGGGACGAACGCAACGACCCGGGAGCCAGGATACCTGCCTCGCGCCGTCGTCCTGTTACCGGCCGGGGAGCGCCGCTGACTGCCGGGCAACCGCTGCGACGACAGTGTTGGAGTCGTCGTCGCGCATGCTTGGGTCACGTGACTGATCCCGGTTCCCCCGCGCCGCCCCTCCGAAGGTCTGGTCAGGAGGACGAGTGCGCAAGTTATCATCGATCTGGGTCGCGCTCTCATACGTTGTGGCCGCCGCAAGTGCGGCCGCAGCGGACGACGACCCCCTGGAACAAGTCGTCGTAACAGCCGAACGCCGCCAGCTGATAGGAAACACCAGCACAGCAAGCGAAGGCATCGTCGTCAACGACGAGTTGGCGTTGACCCCCGCCTATCGCCCCGGCCAATTGCTGGAAACCGTTCCAGGTTTGCAGGTGACCTCCCATAGCGGCGAAGGTAAGGCCAATCAATACCTGATGCGCGGCTACAACCTGGACCACGGCACAGACCTCGCCGTATCAGTTGACGGCATGCCGGTGAACAACCCGACGCATGCGCACGGCCAAGGCTACACGGATCTCAACTTCATGATTCCGGAGCTGGCCACGAACATCAAGTTCACCAAGGGCACGTATTACGCCAATCAAGGCGATTTCGCCTCCGTGGGTTCGGTTCACCTGAGCTACCTCAACCGTATTGACGATCAGATCAATGTAACTGGAGGAAACTTCGGATTCGAACGAATGCTGTCGGCTGGATCGGTGGCCGTCGGCACTGGCAACGTATTGGGCGCGTTGGAGCTTCAGCACTACGACGGCCCGTGGGACAGCTCCGATGATCAACGGAAGGTCAACGCGGTACTGCGTTACAGCAATGGCGACGAACACGATGGTGTCTCGCTGACAGGAATGTTCTATCACGGTCTGTGGAATGCCACGACGGATCAGCCGCAGAGAGCCATACAGGAAGGATTGATCGGACGCTTCGGAACACTCGATCCGAGCGATGGAGGTCGGGCACAGCGGTGGAGTCTCTCGAGTCAGTACCATGCTTCCATCGGTGATGGTCAGCTCGATGCGAACGCGTACGTGGTGAACACGCAGCTGACGCTGTGGAATAACTTCACCCACTTTCTGACAGATCCAGTTAACGGCGATCAAGAGGCGCAGACAGAGAACCGCTACATCACCGGGGGTGGTGTGAGCTATCAATTACCCACGCAAATAGCGGGAATCACCACTGAATGGCTCGGTGGTGCTCGACTTCGCTATGACATCAACGACCTGTCACGCCTGCCGACAGCGGGCCGTGTTGTCCTGACCGCGAGCCAGGATCCCCTGGATTTCAGCGAAACCGATCATGTGCATCTGCTGAACCTGTCCGCGTACGCACAGGCCACTACCCACTGGACCCCATGGTTTCGCTCCGTTGTTGGCGTCCGCGAAGACCACATCCACGGCATCGATTCGGGCACCAACTCCGGGACCGCCAGCGAGTCGCTGTTTCAGCCCAAGATCAGCCTCATTTTCACACCCGCTGCAACCACGGAGCTGTATTTGAGCGCGGGCCGCGGATTCCACAGCGATGACCTCCGGGGTGTCACGCAAGCTGCTGCGACCGGACAGGCCGGCGCACCTTTGATTGCTCGGCAGAAGGGTGAGGAATTTGGAGTGCGGCAACAGCTCGCGGGCGGCAAGGTTGCTGTCACCCTCGCGATCTTCAACCTGGATGCAGAATCAGAGACAACCTACGATCCGGACGCGGGCGAAGATGGTGCGGGACCTGCGAGCCGCCGCTACGGATACGAGATCAATCTGACCTATCAGGCGCTGAGGTGGCTCGAGTTTTATGCCAGCTACTCGGGTGACCACGCGCGCTTCACGACCGACTTCGATGATGGCACCGGCCACGTCGGCCGCTATCTACCCAATGCGCCCTTCGCTACCGGCTCATTTAACGTTTATGTGAAAAATCTCGGTGCATGGAGTGGCGGCTTGGAATACCGCTATCTCGGCCGCGAACCCCTGTCCGCAGACGATCGGATCGAAAGCGGTGGTTACGGGGAATGGAACGCGGACCTGAAATTCGCCTTCGCCAGGGACTGGAGCGCAGGCCTGGGGGTGTACAACATTCTGAACCGGCACGCCAATGCGGCCGAGTTCTGGTACATCGATCGTCTGCGCGGAGAACCGGCGGACGGCGTTCCGGACCTGCATGTGCATCCGCTGGAGCCCCTGGCTGTCCGTCTGACACTGTCAAAGACCTTCTAACGAGAGATTCTCGGGCCGGCGTAATAGCGCACAATGCCGGCCGACTTTCCCCGGTGCATTGGAAATGTAATGAGCGTTGTGTTTTCGCCGATCACTCTCCGCAATCTCGTTCTCCCGAATCGCATTCTCGTCTCCCCCATGTGCCAGTACTCCGCCGAGCAGGGCCTCGCGACCGACTGGCACATGATTCATCTCGGTGGCCTGGCAATGTCGGGCGCCGCAATGGTGTGCATCGAAGCCACAGCTGTCGAATCTGCCGGCCGGATTACCCCAGGGTGCCTCGGGATCTGGGATGACGATCGGCAGGCCGCTATTGCCCGCGTGATCACAGCCATCCGGCGCTACTCGAAAATCCGTGTTGCCATGCAGTTGGCACATGCCGGCCGCAAGGCTTCGAGCGATGTGCCGTGGGATGGCGGACAGCAAATCCCCATTTCCAAAGGCGGATGGGAGGCGTTCGCCCCTTCGGCCATTGCGCAGAAAGACGGCGAGCTCGAGCCGCGCGCATTGGATGCAGCGGGACTCGATCGAATCCGCAAAGCATTTGCCGCGGCAGCTAAACGCGCGGTGGCGCTGGGACTGGACGCTCTGGAAATCCACTCGGCGCACGGCTATTTGTTACATGAGTTTCTTTCACCCATCAGCAATCGGCGCACGGATGAATACGGCGGCTCGCTCGAGAACCGCATGCGCTATCCCCTCGAGGTATTCGAGGTCGTGCGTGCAGCCTTCCCGAAAGAAAAGCCCATCGGCGTGCGGCTGTCGGCCACGGATTGGGTCGAGGGCGGCTGGGACCTGGAACAGTCCATTGCCTATGCGACCGAGCTGAAAAAACGCGGCGCCGACTGGATCGATGTGTCATCGGGCGGCATCTCACCGCTGCAGAAAATACCGGTCACGCCGGGTTACCAGGTGCCTTTTGCCAAGGCGATCAAGGCAGCCACCGGGCTCACCACGGTGGCGGTGGGCCTGATCACCGAGGCGCAACAGGCGGAGGGCGTCATTTCCAGTGGCGAAGCCGACCTGGTCGCGCTGGCACGCGGAATGCTCTATGACCCGCGCTGGGCGTGGCACGCGGCTGCAAAGCTGGGTGGCCAGGTTTTCGCACCCCCGCCGTATTGGCGGGCGCCGCCGCGCGAACAGAAGGATCTGTTTGGCGAAATCATCAACGGCGGTCGTTGAGGTATCATATGGGTTCTCCCCTCGCTGACAACCTGCCTGAAGTTCTCAAGAGCGTGCGCACGCAGCCGCTGTTCGTCATGCGGCTGGATGTTCGGCCGCACATCGTTGTGGGCCCGACGCCGGGCGGTTACCGCAGGACCGGTGTGATCATCGGCGGCCGGTTTGAAGGCCAGCGCTTGTCAGGTGAAGTGCTCGATGGCGGCAGCGATTGGCAAACGGTCCGCGGTGACGGCGCGATCACGCTGGATGTCCGGGTGAATTTGAAGACAGACGATGATGCTCTGATCTCCATGACCTACAGGGGCCTGGTTCACGGTCCCGTCGATGTGATGCAGCGAATGACCCGTGGCGAAGCTGTGGATGCGTCCAGCTATTACCTTCGCTCGCAGCCGTTGTTCGAGACCTCGGCAACCAGGTACGACTGGATCAACCGCGTAGTTGCCATCGGCATGGGACATCGGCGCCCCGATGGGCCCGTCTACAACATCTTCGAAGTACTCTGATTTGATTGGCGCGGCACTGGCCGCGCGGAGCTCGGGTCCTAACACGCCGGCAAAAAGCGCGGTTTTTGCCGGCTGCGCCCATGCAGGGCGCCTGCGGCGCTTCGGGGCCGCGCGGAGCCCGGGTCCTAACACGCCGGCAAAACGCGTGGTTTTTGCCGGCTGCGCCTCTGCGGGTCGCCTGTGGCGCTTTGGGGCCGCGCGGAGCCCGGCTGCGTCAGTTTTCAATGAGTCGTACTTCGCGCTGCGGAAACGGCAACACGATTCCGCGGTTGCGGAAGGTTTCCAACACCGCCTGGTTGATCTCGCCCAGCGCCGCGCGATAGTCCGCGACGTCGACCCAGGGGCGTATTCCGATATTCACTGACGAGTCGCCCAGCAGCAACGTCTGAACAATCGGCGCCGGATCGCGCAACACCCGCGAGTTGGCCTGCAGCACGGTGCTGATCGCCGCAACCGCGGCATTCATGTCAGTGTCATACGCAACACCGACCACGATCTCGAGCTGGCGCACGGTCCCGAAGTTGTGGAGTATTTCGCCGACGATCTTGCGGTTGGGGATGACCACGCGCGAGCGATCCGGGTGAGTCAGTGTTGTTGTAAAGAGTGTGATGGTGTGAACCAACCCCTCCTCGCCCACAATTGAAATGTACTCCCCCACGCGGAACGGTTTGGCGAAGATGATGGACAGTCCCGCCACCAGGTTGCTGAGTACGCCCTGAGTGGCCAGGGCCAACCCCGCTCCTGCCACACCGACGCCGGCAATCAGCGGCAGCAGCTCGACGCCGAGATTCTGCAGCGCCAACACCAGGAACAACGCGAAGGTCAGTAGCCAACCGATGCGGGCCAACAGTGCCCGCACCGGGGGTTCCAACTCGATGCGGCTCAGCGCCTTCGTCAGCCACTGGCTGACCATGCGGGCCACCATGAAGCCCACGCACAGAATGAGAATCGCCACGAGCACCTTGGGTCCGAAGCGGATTGCCAGATCAATCACGGTGCTTTTGATCTGATCGAGAGAGGTCCCGGGTGCATTCATGGCGCTGTCTCTTCGTTTCCCCGCGCCAACGATAACATGTCCAAGCCGCGGCTCTTCGGCATGGCAAACTCCATGGCGCCTATATTCAAAAGCCAGTTATTTCATGTACTTATATAATAGTCATGAGAAATAACATTGCGCACCGGCTCGGCTGTTATTTTGGTATGGTCGGGGCATGAACATAGAAGTGGCCACGCTAGAGTCCACCCCGGCCAAGACATCCACCTCAGCACTCGCCCGCTGGTATGTCCTGATCGTCATGTGCCTGGTCTACACGGTCAGCATTGCCGACCGGTACGTCATCTCGACCGTCCTGGAACCCATCCGCCTCGAGCTGAAGCTCACTGATTCGGGCATTGCGTTCCTGACCGGGGTCTCGCTCTCCCTGTTCTACGTGTCCTTCGGCATTCCCCTGTCCCTGCTCGCAGATCGAGTCAACAGACGCAACATCATTGCGGTCTCGCTGATCGTGTGGTCGGCGATGACGGTGCTCTGCGGCCGCGCGGCCAGCTATTGGCAGCTGCTGCTGCCCCGCATCGGGGTGGGGATCGGCGAGGCCGGCGGCACACCCGCAGCCACTTCCATTCTCGCGGACTATTTCCCGCCGCTGCGCCGGCCCATGGCGCTAACTATTTTTTCGCTAGGGGCTCCCATTGGTGCATGGGTCGGCGCCGATCTTGCCGGCCGCATAGCTGATGCATATGGCTGGCGCGCGGTGTTTCTCGCGCTGGGCATCCCGGGCGTCGTGTTCGGCGCGTTTGTCTTTTTCACCATCCGCGAGCCGCGTCGGGGCCAGTTGGATGCCGCCGCCAGCGCGGCCATGCCCTCTCTTGCCGAGACGATGGCGTACCTGTGGCGCCAGCGATCGGCGGTTCACCTGATGCTCGGAAGCGCGGTCACTGCGCTCTGGGGTTGGGGACTGGTCTGGTGGATCACGACATTCCTGGTTCGCAACTACGGCATCAGTGCCGGTGAGGCGGGACACATCACCGGACCGATTCACCTCGTTGCCGGTATCGGCGCGACCGTGTTGACAGGCTGGCTGTTGGGCCTGCCGAGGATGCACAGCCCGCGCCGGATCATGTATTTGATGGGCGGTGTGATTGCCGTCGCTACGATTCCCTCCATCATCATGATCTTTACCCACTCGCTGCCGCTGGCGAAGGTGATGCTGTGGATCTTCATTCCCTCGATCTACTTCTACATCGGTCCGTGCTTCGGCGTGTTGAACAACCTCGCCCCGTGTCGGATGCGGGCGCAGTACTGTGCAGTGACCCTGCTGGTTGCCAACGTTGGTAACCTGATCATTGCGCCGCAGCTGGTGGGATTCCTGAGCGACCTGTTCGCGCCGGGGCACGTGGCGAATGCAGCTTCGTTGCGGATGGCGCTGCTGTGCCTTGCGCCGACGGGATTCTGGTCGGCCTTCCACTATTTCTGGGCTTCGCGGACAATCCTCCAGGACCAGGCGCGCGCGGTCGGCGTCACCTGAGAGCTCGAGCGATCAACTATGGTGTGGGGGAAAAGCTGTCTCGTCGGGGCGTTGACCCTGTGCCTGCTTCTCAGCGGTTGCTCGCGTGTCGACAGCTCCAGGCGCCTGCGCATCATCACCTGGTCCGACTATGTGCCGGCGGATGTGGCGGCCGACTTTGAGAAAGAAACCGGTATCCACGTCGAGCTCACTCTGTCGAACAACGAGGAGATGATCTCCAAGCTGCACGCCACGGGCGGCGCCGGGTACGATCTGGCCCAACCTTCCCAGGACCGCATCACCGGCGTGCAGCGCGAATTCGGGCTCTACAAGCCCATCGATCTCACGCAGGTCAACCTGCAGCAATTCCGGCCCGAGATCCTGGCGATAACCCAGAAGATCGCGACGTTGGACGGCAAGCTTTATGCGCTCCCCTATCTGTGGGGATCCGAGGGTCTGGTTGTCAACAGCAAATTCACGACGATTGCTGACTATGGCGACCTGTGCCGCGTGGATCTCAAGGGGAAGACTTCGATGCGACTGCGCCGTCCCACGCTGATGGCATTCGCGTTCGCATTGGGCAAAGATCCG
This sequence comes from Gammaproteobacteria bacterium, assembly GCA_034668025.1. GTDB lineage: Bacteria > Pseudomonadota > Gammaproteobacteria > Steroidobacterales > Steroidobacteraceae > 13-2-20CM-66-19. The sequence goes on along the minus strand of JAXDQF010000401.1, from coordinate 14,439 downwards.
TTCGCGCTCTATGACAACCCCAAAGCCTATGAGGCGCTCATGGAAGACGTCGGTAAAATGCTCTCCACCTGCAAGTCCAACGTGCGCTTCTTCTTCGACAATCGCGATCAGCTTTTGAACGGCATGCGTTCCGGCGAAGTGGTCGCGGCCATGATGTGGGACACCGGCGGCTGGACGCTCAATCGCGAGAATCCCGCCATCCGCTATGTTGTACCGAAGTCCGGCGCCCTGGGCTGGCTCGACACCTTCGCCCTGCCGTACAAGGGACGCAATGATGCCGGTGCCTACAAGTGGATCAATTTCACCATGCGGCCCGAGATCGCGGCCCGCATCACCCGCAAAGTAGGCAACTGGAGCGCCGCTCGGGGCACTGAGGATCTGGTCGATCAGACGATGCGCGCGCAATTCAACGCAAGCTTCCCCGGTGGGGCGTTCAGTGGCATCAACTGGTATCCCGCTATTCCTCCCGGTCTCGAGGCGATGGAAGGTCGTATTCTCGATCGCATCAAGGCGGCCAATTGAGCGCCGCGATGTCGCAAAGCACGCCTGACCTGTCGTGCGCCGCGCTCCTGAAAAACTTCGCCGGTCATCTGGCCGTGAACAACCTGTCATTCGCCGTTCAGCGGGGCAGCTTCTTCTCGATTCTCGGACCCTCCGGGTGTGGCAAGACGACCTTGCTGCGGATGATCGCGGGGTTCATTGAGCCTGATGGCGGGGACATCATTATTGGTGGGCGCAACATGCGCGGTGTTGCGCCCAATCGGCGTCCAGTCAACATGGTGTTCCAACAGCTCGCCCTGTTTCCGATGATGTCGGTTGGCGAGAACGTGGCGTTTGGGTTGGCGCGTCGCGGTGTTCCCAAAGCAGAGCGCATGAGCCGCGCCGCTGCCATGTTGGAGCGAGTAGGTCTGACGGGCGCCGGCTCCAAGCGGGTCGATCAACTCTCCGGCGGCCAGCGGCAGCGAGTGGCCATTGCCCGCAGCCTGGTGCTCGAGCCCACCCTGCTTTTGCTGGATGAGCCGCTGGGTGCGCTGGATCTGAAGCTGCGCGAGCACATGAAGATCGAGCTCAAACAATTGCAGGCAGCCTTCGGGACCACCTTCGTGTACATCACGCACGATCAGTCCGAAGCCCTGGTGCTCTCGGATCACGTCGCTGTCATGAACCACGGCCACTTCGAGCAGGTGGGCACGCCGCAGCAACTCTATTACGAGCCGGCGACTGCCTTCGTGGCGAGCTTTGTAGGCGCCAACAATCGGATCTTCGGGCGACTGAAGAGCCTGGATGGCGAGATTGCCGAAATCGAGACGGCGGATGGGTGGACCGTTCGTGCCCGCAAGAGCGGCCAGATGGCTGTCGGTGGGCACGTGGAAGCCTTTGTCCGCCCCGAGGCCGCGGCACTGGAACGGGACGAATCGCTGCTGCCGCAGAATCAGGCGCGCTACGTTGGAAAAGTGCAGGCCCTGTTGTTCGATGGTGCCAACTCGGCTGTGCTCCTGCAGGAAGACCTGACCCGCTTCGAGTTCCGGGTCGCCCTGCCGCAGACCGGCCGGTTCGCTGATTTGAAGGTGGGCGAGCGGATCTATTTCAGCTTTGATCCGCAACGGGCCATCTGCTTTTCAGGACATGGCGGACCCCATGCCTGAGATTTCAGACCCCGTGTCCGGCCGTGTCTGGCAGCGTCGCCTGGTACTCACTTTGCTTCTGGCGCCGGCGCTGCTGTGGTTGTTCGCACTCATTGTGCTGCCTCATGTGCAACTGGCACTGCTGTCGTTGCGTGAGCGCGTAGCGCCGCACGTCTACGAGCCGAGCCTCTCCCAATTCGGAACCTTCTTCGCCGAGCCGCTGTACTGGCAGGTGTTTGTCCGCACAGCCCTCATGTCGATTGTGGCGACGGCACTCACTCTGCTGGTGGCTTTCCCGATTGCCTGGGTGATCACCAAGGTGGCGCGCGGCCGCGCCAGTGCGCTGCTCTTCGTGGTGTGTCTGATCCCATTCTGGGTCAGTGAGACGGTTCGCGCGCTCGGTTGGTTGATTCTCCTGCGCGAGTCGGGTGTGCTCCCCGGCCTGCTGGTGAAGCTCGGGCTCACTGCCGTTCCCGTCGAGCTTCTGTATCACGATGCCACCATTCTCACGGGCCTCGTCTACACCTCGCTGTTGTTCATGGTGGTCCCGCTGGTGAGCAGCCTCGAGAGCCTCGACAACTCGCTGATTGAGGCGGCCTACGATCTGGGAGCCAGCGGCTTCGCAACCCTGCGGAACATTGTCATTCCGCATGCAGCGCCGGGTATTACGGCCGGCTGCATCGTGGTGTTCATGCTCACCCTGGGCAATTACCTGACGCCCAACCTGCTGGGTGGCAAGAATTCTCAGTGGTTCACCGAGCTCATCTACACCCAGTTCATTGTCAGGTTCAACTGGGAACAGGGCGCCGCGTTCGGTTTTTTGCTGCTGGGGTTGTCTACGGGGATCGTGGCGCTCGGGTTGCGCCTGAGCGGGCAGCGGTTTGTCGATGTGATGAGGCGTTCATGATCGCATCACTTCCCCGTCCGGCGTGGCTTCGGACCGCAACGGTGCTGTACGTCGCATCGTTTCTGATATTTCTATTCCTGCCCCTGGTGATCGTGGGCATCTTCGCATTCAACGATGCGAACTATCCCGCCCCTCCATGGCGCGGATTCACGCTCGATTGGTTTACCGGCAGTGCTGCAACCGGTCGCGTTGGTTTGTTCCATGACCCCGACCTGCTCGGCAGCATCTGGACGAGCGTCACTGTCGCGGTGTGGGTCACCATACTGTCCGTGACGGTCGGGACCGCCAACTCCTTCCTGATGGAGCGGTACCGTTTCCCCGGAAAACAGGTGCTATCCGTGCTGATGTTGACGCCGTTGGTGATCCCCGGAGTGATCCTCGGTATCTCCATCCTGTCGTTCTCGAGCAGGGTGGCTGAGTTGGCGGATGATCTGTTCGGCCTGGATCTGGAGTTTCTGCGGCCGGGACTGCCGCTGGTGGTGCTGGGTCAATTTTCGTACATCGCCACCATTACCACGCTGATGATCAGTGCGCGCCTGAAGCGATTCGATATTACGTTGGAAGAGGCAGCCCTGAACCTGGGGGCCACGCATTTCGCGGTGTTGAGGACAATCACACTGCCCTATTTGCGCCCTGCTTTGATCGGCTCAGCCGCCATCTCGTTTTTGATGTCGTTTGAGAATTTCAATACGACGCTCATGCTGGTAGGGGCGGATGCGCCGCTGACAGTCATGATGTACGGGCGGATGCGTGAGGGTGCCAGCCCGGTATTGAACGCAGTCAGCCTGTTCCTGATGCTCGCATCAGCGGGCCTGGCGCTGACGCTGTTGCGCGGCAAACCCCGCGCCGCATGACACCCACGCTGGCCCGCCCCGCCCTCACCAGGTCCCGGCATCATCCAGGATCATTGCCGCTCCCTTCTCGGCGACCATCATCGTTGGCGCGTTGATATTTCCAGACGTGACGGTAGGAAATATCGACGCATCCACAACCCTCAGGTTGTCGAGACCGTGAACTTTCAGCCGGCTGGAAACGACCGAGGTTGCCGGATCGGCCCCCATGGCGCACGAGCCGCACAGGTGATATATCGACCCCGCCTCCGCACGGAAGTATTCCAACATCTGGGCTTCCGTCTGCACGAGCTTTCCGGGCTTGGTTTCCGCAACCGTAATCGCCTGCAATGCCGGAGAGCTCATGATCCTGCGCACGAGCTGGCTGCCCTTCACAGCCTCGTCGAGGTCTTTCTGGGTCGTCAGGTAGTTGCCCCGGATCAGGGGCGCATCGCTCACGTGGCTGGAGGCGATCTCGACAGTGCCGCGGCTCGTGGGCCGGCACGGCGAGAAGGCCAGCAGGAATCCCGAGTAGGGCTCGGGTCGCAGAGCCTGTGAGCCGTTCTTGGGGATCTCGTACGACAGTGGATTGAAGTACAGCTGAATGTTGGGATGGGCCTGCCCGGCGTCGCTTTTGAGAAAGCCCCCCGCCTGGTTCACACTCATGGCCAGCGGTCCCTTGCGCGCCAGCAGGAACTGCAGTCCCGCCCGCGCCTTGCCGATCCAACTGCTGAAGTCGTCATTCAGCGTCTTGCGGTTGGCCTTGTAAAAATAGCTGGCGCAGATGTGGTCCTGCAGATTTTTGCCCACCGCCGGGGATGCGTGGGTCACGGGGATGCCGTGCTTTTGCAGCAGATCCGGGTCACCGACCCCCGAGAGCTGCAGCAACTTCGGCGTATCGACCGCGCCGGCTGCGATGATGACTTCCCTGCTGGCGTTGGCGTGGCGTCGCTCTACGCCCTGCACAAAAGATACGCCGGTCGCCCTTTTCTGCTCGTCAAACACGATCCGATCGACCATGCAATGATGTTCGACGGTGAGCTGCGTGTGGTTCAGCGCCTCCTGCAGATACGCCCGGCTGCTGGAGTCCCGCAGGCCACCGTGCGTGTTGATGTCATAGATCCCGGCGCCTTCCATCGAGGCACCGTTGAAATCGTCATTGCGGGGATAACCGAAACCTTCACAGGCGTCGAGAAAAGCATTGCAGATCGGGTGGGCCTCACTCTTCATCTGCGTGATGTGCACACGCCCGTTGGCCCGGTGATACTCGGTGTTGCCCAGCGGATGGGACTCGAGGCGCTTGTAGTAAGGCAGCACGTCCTCGTAAGCCCACCCGGCATTGCCGAGCCGGGCCCATTCGTCAAAGTCACTTTTCTGGCCCCGGATGTAGATCAGGGCGTTGATGGAACCGCTGCCCCCCTGAACCTTGCCGCGGGGACAATACAGTGTCCTGTTGTTGAGCTCCTTCTCGGGCTGCAGGGAATACATCCAGTTGGATTTTCGGTCGTAATACGTATAGACGTACCCGATCGGCACTTTGAAGCGCAAGGCATCGTCTGTCCCGCCCGCCTCCAGCAGCAGAACGGAGTACTTGGCCCCTTCCGTGAGCCGATGCGCGAGAATGCAGCCGGCGGAGCCCGCGCCGACAATGATGTAGTCGTAAGTACGAGTCACTGTATCCGGGCGCCCTGCCGCCGCAATTCCGTTTGCACCGCTTCGATGTCCAGCCTGTCGAACGGCTTCCCGGTCTGCAATGACACGGCTGCAGCCACTCCGGCCCCCTGCCCGCTGACAGCACAACACATCATGTTCCGAACCGCGGCATGCGACACCCGATCACCGCCTATGGAGCGGCCTGCGACCAACAGATTACCGATTCCCCGTGGCACGAGCGAGCGATAGGGAACGTGAAAATACCGGCCCGTGGTGGCCAGGATGAGGATGCCATAGCCATCAATGAATTGTAGCAGTGGCTGTATCTCAGCCTCCTGAACCAGGACATCGGCTACGACATCCACCGCCCTGGCGGGCTCGTTGATCGCCTTCATTTCGAAGCAGGTCCTCTACGCGTAATCCGGTCGAGAATCACCGCCAGCAGCACAATGGCGATTCCCGCCTCGATGCCCATTCCGACCTGTACTGAATTCAATGCGCGGACCACGGGTACTCCGAGTCCCCCGGCGCCCACCAGTGCGGCAATGACAACCATCGACAGACTCAACATGATGCACTGGGTGATGCCCGCAAAGATTAGCGGGGATGCACTGGGCAGTTCCACCTTGAGCAGCATCTGCCAGCGGGTGGCGCCGAAGGCTTCGCCGGCCTCGACGAGTGAGCGCGGTACGCTGGCAATGCCGAGTTGGGTCATTCTGATCGGGGCCGGCAGAGCAAATATGACAGTCGATATCAATGCGGGGACCACGCCGAGACCAAACAGAACCAGTGTCGGGATCAGGTATACGAAAGTGGGCAACGTCTGCATCAGGTCCAGCACAGGACGCAGCGCCGCGGCAAGCGATGGACGGCGCGCAGATGCGATCCCCAGCGGCACCCCGACAGCAGTCGCTGCAAGGGTCGCGACGAGCACCAGCGAGAGCGTTTCCAGGGTCTGTTGCCAGTAGCCCTGGTTCATGATCAACAGCAATGCCGCAATTACGAAGGTCGCCAGGGCCAGTGAGCGCTGCATCCGCCAAGCGAATACGGCCGTCGCGAGAATGATCAGAATCGGCGGCACCGCGCGCAACATCTTATAAACAAAGCCTATGGCGCCCCCGAAAGTCGTCCCGGTAACTCGAAACACCGCCGCACCGTGCAGCTTCACCCACTCGATTCCTACCGCGACCGCCTCACCCACGGGCAGCTTGTGATCCGTCAGCCAATTCTCGAAGCGCTGCGCCACGCCCCTGGTCGCTTCCGCGCCGCTGTGCGCGCTGACAGGCTTACCCGAATACGTATGAACGCCCTGAAGCCATCCGGCCGCGACGGCCGGATTCGCGGCCAGCCAGTTCCTGGCAGCCACATCCGGTGTCTTGTGCTCGATGAGAATCGCCCGCATCACTTCGCTTTCACCGCGGGTGGTGAATACGAGGTTCTGCAACAGTTGGCCGACATTCGGACACTGCTGCACGTAGCCGTTGCGGGTCACCGTCAGCACCTTGGCCCCGCCAAAGTTCGGTCCGAAGGTGGCATCTCCACCGGTCAGATAACGCAGGTCGAACTGCATGTTCATGGGATGAGGATCCCATGCCAAAAAGACAATGGGTTTACGGACCGCGACCGCCCGGGCCACCTCGGCCAACATGCCCTGCTCACTGGACTCGACCAGGTGGAAGCGCCCCAGTCCATAGTCGTTGTGTTGAATCATCGTCAGGATGTGCCGGTTGCCGTCGTTGCCGGCCTCGATTCCGTAGATCGTGGAATTGAGTGCCGGCGCGAACCGCTGGATATCAGAGAAATCCTTGATTCCTGCCTCATACGTGTACGAGGGAACCGCGAGCGTGTACTTCGCGCCCGTCAGATTCTCACGCACGATCTCGATCGAGTGATCGTCAATGTAGGGCTGGCGATCGCGCGTTTGGGCGGGCATCCAATTACCAAGAAAGATGTCGATGTTGCCCCCCTTCATGACTGCGAAGGTCACCGGCACAGACAGCAACGTTGTCTGCGGCTCGTATCCGAGGCCACGCAGTACCTGGGTCAGAACAGCCGTGGTGGCCGTGACATCGGTCCAGCCGACATCGGCCATCCTGACGGTGCGGCAGGAGGCGGGCTCCAAGGTCGCAGCCTCGGTGCCGCCGGCGCAGGCGAGGCCGAGGAGCGCTAACGCGAGCGTCTCAGGCCAGGCGCGGAAACCGCGCCATGCTTTCGAGATCGTTGAGTTCCTGGTCATTGCGGATATACAGACGGCTCGCATCGCGGATAGGCTGAAAATCCCACGGTTGGAAGCGTCCCTGCCGAAGTGCCGAGTACACGAAGTGGCGCTGCTGCTGACTGGCCAGCACCGCTTCGTTGAGCTGCGACAGTTCCCACCGCCGCGACACTTCGGTCCGGAAGTCTTCCACTATCGAAGCCTGGCTGGCCTGCCCTGCCAGGTTGCTGCGCTCGTCGGGGTCGGCGGCCAGGTCATAGAGCTGATCAGGGTCCACGGGGGAATGCACAAACTTGTAGCGCCCCCTGCGGATCATGACAATCGGAGCCACGGCGCCTTCCGCCAGGTACTCCCCGATGACTTCGTCGCGTATCTCGTGCCCCTCCAACGCGGGCAGCAGGTTGCGACCATCAATGGGAGCCGCATACTCGGGCTCACTGCCATTGTTGGCCAGCGCAGCAAAGGTTGGCAGCAGATCGAGCAACGAGGCCGAGCCGACCACCCGGCGCGGCGAGAATCGGCCCGGCGCATGCACAATCAAGGGAATCCGGCAGGCGGGCTCGTAGAAATTCATTTTGTACCACAGGCCGCGCTCTCCCAGCATGTCGCCGTGGTCGGCAAGCACCACGATGACGGTGTTGCGATCCAACTCTGCCTGCGCGAGGGTGTTGACGAGCGTGCCGATCTGGTCGTCAACATAGGAAACGGCGCCGTAATAAGCGCGCCGCGCAGCACGGATTTGCGCTTCCGTTGGTTTGGCGAGATTGAGCCCGATGACGTGCCGCAGTCGCGTCGAATGAGGATCTTCCCGCCCGGCCAGGTCCGCGACCCGCGGCATGTCAATCTCGTCGTCGCGATAGCGGTTCCAGTACGGTCCGGGAATGACATACGGATCGTGTGGGTGAGTCATCGACACGACGAGACAGAACGGCCGCTTGTCTTTTCCGCGCGCGAGGTCAAACAGCTTCTGCCGGGCCGCGACCACCACCTCGTCGTCAAAGTCGATCTGGTTCGTCCGCGTGCAAGAGCCAGCCTGGGTTACCGAGTCCATCGTGTGATACCACGGTGGCCGCTCATCAAAACGCCGCCAATCCGGGGTCCAACCAAAATCCGCCGGATAGATATCCGTGGTCAGCCGCTCCTCGAAGCCGTGCAGCTGATCGGGTCCGCAGAAGTGCATCTTGCCGCTCAGCGCCGTCTGGTAGCCTGCGCTGCGCAAGTAATGGGCGAAGGTCGGAATCCCGGCCGGGAATTCGGCGGCGTTGTCGTAAGCGCCGATCCTCGAAGGCAGCTGGCCCGCCATGAACGAAAACCGCGAGGGCGCACACAGGGGGCTGTTGCAGTAGAAGGAGTCGAAAACGACGCCCTCCTTCGCCAGCACATTGATGTTCGGCGTTCTCGCAATCTGACCGCCGTAGGCCTGGAGGGCTCGCGGCGCCAGCTGGTCCGCCATCAGAACGAGAATATTCGGTTGATCAGCCATAGTTGACGCTATCTTGCAATGAGCGACGTGCGCTTGTACGTTCGCGACGCTGCCGCAGTTCTCCTGCGGCACTTTACTGCTTCGGTCACTCTGAACAGCACGCTACCACTTGCGCCGCTTTGCAGGGGGCCTGTCAGCGTCCAGATCAGGTTGCCCGGCGCCCCGACTGAGGGCCCGGTTCGTGCTCAACGCCGTGGCCTGCTGATCGGTCCGGAAAGCCGCAGTATTCGTTGTCGCAGTGAGAATGGACGAGGTGGTGGGTGCCACGTAGCCTGTTGAGTGATAGTGCCCGCAATGGGTCCCAAGGGGGACAGTACATTGTTCGTCAAGTTGGACCGCTGCACGCGTTTATGCGGCTCTCGATGAATCGCTGTTCGGTTGGATTGCGGGCGAGTGGCAGTGCGATGCTGAAGTGTTGGTGCGCAGCCGCGTGGCGGCCGCATTGCAATTCCAACTCGCCGAGTGCCATGGGATAGAAAGGATACGCGCGCAGCCGCTCGCAGCCGGCGATCGCGTGAATTGCCGTGAGCCCCTGCTCGGGACCGGCGTGCTGCGCAACGGCAATCGCCCTGTTGAGCTCAATCACCGGCGACGGCCGGATGCGCAGCAGGGTGTCATAGAGAGTCACTATCTGTGCCCAGTTGGTGGCCTGTGCCGTGGGTGCGGATGCATGGCACCAGGCAATCGCCGCTTCGACGTGGTACTCACTCAACTCGTCGCCGGTGGCGGAACGCTCCAGCAGGCTTTGACCATCCTGGATGAGCTGCTGGTTCCATTGGGAACGATCCTGGTCCGGCAGCAGGCTCAGACTGCCGCTCTCGTCTACCCTCGCCGGCATTCGAGCGGCGTGCAGGCACATCAGGGCCAGCAATGCGAGCGTGGATGGCGTGGATGCGAGTGGATGATCGCGAAGCAAAGTTGCCAGACGCATTGCTTCGCGACACAGCTCCACGCGGACCACCGCTTTAGGGTTGGACCCGTGGTAACCCTCGTTGAACAGCAGATACAGAGCACGCTGAACTGCTGACAGGCGTGTGCAAAATTCCTCCGCGCCCTCGAGCTCGAACAGTCGTGTGGCGCTGGCCAACACTTTCTTCGCGCGCGTGATCCGTTTCTCGATGGCGGCAGCACTGCTCAGAAAGGCGTTTGCTATCTCACCGACACTGAAACCGCACAGGATGTGCAGGATCAATGCAACCTGGGCTTCCTCGGTGAGTCGCGGATCGACGCATGAGAACATCATGCGCAACTCGTCGTCCTGGATTGCATGCGGCCCGAAGGCGGCCTCGATCGTGGGACGGAAAGTCCACTCCGATTCGAGCAGCCGGGTGATTTCGGGCGCGAAGGTGCGAGCCGTCCGCTCCCGCCGCAAAACATCGACTGCCTGATTCTTCGCAGTCGTCATGAGCCAGGCGGACGGGTTGTCCGGCATGCCGTGGTGCTTCCACACCTGCAGCGCGCGGCACAGCGCGTCCTGGACCACATCTTCCGCCAGCGCCAGGTTGTGAAATCCAAAGACCCGAGTCAGGGCGGCAACCATGCGCCCTGACTCGCGGCGGAACAGATGCTCGACGGGGTCGCCCGTCTGCACCCGCTACATCCTCATGATGGGCCGGACTTCCACCAGCCCGCCACGCTCCAGGATCGGGCAGCCTTTGGACAGCTCCGCGGCCTGGGCCAGGTCTTTCGCTTCAATCAGGCTGTAACCGCCCACCAGGTCCTTTTCCGCATACGGGCCATCGGTGATGTTCTTGCCGCCGCCGCTCACCAGCTTCCCCGCCGGCTCCAGGGGATGGCCGCGGTCCTTCAGATGGCCCTTCTCGGCCAGGCCCTGCATCCAGGTCATCCATTTCTGCATGATCTGTTGCATGGTCTCGGCAGACTGCTTCTCCAGGCTACCGCCGCGATAGACGAAAAGAAATTCGCTCATGACGCAATCCCTCGATAGGTTTTGGAACGCCCTTTAGACGTTTGAGGGGCTCGGCGGCGGACAACGGGATCAATGAGGGGTCGCGACCAGCTTCTCCAGTTGCTGGGCGAGCAAGTCACCCATCTCGCCAATGGTCTGGGGCTTCCAGATGACCTCACGAATGCCAATCGCCCGCGCCTGCTCCACATCTTCATTGCGAACGTAGCCGGTTGCGAGCAGGACTGGAATATCAGGCCGGATCTGCAGCATCCGCCGCGACACTTCCATGCCGCTCATGCCCGGCATGGACAGGTCCGTCAGCACCAGGTCAAAGTCCCGGGGTGCGGTTTGAAAGGCCGCCAGCGCCTTGGTTGAGTCGTTGAACCCCGTTACCACGTAGCCCATCCGCTCGAGCATCCGCTTGGCGAGGATTACCAGGGACTCCTCATCGTCGAGGTACAGAATACGCTCGCCCCGACCGCGTTTGGGCGCTGCCTTGACGGGCTCAGCCACCTGGGTCCGGCTGCTGACGGCAGGAAAGTACAGATGAAAGCGAGTGCCGCGATTCGGCTCGCTGTAGACACTGATCGCGGCATCGTGGTTCTTCATGATTCCGCGCACCACGGACAGGCCGAGCCCGGTGCCGGCGTTCGGCGCTTTCGTCGTGAAGAACGGCTCGAAGATCCGATCCAGCACCTCCCGTGGGATGCCCCCGCCGTTATCGCTGAATCGCAGTCGAACGTACCGGCCCTCTTTCAGGTCGGGCGAAGTGGCGGCCAGCGTGGAGTCGACGTGGACCGACTCCATGTGGACCTCGATGACACCTTGCCGGCGTCCGATGGCATGCGATGCATTGATTCCCAGATTGGCGATGATCTGATGCACCTGGTTGGGATCGATCAGCACGGGGGGAAGCAGGTCCGGCTCATGAAACTGAATCTCGATCTCTGCCGGCAGCGTGGCGCGCAGCAGGCGCGTCCCTTCGGCGACCACGGTCTCCAACTGCAGGACCTTCCTGTCCTGATCCTGCCGGCTGCCGAATGTCAGAATCTGCCGGACGAGCGCGGTGGCGCGGTTGCAGGCATTCTCCATGTCGACTACCGAGCTCATGATGCTCTGATCCGCGGCCAGTTCCGAGCGAACAACAGCCAGGTTGCCGCGCAACACCGCCAGGATGTTGTTGAAGTCGTGCGCAATCCCGCCGGCCAGGGTTCCGAGGGCATCGAGTTTCTGTGCCTGGCGCTCCTGTGACTCGAGCCGCCGGTTCTCAGTGATATCCCTGACCACGCCGATGAATCGAATCGCAGTCCCTTCGTCGTCGTACACGTAGTTGCCGTTGGAAGAAATCCATCGCCCTGCCTCGTCATTGGCACGCACGATCCGATGCTCGCAGCGAAACGGAACGTGGGCAGCCTTTGCATGTTGCAGTGCACGCCGCACCTGCTCGCGGTCTTCCGCCACGATTTGCCGGTTGATCATTCCGGCATCGAGCTGTGATCCCACGGGATGGCCCAATATCTCGTGCAAGCGGTCGTTCCAGATAGCCGCGCCGGTGCGCAGATCGTGATCGAGGGCGCCGAGCTCCGCGCCTTCGAGGGCGAGCCGCTGCCGCTCTTCACTCGCCTGCAGGGCGACCTGCACCGCGCGCGCCGCCGATGCATCCTTGAATACGATCACCACACCATTGATTTCGCCGTTGTCGCCCCGGATGGGCGCCCCGCTCTCCTCGATGGGGAACTCGCTGCCGTCACGGCTGATCAATACGGCCTGGCCGGGGGCCCCGGCCAGTGTCGATTGACGTAGAATCTGTGCGACGGGACTTTCTGCCGGCTGCCGGTCGGTTGCGCCCACGATGCGAAAGACTTCGTCGACTGCACGCCCTTCGGCATCAGCTTGCGACCAACCTGTCAGCTCAGCGGCCACGGGATTGAGGAACCGTATGGCGCCACTGGCATCCGTCGCGATGACACCGTCGCCGATGCTGCTCAATGTTGTCGCGAGCCATTGCTCACTGCCGCGGATTTTGGCGGCCGCGCTCCGACTCACGAGCATCAGCAACAGCACCAGCGCGGTGGCGATTCCTGACATGCTCACGGTGGAGATGAGAGCCGTCAAACGAGCATTCGCTGCAAGCGCCCGCCGTCCCGCGAGCCGCGAATCTTCGAACGACTGCATGACAGCAATCTGCGCCCGAAACGAATCCATCAGGCGCTTGCTTTCACTCGACGCACGCGGCGCCTTGGGCAGGACGAAGGTGCCATCACGAATCGAAGTGACGGTGGTGTTGAGGAGATCCAGGCGGGCCCGCGCCAAACGGTCGAGCTCCCGCGCGCGCATGAGCTGCGCCGGGCTGTCGGCCAGCAGCGCAGTCAATGCGAGCAGGTTGGAGTCGAGCTCAGCACGCGCCTGCGTGTAAGGCTCGAGGAACGGATCCTCGTGAGTGATCAGATAGCCGCGCACAGCGGATTCGGCATCCTGCACGGTGGATAAAGTACGCTGCAGTGCGTATCGAACTCGCTCGGTACGACTGACCCACCCGGCCGCGTCGCTGAGCAACTGCAAGCGGGTGTACGTGATGAAGCCGGCGACTATAATGGCCGCGATCGCCGCCATTCCAACCCCGATCACTCGCTCTGAGATCCGTCTTACCATTCGACTCCGGTGATCGCGGCAGCGACGTGCGAGGAAGCTTACGCTGAATGGCACTTGTCGATAAATGCTTCGTCTAGAAGATTCCTGCTGAATTGCATTGCGGCATACGGCGTGCCGGCTTGTGGGCACCGCGTCAAGCGGCATAGACTTCCGTGCAACCAATTACGCCAGCGAAAGGCCAGGGGTTCGCATGACTGAACTCAACCGGCGCCAGTTCCTGAAAATAACGGGCGCCACACTTGCCGGCTCGAGCCTGGCGCTCATGGGGTTCTCGCCTTCCGCGGCGGTGGCCGAAGTCCGTGAGTTCAAACTTCTGCGCACGACGGAAACACGTAACACGTGTCCGTATTGCGCGGTTGCCTGTGGCGTCGTGATGTACGGATTGGGCGATGGCGCGAAGAACGCCACCGCCTCCATCATCCACATCGAGGGTGATCCGGATCATCCGGTCAACCGCGGGACGCTGTGCCCGAAGGGAGCGGGCCTGCTCGACTTTGTGCACAGTCCGAGCCGGCTGCAGCGACCCGAATATCGCGCGCCCGGTTCCGACAAGTGGCAGCCGATTTCCTGGGACGATGCACTGGGGCGGATCGCCAAGCTGATGAAAGAGGATCGGGATGCCAATTTCGTCGCGAAGACTGCCGAAGGCGTGACCGTGAACCGGTGGCTGACTACGGCCATGCTGGCAGCCTCCGCTTCCAGCAATGAGGTCGGCTATCTCACTCACAAGGTCATGCGCAGCATGGGCGTATTGGCCTTCGATAATCAGGCGCGTGTGTGACACGGTCCGACGGTGGCAGGTCTTGCCCCGACGTTTGGCCGTGGAGCGATGACGAATCACTGGGTCGACATAAAGAATGCGGACGTGATCCTCGCCATGGGCGGCAACGCGGCCGAGGCCCATCCGTGCGGCTTCAAGTGGGTCACCGAGGCCAAAGCGCACAATAAGGCCCGGTTGATCGTCGTCGATCCGCGCTTCACCCGTACGGCCTCGGTTGCTGACATTTACGCTCCGATTCGCACAGGCACGGATATCGTGTTCCTGGGTGGCGTCGTCAACTACCTGTTGGCGAATGACAAGATCCAGCACGAGTACGTCAACAACTACACGGACCTCACCTTCATGGTCCGCGAGGACTTCTCGTTCCAGAACGGCCTTTACTCC